>CAZPZJ010000094.1:0-13258 GCA_964591055.1 uncultured Leptospiraceae bacterium
TTGTCGAGATCGACCGCTACATGCGCAGGATGAACGTGATGCCCGACACGGATTCAGAGCTTGAAAAGCTCGAGCCCTCCGTCCGTGAGCAGATGCAGGCATACGCCGACGGGGTCAACTGCTACATGGAGGAAAATCCTCTGGTGTTCGAGCTGAAGCTTTTGGGATACCGCCCCGAGCCCTGGCGGATTCACGACACCTTCATGATCGGCAAGGTCATGGGGCTTCTGGGGCTCGCCGACGCCCAGGGAAACATGGAAAAACTCATCGTGCAGATGGTCCAAAACGGCATGGACGGGACGCGGCTCAAGGAGCTCTTCCCCTACCTGACAGAGAAGATCGACGCCGATCTCATGCGAAAAATCACGCTGGCGCCGCCCCTGGTTCCGGAATCGCTCAACTGGCTTCGGGCCCTTCCCCGCTTCATCGCCTCCAACAACTGGGTGATCAGCGGCGCGCGCAGCAAGTCAGGCAAACCCATGCTGTGCAGCGATCCCCATCTCGAAGTCAACAGGCTCCCCTCGGTGTGGCAGGAAATCGTGCTCCGCTCACCCGATGACGTGATCATGGGTGTTTCCATTCCCGGCGCGCCCGGGCTTCCCATCGGGCGCACCAAGCGGCTGGCATGGGGGGCCACCTACTCGTTCATGGACCAGATCGATTTCCGCGTCGAGGAATGCCGCGACGGCAAGTACCGGCGGGGAAAGGGATGGAAGCCCTTCAGCGTGCGCCGCGAGGAGATCATTGTGAAAAAGGGGAAGACGGTGGTGGAGCACGTGTACGAAAACGAGCTCGGCCTGCTCGAGGGCGATCCCACGGTCGCCGGACACTATCTTGTCATGTGCTGGTCGGCTGCGAAGGGCTGCGTGGCGAACGACTTCAACGGCCTTCTGGGCATGCTCACGGCCGGGAATGTGAAGGAGGGCATGGCCCTGTGGCGGCGCCTGGAGGCCAACAGCTTCAACTACGTGCTTGCCGACGATTCGGGCAACATCGGCTACCAGATGAGCGGCCGCCTCTACGACCGCCCGCGGGGCGTGAGCGGGCTTGTGCCCCTTCCCGCCTGGGAGAAAAAATACGATCCGAAGGGATTCGTGTCCAGCGTAAAGCTCCCCTCCCTCTACAACCCGGACAACGGGATTATCGCGACGGCCAACCAGGACCTCAACCACCTCGGCAGCGCACGCGCCATCAACCTCCCCATGGGCTCCTACCGCTCCGACAGAATCGAGCAGCTTCTGTCTGCGAGAAAAAAGCGCTCCGTGCCTGACATGAAGGCGATCCATTTCGACCTGCTCTCCCTGCAGGCGCAGGCGTTCATGAAGGAGCTGCGGCCCCTGCTGCCCGACACGCCGAACGGCAGGATCCTCCGCGAGTGGGACTGCGTGTACGCGGCCGACTCGAAGGGCGCGACGCTCTTCGAATCGGTGTACCTCTCGCTGCTGCGCATCGTCTTCGGCGACGGCGGCATCGGCCGCGAGGTCATCGACCATCTCATGATCGAGACAAGCCTGTTCAACGACTACTACGCCAACTTCGACACGATACTGCTGAAAAAGCGCTCCGCCTGGTTCGGGACGCATTCCCGTGAGGACATCTTCCGCCGCGCCCTCGATGAAGGCCTCGCCGTCCGCGCGGTCACCTACGGGAGCACCAGGAAGATCACCCTTTCACACCTGCTCTTCGGCGGCAAAATCCCGGGATTTTTCGGCTTCGACCGGGGGCCCATAGAGCTTCCCGGCAACAGGGCCACCGTGCCCCAGGGGCAGATTTTCAGGAGCGCCGGGCGCACCACCACCTTCAGCCCGTCCTACCGGATGATCGCCGACATGGACACCTGCGAGATACATACCACCCTCGCGGGAGGACCGTCCGACAGGCGCTTTTCCCGGTGGTACGTCAGCGATCTCGACAACTGGCGGCGCGGGATATACAAGGTCCTGAAATGACCCGGCGGAGCTGATGAAAAAGGCCCCTGAAAAGGGGCCTTCGAGCATTATATCCTGATTTTACTTTTTTTAGGGCCTTTTTTTATCTTTCCCCGGTCAAGCGGGACGCCTTCGTACGCGCACTCCAGCACCGTGATGTAATCGCCGTAGTCAGCATCCTCGGGATTGTAAAACTGCGCCGGGTCGCCCTGGGCCTTGGCGATGATCTCATCGAATGCACTCCGGGGCACCATCTGGCTGCCGTTCCTGTCGACGATCTCCTTTAAATACCGGAAGTGCCTTCCCCCCGTGGCGTCGTGAAGGTCCTGGTTGAGCTGGCGGATGCAGGCGACGGCCTTTTCGGGACGCTCCCTCAGCGGCGTCGCCGCGTATATTTCCTCACCGGCCAGCGGGTAAAGCAGGTCGGCGGTGAAGTGCGCCGACTTATGGTAGTTGTATTCAAGCCCGTACGGCAGCAGGATGCTCATGGCCACCCCATGCGGCACGCCGCACACCCCGCCGATCGCGTGGCCGATGTTGTGCACGATGCCGACCATCGAGTTGGAGAACGCAACGCCCGCAAGCGTGGAGGCAGTCGCCAGTGCCAGGCGCGCCTTCATGTCGTCCGGCTTTTTCACCGCGCGCAGCACGTTCTGGCTGATGAACTGGATCGCGGGTATGGCGTACGCGTCGCTTATCGGGTTTTTCCCCATGCATGTGTACGCCTCGCATGCGTGCGTCATCGCGTCCATGGCCGTCGACGAGGTGAGCGCCGGCGGCAGCGTTTTCGTCATGCGCGAGTCGAGAAACGCGGCGTCGGGAAGCAGGAAGTACGACGTGAAGGCCATCTTCATGTTCCTGCTGTGGTCGGCGATGACCGCCACAAGCGTCATTTCCGAGCCGGTGCCCGACGTGGTGGGCACCACAACGAGGGGCTTCAGCTTTTCGGTGACCCTCCCGGCCCCCGTGTACTGCATCAGGTCGTCTCCCCGCATGGACACGAGTATGTTGACCGCCTTCGCGGTGTCCATCACCGATCCTCCTCCCACCGCGACGATGGAGTCGCACCCTTTGTCGCGATAGAGCTTCGCGAGCCTGTTGACGACGGTGACTTCGGAGTCCGCAGGAACGGAATCATCGACCACCCCGATTTTAATCTTCCTGCCCATCGCCTTCGTCACGATGGCGGTGAGCCCGGCGCCCGTCACACCCTTGTCGCTGAGCACCATGGGTCTTTTCGCGCTCATCCTGGCGAGCGTGTCGGGTATCATTTCAAGGGCCTTATGCCCTGCGATTATCTTAACGCGGCAGCAGAATTCATAATAACCTGGCAAGTGCATTGTTCACTCCTTATGCAATATAATTGTTGTTTCAGAGGCTCCTGCTCCCTACACGCTGAACGCCCGGATGTAGGTAAGTATCCTTCCCGCGTACTTGCGAAGCGGCGACATCTGGGACCATTTCGGATACCGCTTCACCGCGAGTTTGGTGATGATCTTCGGAAGCAGAAACACCTCGACAATGTCGAGCACTCGAACGATCACGCACGCGTCGTCGAGGTTGCCATTGACAATCAGCCGGTCATTTGCGGTCGCCTCGCAGGTGGATTCCTGGAAGGTGAACATCAAAATCGCCTGCTCGATGCCCTTGACGCGCATCTCGAGCGTCACTTTCTTTCCGTTGGGATTCCATCCCATGTATTTCACCCTGCCCTTTTTGTCCTTGCCCACAAGCATGTTGGGCCCGTGCGGCGCAACCCAGAGACGGAGGAGGAAGTTGTCGCCAAGCTTGGCGAATTCCGCCTTCACCACCCTGTCGATCCTCGACGCCGCCTGTATGGACCGGCCTACGATCCAGAGCATGATCGCCACGTAGGCCTTCTTGAGAAACTTTCCTTTCGGATGCACTTCCGGATACCTGTTTATGTTCATCATGGCCGTATTTCCCCTGTTTTCATTTATTCACCCCTTCCCACGCCCTCTCGAGCAGCGCCAGGCAGTCCCTGTAGTTGAGCCTTTTGTTGTGCGTGTGCGCCGCCTCACGCGCGTACTCCGCGAGCCTGTAGCGGGGTATGCGCATCTCCTTCAGCGATCGCGGTATCATTTCGCCGATTGCGCCGTAGAGCTCGCCGAGGAGCTCCATCGAGCGGCGCACCCTGTCCCTTTCGGGCGTGGCGCAGTATTCATCGATGCCTCTGAGCGCATAGAGGAGTTCGCTCCGGATACCCTCACCCTTCTCCATCTTGAAGCTGAGGTTGGCGAAGAGCAGCACGCCCATGCAGGCGCCCATGCTGTAGCTCGTGTCGTGCGCAATCGCCCGCCCCAGCGAGAACGCCATGCCTTCGGGAACATTGGAAAAGGCGATGCCCGCCACGGCATGCGCGTTGGCGAGCGCCCGGCACGCCTCCCTGTCCCGGGGCTTTTTGATCACCCGGGGAAGGTTGTTGAAAATCAGCTTGATCGCGACATTGGCGTACAGGTCGCTCATGGGATTGTTGTAGGGATAGGCGCACGATTCGATGGCCGCGGTGAGCGCCGCGAGCGACGAGTCCACGGCGCTCTGCGGATCGAGCGATCGCACCATGCGGTTGTCGATGATCACCACATCGGGCAGCAGGAACGTGGACACGAACTTGTGGTTGTCCACGTAGGCCTGGCTGGTGGTCTCCTTGCCGTTGACCGATCCCGTGGCCACGTAAATGAGCGGCTTGAGGTGGGAGGATATCCCGTCCTCCCCCGCGTAGTCCGGGAGGCGGCCGCCCAGGCTCACCGCGATGTTAAGCCCCTTGGCCACGTTCATGATGGACCCGCCGCCCAGCGCGATGATGGAATCGCAGCCCCGCTCACGGAAAAGCAGCGCGAGGTCGTTGATCTGACTGATGGTCGCATAGGGATAAATCCTGTCGTACACGGCGCCCATCACAATGTCCGACTCGTACAGCGCCTTTTTAAACACGGTTGTCAGCCCTGCCGCGGTGGTTTCGCGCGAGGTGAGCACGATCGGCTTCCGGGCGTCCATGCTCTCAAGCTCGGCCGGTATGTGCTCAAGCGCCATCTTTCCCGCGTTTATCTTTGACTGGCTGAAAAATTCATATGTTACCGGTATCAGCATGACGCACCTCCCCGCGAAAATTCTTTTTTTTCGATGCGGAGCTTTTTCAGCGTCCTGTCCCTGGGGATGCCGTTGGAGTCGTACCCGCGCACCCGGTAGTACTTCGGAACCATTTTCTCAAGGGGCACGGTGTGGTGCGCCGGGTCGTTGGCCCGCCCTTCATTGAGGAGCCTTCCGGGGAGCGTGTCGTCCTTGCGGGATATCCCCTCGCGCGTGTTCATGTAGCGCTCAAGCACCTGGATGCGCCTTCCCACCTTGAGCATCTGCCACATGTTCAAGCGTTTGCCGGTGATTGACGACCAGAAGCGCGACCACACGCTGAGGTCCATAAACCACACCGCAAGCGGAGCCATCGTCGAGAGCGCGATGTTGAGCACCACCGTCGGAAGCATTTTGATGATGGGCGGCTGGAGGAACACCGGGAATGCGGTAAACTGGCAGATGTGCAGCGAGTTGACCGCGTTAAAGCAGTTCTCGGCAAAGGCGGTGTAGGAGGCCTTGCCCCATGTGGTGTAGGGCATGTACATGTGCAGGTACGCCTCCAGCGCAAAAAAGGCCGACGAGAGGTGGCAGGCGCCGCGGTTGGCCACCGCGAAGCTCAGGCCCTGTCCGAACGCGCCCCGCGGGTCGTAGGCGGCGAGCTCGAGCCCCTTGACCTGCATGGCGAAGTCCTCTCCCCCGTATTTCTTGGAAAGCCATCGCGAGCCCATTGCGAGCTCTTTGCCGACGCCCCTCATGTGGGCGATATCGAGGAGCGCCCTCGAGACCTCCTCCGCCGAGCCGAATTTCAGATTGGATTGGAAAAGCCCCTTCTCGGTGGCCTCCATGGCCCAGGCGATGGTGCCGCCCGCCGAGATGGTGTCCATTCCCATGCCGCCGCAGATCTCGTTGAATTCACTGATGGCCACGGGATCGAAGATCGAGAGGTTCGGCCCGAATAGCCCCACCGTCTCGAATTCCGGCACGGGCTTTTCCGCGCCGTTGAAGGTGGCCTTGTGGCCGCAGAGGATGCTGCACGGCTTGCAGGTATCGAACTTGCCGTTGTACTTGTCCATGATGCGCTCGCCCGAGACCTTGTGCGCCTCGCCGTGCGATCCCCCGGTGAAGTTCCTGACCGGGAGAATGCCGGCCTTGTTGGAGAGCATCACGTGCGAGTTGGTGCCGAGCTGGCGGTACTGGATGGCGGTGACGTGATTGTCGTTGATGTACTTGACGGCGCGCTTTTTGTTGCTCTCGAACTTCTTCTGCCTGACAGGGACTATTTTAAACTCTTTGCCTTTGGCCACGATTCCCTTGAGGTTCTTGGAGCCCATCACCGCCCCCATCCCCCCGCGCCCCAGGTAGCGGTGGCCGGAGCAGATGTTGGCGAAGCGGACGAGGTTCTCGCCCGCGGGGCCTATTACCACGGCGCCCGTGCCTTCCCCGAGCATGATCTCCTGCGCCGCGTGGGTGTCCCTGCCCCAAATCCCCTTCGCGCTTTTAAACTCGACGCCTTTCGAGTCCACGGAAAGGTAGACGGGCTCGCTGGATTTGCCCCTGACGATCAGCCCGTCCCACCCCGAGGTCTTGAGCGCCATGCCGAAGGGGCCTCCGCATGACGCCGCCACCATGATGCCGGTGAGAGGAGACTTCGTCACGGCGGCAAACCGGCCGGAGCACGGCGCCCCCGTTCCCATGAGCACGCCCATCATGAAGGCGATCATGTTCTCTTCCCCGAGGGGATCGATTCCCGGCTCCATCCGGTCGTACAGCAGCTTTAATCCAAGTCCCTTGCCTCCCAGGTAGAGGCGCAATTCCCTGTCGGTGACTTCATATACCGATGACTTCTTTGCCGATAAGTCAACCTCCAGGATCCTGTTGCTTGTGCCGATGATCTCTTGCATCGCAATAACCCTCTTTGTTTTTATAACCGTCGGGCAGCGCCCGCCCAGAAGATGTCCGCCGCCATGACATGCCGCGACGCGCCCCTGCCAGCGGACGCACATCGCGGCACACGCCGGATACACGTATCAGGCGCAACGCGGATGCCTGGTAATATGCATTCATGGTGACAGATGTGAGCATGATCTATGTATGTGTAATGCCGATGTATTGTGTTGAATCGATGACTACTTTACGCATGATTTCTCATTTGTCGACAAAAAAACCTCCCGGTCGGTTTTGAATCTCCCGGAAACATATAATTCACTACGTTGTAATGTGATATCCTTTATTGTTTTTCCTGTTCACACATGGAAAAATTCATGCTTGACAGGCGTCCGTGAGATACATTTATACATGATAAATACATTAAAAATAATATGAATGCTTCAGGTTTGATTGCAACACCATGACACTATCCCGACGGAGGACGGAATGAGCTACTTCATATCCGATCAGTGCATCGGCTGCACCGCCTGCGTGAAGGCCTGCCCCACCGGCGCCATCAGCGGAGAGAAAAAGGAGCGGCACGTCATCGATCCGGCGCGCTGCATCGAATGCGGGGCGTGCGGCCGCCTGTGTCCCAGGGGCGGTGTCCTTGATGACAAGGGCAACGCGATCGCCAGGCGAAAGAAGTCGGAATGGCCGAGGCCCGTCATCATCGCTGAAAAATGCTACGCCTGTGAAAACTGCGTCAATGCCTGCCCGGCCGGGGCCCTTTCAATGGCGGATGAAAATCTCCCCCTGGCGAAAAACCACGCCGTCCTGGCGCTTCCCGAGAAGTGCGTGTCCTGCGCCTGGTGCGAAACCAACTGCCTGTTCGACGCGATTACCATGGAGGCCCCCGAATGAACGTGATCAGCGGCACCAGTAACCGATACCTTGACATCAACCTCACCGACAGGTCCTGGTCGGTGTACGAAATTTCGCGCGAGGATTTGAAAAATTACCTGGGCGGCAAGGGGCTGGCCATCAAGATTTTTTATGACCGCCTTCGCGACAGGCTGGGAGAGGTGGACCCCCTGGGGCCCGACAATCTTCTGATCTTCTCGATGGGCGTGCTGCTCACCACCGGCGCCCCCTGCTCGGCGCGCTTCGAGGTGGTCACGAAATCGCCGCTCACCGGCCTGATGGTGGGCTCTTCCTGCGGCGGGCCGTTCGGCGAGGCGTGCAAGACGGCCGGCTGGGACGGGGTGATCATCTCCGGCAGGTCGCAGGCGCCGGTCACCGTCCGTTTCGACGATAAAGAGGTGCTCTTTGAGGACGCGGCGGAGATATGGGGCTCCACCACCCACCATGTTCAGGAGGTGCTTGTGACCAATCCGCGGGAAGGCGCCGCCGTGATCGGCCCCGCGGGCGAGAACGGAGTGCTCTACGCCAACATCTGCTCGGGACACCGCTTCGCCGGCAGGGGCGGCGTGGGCGCCGTCATGGGAGCGAAAAACCTCAAGGCAATCGTCGCGCGCGGCAGGGAATACCGCTGCGAGCCGGTGGACGGTCGCATGTTCAAAAAAACGCTTGTCAGGGCGAAAACGCACATCCTGCGCAATCCCACCACAAAAAGCCTCCGCGCGTTCGGCACCAACATGAACGTGCGCATCGGCATGAAGCACGGGTACTCCCCGGTGCGCAACTTCCGCGACCGTTACGACGAGCGCACCGAGGCCACCTCTGGTGAGGCGATGGCGGAACGCTACAACACGCGCCACTCCACCTGCCGCTACTGCTCGGTGCTCTGCGGCCACAAGGGGCACTACCCCGACGGCGCGATGAGGCAGATCCCCGAGTACGAGACCATCGGTCTTTTCGGAAGCAACATAGAAAACTACGATCCCGACATCATCGGCGTCTGGAACGACATTATGAACGACATGGGCATGGACACCATCTCGGCGGGCGGGACAATCGCGTGGGCGATGGAGGCGGGAGAGAAGGGCCTGCGGCCCACGGATCTCGCATTCGGAAAGACGGACAATATCGCGAAGATGCTCGAGGACATCGCCTGGCGGCGGGGCGAGGGCGACGAGCTGGCCGACGGCTCGATGCGCCTTGCCGAAAAATACGGCGGGAAGGAGTTCGCCATCCACGCCAAGGGGCTCGAGATCGCCGCGTACGATCCGCGCGCCTCGTGGGGGCACGGGCTTTCCTACGCGGTGCACAACAAGGGAGGCTGCCACCTGGGATCGTACCTGGTGGCCATGGAGGTGCTTCTGGGATTCATGCCGGCCTTCACCGCCATCAACAAGCACAAGTGGGTGGCCTTCCTGGAGGACATATTCACCGGCATCAACTCGCTGCAGAGCTGCCTCTTCACCTCGTTCAGCATCCTCACCGAGCCCGTGGTGCCCAAGTACCTTCCCAAATTCGTGCTGAACATCGCCATGATCGCCACGCCGGCGATGTCCATGATGCTCATGGACTGGAGCGTGTACAGCCGCTTCTTCTGGGCCATCACCGGCATCAGATGCACACAGCACGGTTTCAGAAAGGCGGGCGAGCGTATCAACAAGCTTGAGCGCTATATGAACGTGAAGATGGGCCTCAGGCCCGGTGACGACACCCTGCCCGACCGTTTTACGAAGGAAGCGAAAACGAAGTTCCCCCGCGAGTCGGTGGTGCCCATCGAAAAGATGGTGAAAGCCTACTACCGCACGCGCCGCTACGACCCGGCCACGGGGGGCCCGTCCGAAAAGGATCTCGCGAAGCTCGGCGTGCCCGTGTGAAGGCGGGAATAACATCACGGACGTAAAAAAGAAAGCCCCCTTTGCAGGGGGCTTTCCCGTACGTCACTGCCCGTGCTCCGATGCCGCATGTCAGTGCTCAAATGAGCGCTCGATGCAGTTGCGGATGATCTTGTCTGGGAGCGGATAGAACACGCCCGAGGGATCGTATTTCACCGCGAAGAACATGGCGTCTTTCCCGGCCTGATCGAGCTTCTGCGTGAACACCTGCTTGACTCCGCACTGCTTCTGAAGGGCGCGGACCGCTTCGGCCGCCGCCGCGATCATCGCTTCGGGCTTCATGCCGTCCTTCCTCACGCCAAAAGCCTCGGCCATCGTTTCCGCGTTGGGGAGGTAGTGCCAGGGGTACTCTTCCATGAGGATGGGGATGAGCACCGCGTTGGCCTCGCCGTGGGGAATGCGCAGTTGCCCTCCCGCCGCGTGCGCGACGTTGTGGATGGGGTAAAACAATCCCGACATCGAAAAGCTCATGATCGCCATGTTGCTCGCCACCAGCATCTTGGTGCGGGCCTCCAGGTTCTTTCCATCGTTGACCGCGACGGGAAGGTACTTGCGGATCAGCCTGATGGCCTGAAGAGAAAGCGCGTCGATCATGCAGTTGTCGCTGGGCGAGCTGATCGCCTCCACCGCGTGCGAGAGCGCGTCAAAGCCCGTGTCCGCGGTCATCTTGGGTGGAAGGCCCAGGGTGAGGTCAGGGTCAAGGAACGCGTAGTCCGCCGGAATGTAGGGATGCAGGAAGTCGCCCTTCACCTTGTCGTCCTCGTTGTAGATGACCGCCACGGGCGACGATTCCGAGCCCGTGCCCGCCGTGGTCGCGACTGCGATGTGCGGAACGCCGAGCGGCTTGCCCATGGTGTTGAAGTAGGGGCCGATGTTGCCGGGCATGATCTCCTTTATATCGGTGACCTTCATTCCCAGCATCGCCTTGACGCCCTTGACCGAGTCGAGCACGCTGCCCCCGCCCACCGCGAGAAGCCCGTCCGCCGCGTTCTCGCGGCACCAGCGCGCGCAGTCGTTGATGACCCGCATCGCCGCGTCCTGCTCTATTTTATCGTATACGCCGATCACTTTCGGGCTGCCCTGCGCATCGAAGACACCCTTGACCAGGTCGACAATGCCCGCCTTCACGATACCCGGATCGGTGATGAGCGCGACACGCTTGCACCCCATCTGCTCGAAGCGCTGGGGAACGAACGTGCGGCATCCCGACCCGACTTCAACAACACTGCGGTAATCCCATATAAAATATTTTGGTGCCGTCATGGTGTAATTCCTCCTTTCGTAGATTCTCGCCTTATTTGTTGCAGCCGATCAGCGCGTTCATCAGCTTTTCCGATCCGTCAGGGGTCAGGTCCTGGCAGATATGTTTGACTTCACTGTACGCCAGCATCGCGTGATAGCAGCACTCGCGGCCGTACCCGCTCTGCTTGTATCCGCCGAACGGCGCGTCGGGACGGAGCACGTGCCAGTTGTTGATCCACACCGAGCCGGTCCGCATCCTGTTGGCGAGGCGCTGCGCGCGGGTGATGTTGGTGCTGCAGATGCCGCCTCCAAGGCCGTAGATGCTGTCATTGGCCATGGCGAGCGCCTCATCGTCGTCGTCATAGGGGATTACGCACTGCACCGGCCCGAAAATCTCCTCGCGGGCGTGGGTCATTTTGTTGGTGCAGTTGGTGAAGATGGTGGGCTCAAAGAAGAAGCCCTTCTCGTATTCCCCGCTGGTGAGGCGCTTGCCGCCGTACGCAAGCTGCGCACCCTCCTTTTTACCGATTTCCACGTAGTTCATGATGGTCTTGAGCTGGTCCTCGTTGGCGATGGGCCCCAGGTCGGTCCTCCATCTCATCTGGTCGCCGATGGTCATCTTCTTGATCTTGGCGATCATCCGCTCAACAAGCTGGTCCTGCATCTTTCTCGGGACAAACAGCCTGGTCCCCGACTCGCACACCTGGCCGGAATGGAACAGGAACGCCAGCAGGCACATGTTGGCCGCGACTTCAAGGTTTGCGTCGTCAAGCACTATGATGGGAGATTTGCCGCCCAGCTCCAGGGTGACCCGCTTGATGCTGTCCGCGGCCAGATGGGCGATCTGCTTGCCCACCTCGGTTGAGCCGGTAAAGGCGACCTTGTCCACTTCGGGATGGGAAGCCATGTAATTGCCGACTGAAGAGCCGGGCCCCGTGACCACGTTGAACACGCCCGCGGGAAGCCCCGCCTCGAAGAGTATCTTGCCGAGTTCGAGCGTGGTGACCGGCGTGATGCTCGCGGGCTTGATGACAAGGCTGTTGCCCATCGCAAGCGCCGGAGCGATCTTGAATATGGCCAGGATCAGGGGGAAGTTCCACGGCGTAATGCCCGCGCACACGCCAATGGGCTCCCGCCGCCAGTAGGTGTGCATGGGTGCCACCCACGGGGGATTGAAGAGCGTGTGCTCAACCTTCGGCAGCTCCTTGACGATCATCGACGCAAGAAGGAGCGACGCGCCGACCTCGGCCGCGTCCACGGTCATCGTTCTCCTGATGGTGGCGCCGGACGTGAGCGATTCAAGGTTGGCGAGGTGCTCCTTGTACGCCACCGAGAGCATCGCGGCCCTGAGCAGCACTTCCGCCCGCTCCTCAACGCTCTTTCCGGACCACACGCCGCTTTCAAATGTTTTGCGCGCGGACGCAACGGCCCTGTCCACATCGCCCTTTGTGCCGCGCGGCACCCTGGCGACGACCTCCCTGTTCGACGGATTGATGACATCCATCATCTCACCCGACTCACCGGACGTCCAGGCGCCGTCGATGAAATGCTTGTATTCCAGCACATTACCCATACCTGAAACCTCCACGTTGGCTTTGAAATTATTATCAACCGGAAAACCGGCTTACTTCCATGATCAGTGCGATGCCGCGCGCCCTACTGACACCGCGCAACGGCCGGAGCTCAACACCGCCCTTCCCGGACTGACTGCGCCGCCAGGTCATGACGCGCGCATACTATACCGGGACCATGAACGGCCCGCCATGAGTTACCTTTTCCAGTAGCTGCCAAGAGAGGATTTTCTGTATGTGTGTTTGCGGATTGCGCACGAGAAACAGACGTGTTCACAAATACTATGTGCCTGCCGCGCATACATGTTACTGCTTTTCTCTGTAAACAACACCCGCCCCCGGGTAACCTGCGGCTCAGGGAGTAAACCCACCCCTGACGAGGGGGCACCCACGACTGCTCACAGGCTTACTTATGATGAAAACACACAGCGAAAATGTCAATACAATTACAGATGAATAATGAAACCCGTTCATTCAGGCGGCCATTCTCCGGGAAAAGGGGAATATAACGGTTGATTAAATACCGGGCATCCCCGCTCAGTGTGAGTACAGGCGCTCGCGGCGCGCGCACCGCCACCACACAAGGCCGATCAAGGAGTCTTTTGCACATGAAAAGAACCGGAACGCTTCCCCTCTTCGCGCTCATCGTTTCATCAGCGCTCGTCTTCGCCCATGCTTTTCCGCTCCCGTCCCTCGCGCTGACAGTGAGCGGACGCGTCAGCCAGCCGCTTGTGCTTTGCCCGGA
>CAZPZJ010000095.1:0-6983 GCA_964591055.1 uncultured Leptospiraceae bacterium
ATGTAGTGCCATGTCCATTTCGTATGAAAGTTCCAGGGCGGCCTGAACTCGTGCCCCGTCACCTCGAACTCTGAGAAAAGCCCCTCGCACATTTTCCGCAGCTCTCCCGCACGGTAAAATCGCATCCTGATCGGGTCCCTGTACCTGAACACGTATATGCTGACAAACTGCAGCAGTGAAAACAGCAGGTTTTCCGGGGCAAGCCGACCGGGCACGCGCACATAAGCGACGCCTCCCGGCCTGAGCACCCGTGAAATCTCCCTGAATATCTCCCGCCCGTTGTCCTTTGAGAGATGCTGAAGCACCAGAAGGGAATACACGAGGTCGAACGTCGAGCCGGCGAAAGGGAGCCTTGTGCCGTCACCCCGGACCAGCCCCGCCCTGCGGCGGTTCCTCCGAAGGTGGGCATCCGCCAACTTCAGCATCTCATGAGAGATATCGAAGCCCACCGCCTTTGCGCCACGGTCGCATACGGGCTTGAGCACCCTCCCCCATCCACAGCCCAGGTCGAGCACCCTCTGCCCTTTTTCCACCGGGAACGGCGGCGGCGCGTCAAGCAGATCTCCGTAATAGTCCTTGAGCAGCACCTCGATCCCCAGCGTAATAAAGGGGGCGTCCTTTAAAGCCCCCTCGTCCCAGACCCTGACATATTCGTCCATGAAATTCTGTTCTTTTACTATCATTTCCTTCCCCGTATCAATCGGGCACCGAACCCGCCCGCGACGGACCATGCGCCGTTTTTTCTGATGCGACCTCGGTTCCGTTTTTCTCCATGATCGACAGGGCGCGCAGCACCACGTCGTAATTGTTGGCAGCGTTCCAGAAAAGGTAGCCCGACGCGCCGCAGTCCCGGCTCGCCTTCACCTGTTTTAGAATGTAATCCTCGCCATAGGAGCTCACCCTCCACCTGAACGCCTGAAGCCAGGGACGGACGTTCCGCTGACCCGCAAGCGACATCACCCTCCTGCACCCGTCATAGATAAAATGGTAGGGATGGTCGCCGGGATTCGCGAACCCGTCGAAGTTGTCGCTGAAGTGCGAGGGGTAGAGCATGGGCGAGATCACATCGCAGTATTTCGACAGGTCCTCGATGCGCTGCCCGGTGGAATTGATGTCGGCGGCCTTGCCCCACGCCACGACGCCGAAGATGTCGATTGAAACGCGTACGTTCCTCTTCGAGAGCTCGCCGTACGCCCGCTTCAGAAAGCCTTTTATGGCTTCCTCGCGCGACATGCGCCCGAAATGGTACGCAAGCTCCATGTCGGCGATGTTGCCGGTGGTGGGAAACCGTATGTAGTCGAACTGGATTTCATCGACGCCCTTTTCGGCCAGCTCCACGGCAAGGCCTATGGTATAGTCCTGCGCTTCCCGGTTGGTCGGATCGAGCCACAGCTCACGCGAGTTGGGGCTCCAGGGCCTTCCGGTCGAGCGCGAGCGAATCGCAAGTGAAGGTTTTGTCCTGTAGGCAAGGTGGTCGTGAAAGGCGGCGATCCGCGCAATCACGTAGATGCCCCGCCGCTTGAGATACCGGATCATCTGGTCGACGTTGTCGATGGTCCGCCGCTCGTGCGTGTTCATCTCCTGCGCCTCGGGCGTATTGCTGTGGTAGTTCACAATCCCGGTGATGTCCTTGGCGTCGAACACGACGGTGTTGATGCCGAAGCGCCTGAACGAGTCCACCATCCTGAGAACGCGGTCGTTGCCGATGGAGCTGCCCGTGAAATAAAGGCCTTTCGCCTCGATGAGCGGCGGCATGGTTCTGTTTTTCGCCTGCGGGACGAACATCGGCAGGGAGTGCGGTATGAAGATGAGCCTGCCCGGCGGGACAGGGTCCGAAACAATGCCGTTGTACTGCCGGATTGCGCTTTCAAGGTGGAAGGCGCGCAGGTAGTGCGTATAGCGCACCGTGCGGCGCGCGATCTGCATCGCGCTCACCGGCGAGGTCGTCTTGAAGAAGAGCATGTGTCCCGAGTGGACGATGTCGGCGGGGAGCGCGTCGTATATCCTCGTGAACGCCGGCCCCTCAATGGCGCTTTCCGTCTCCGGCGCTGAAAGAGGAATGAACGCCGACGTCACCTGAATCGCGGTCGCGCTGACCCGGTCGGCCCAGAGCCCGCCGAAGGGCAGAACAAACGGCGCAATGAGCAGCAGCGCCGATACGAACATCGAGCCCAGCACCGCGCAGAGGACTTTCGTCTCAAATTTCATTTCAGTTCACTCGGCTCCCGATAATCGTGCATGACTGGCGGATGGTCCAAAAACGCCTTCGGGGTATCATCTGTAACGATCTGACAGCACCGCGCCGCGGGTGTCAATTCAAAATACTCCGCGGTATCATTATCGGCGAAAAACGCGCATCGGGACACGTAAAAGCGGAGGACGCCGCCGATTCCGTAAAAATGCTTGAACAAAACCGTTGAAAGGGCGCATACTGCCCCGGCCGGAAGGGTACATGAACAACAGGATTCTGAACACCATCATCGCCAAAACCATCGGCACCATCCAGGGCGTCAGGGATTTTCACCGCTTCATGAAATCCCTGCTGATTTCATTCAAGTCGCTGCGCTATCTGCGCTTCAGGTCGATTTACACGATCGCCATCAACCAGACGCGCTTCACCGGAATCGACGCTCTTTCGCTGATCATCGTGATCGCGCTCATGCTCGGGGGCACTGTGATCATCCAGGCCACCAAAAACTTCCCCAAGTTCGGCATCGAGGAGTTCCTCGGCAACCTGCTGGTGATCATCATCGCGCGCGAGCTCGGACCGCTGGCGACGGCGATGATCGTCGTCTCCCGGTCGGGATCGGCGATTGCGGCCGAGATAGCCACGCAGAAGCAGAACCATGAAATCCACGCGATGGAGGTGATGGGAATCGATACGACGCTCTACATCGTCTTTCCGCGCATCCTGGCCAGCGTGCTCGCGATTTTCTCCCTGATGATCATCTTCGACATGACCGCGTTCTTCGGCGGCTACATCCTGTCCCTGACCACGGTGTTCATCCCGATCGACATCTTTTTCGCGAGCCTGATCGATTCCTTCAGCCTGGCCGACCTCATGATCACCGTGATCAAGAGCGTCGTGTACGGCATCCTGATACCCGTCATCTGCTGCTACTACGGGTTCAAGCCCGAGACGAGCTACCAGATTCCCATATTCGTTTCCAAGGCAGTGGTGAGGACGCTTCTGATTCTTTTCGTGATAAACGCGCTCATATCCGCGCTGTTTTATTTCTGATGAACGCGTTGCGGGAACCGGCATCATGACACAGGACATCATCCTTCGATTCGACAATGTAAGCCATGTGGCGGAGGACTATTACTCTGTCATTGACCTGTCGTTCTCGCTTCCCGCGGGCGACAACCTCGTGATTTTCGGCCTCGAGGATTCAGGCATCAACCTGATCTGTCCGCTGATAACCGGCATCATCACCGACTTTGAGGGCGACATCTGTTTTCAGGGAAAGCCCATTAAAAATTTCGATTACTTCGAACGCCACAATTACCGCACCAGCCTGGGCTACGTGCAGCGGTCGTTCGGCCTGATCAACAACATGTCGGTCAGGGAGAACATCGAGCTTCCGCTCAAGTACCACTCCGACAAGAGCTCGGACGAAATCGCCGCGATCGTCGACGGGCACATCAGGGACATCAGGCTCGACCACTGCCGGAACATGCGCCCCGTCGACCTGATGAATTCCGACATGCTGAAGACCGCGTACGCCAGGGCGATCGCGCTCAATCCGCCCCTCATCCTTATTGAGCACGGTATCGAGGGGCAGTGCCTGCTCAACATACAGGCGTACCTGGATCACCTGAAGCGCAAGGCCATGGAGTCGGGCGTGTCGTTTGTCATCATCACTTTCGCGCCTTCGCGCTACGCTGATTTCGCCGAACAGTTCATCATGCTGCACAACGGCAACATGGTGTTCAGCGGCGACAGAAACGAGTATCTTAAAAAGGAAAACCCCTACCTGCGCCAGTACCTGGCCGCGAACAGGGAAGGACCCATGAGAATTCTGTAAAGGAGCCGCTTATGAAATTCGAGAAAAACGAGCTTCGGGTCGCGGTGTTCATCCTGCTGCCAATCGCCTTTCTGCTGCTGTTCCTGATCCTCAAGCTGGGATACTCGTTCGCAGGCTCCACGTACGACATCCTGCTCAAGGTGGACAACATCTCTTCCATAAAGAAGGGAACGCAGGTCAAGATCAAGGGCTACACAGTGGGGCGCGTGGTTGAGATCATCCCGGTGCACCAGCCGGCCCTGCACTTCCTCGCGGTCATGCGGATCAGCCGGGAAGTGGCGCTGTACGACAACTGCACCGCCGTGATCCAGAACCAGAACATCATTGGCGACCCCATTGTCGAGCTCAGGAACCCGGAAACCATCGGAGTCCCGCTTGCCGAAAATGACGTGATCGAGGGCATCGAGTTCGTCAACCTGGAAGTGGTGCTCCAGGACCTCCACACGCTCCTGAACACTGTGTCGGGAACCGTATCCGTCATCAAGGACATCTCGTCGGAGAGCAAGGGCAACCTTCGAAACCTGCTCGGGAACCTCGCCTCAACGGCGGGCACCTTCAGCAGGCTGGTGGACAACTCACAGAAGGATATTCTGGAGACGCTCAGCACCTTCAGGAAGACGGCGAAGACGATGGACGAGATTTCAGCCGAGCTCAAGAAACACCCGGTGAAATTCCTGTTTAAATAGCGATGCCGTTCTTTTCCGTCATCATCCCCACATTCAACAGGCGCGAGCGCCTTCGCGCCGCCGTCGATTCGGTGCTCGCGCAGACGTTTCGGGACTTCGAGCTCATCGTCGTCGACGACGGCTCCACCGACGGCACCGAAACACTTCTCAATGAGTACGGCGCCTCCCTCCGCGCTGTGCGCCAGGCCAACCGCGGCGTGAGCGCGGCCCGCAACGCGGGGATTTCAACTGCGAACTCGCCGCACATCGCCCTGCTCGACTCGGACGATCTGTGGCTTCCGGGCAAGCTGGAAATGCAGGCCGCCTACATCCGCGAACACCCGGGCATTCTGATCCACCAGTGCGAGGAGACATGGATCAGAAACGGCAGGCGCGTCAATCCCGGAAGGCGGCATATCAAGCCCGAGGGGATGATCTTTCCGCAGTCGCTGGACCTCTGCCTGATCAGCCCCTCTTCGGTGGTGATCCGCCGTGACCTGCTTGAACGCACCGGGCTTTTCGACGAAGCGCTGCCCGCATGCGAGGACTACGACCTGTGGCTGAGGATAACGCTGCGGGAGACGGTGGGGATGCTCGGAAAAGCGCTCGTGATCAAACACGGAGGGCATGAAGACCAGCTCTCAAGACGATTCCCGGCGATGGACCGCTTCAGGGTGTATTCAATCTGCCGGCTGCTCGACACAGGCGGCGGTGCGATGCCGGAGGAGTACCGCGAGCTGGCGAGGCGGGCCGCCGTGCGGAAATGCCGTGTTCTGTTGAAGGGCGCCCGCAGGCGCGCGAAGTACGCGCTCGCCGACGCCCTGGAGCGGATTATCTGCTCGCTGGAGGCTGAAGGCGGTAGGCCATCAGGCTACGGGATCCTCGCAGATACAGCATTCCCCGGTTGAGCTTCGCGTCGAGGAAAGGCTCCTCGGGCACCGCTTTCGAGAAAATCGTCCTTCCATCCCCGTCCAGCAGCATGAACGCCGCGCCGCCCGACGCAAGCCCGAAGGCCACGGCGAACATCCCCGAATCGTACGCAATCGAGGCATGCCCCGGACGCACCCTCGGAATCGCCAGCTTCCATCGAACATCCGCGTCATCGTCCGTCACGACCAGCCTTTCGCCGTCCAGCACCGCGAGCTCGCCGAGGTCGTTGACGCACAACGTCGTCCTGGTGAGATGCACTTCCGCAAGCGCGAGTTTTTCCACGTCGTTCCGGGCGATGTTGACGAGAAACACGTAATCGCGCCCCTGCCCGCCCCAGTGCACCGCGCAATACGCGCCGCTGTCGGAGACGGCCATCCCCTTGACCACGCAGCCCTTCGGGACGCTTCCCCGGTAGACGCCCTCGCCCTTAGCGTTCAGCACATAAAAGCCGCCGTCGAGAAATCCCAGCGCCGCGCAGTCCGAACGCGGGGCGAATGCGATGGCCGTGCAGAACCTGCCCGCGATCGAGCCCGCCGGCGTCTGGTTGCCGTTGTAATCGAACACTCTGATCGCGCTGTGGTCGCCGTTCATCAGCAGCACCGTCCTGCCGTTCTGCGACAGGTACGGGTATTCCAGCGACTTCAGCTTCCAGAATCTCTCTCCCTCGATGTTGCAGAACTCCACGGTACTGCCGACCTTCTCGTATTCGGCGAAGAATTTTCCGTTGCCGCTCATGGCCGCGAGGCGCCCCCCGGGGACGTCGTAGCGGCGCAGCAGCGCGCCGTTCGCGGCGACAAGCGCGATCGCCGAATCAAGTCGAAGCGCTATGGGCTCCCGGGCCAGAAGCCCGGCGTCGGGGGAAGGCTCGATGGCTTCGATCCGGTCCACCGAACCCTGCCATTCAGGGAGAATGAGCGAACCGCCCGCAGGCTCCACAAAATGGACCAGGCCGAGAAGGAACCCGGCGATAATTCCCGCCGCAATGAATTTCATCTTACAATGTTCCCCTGTTTTCAGTTCCGTTGAGGAGAGCCCGGGCGGGCCGGCGCGTCAAGCATTAATCCAGCAGGAAGCTTTTCAGCTTCTGGCTCCGCGACGGGTGCCGCAGGCGGCGGATGGCCTTTTTTTCTATCTGGCGGATCCTCTCCTTGGAGAGATTGAACTCCTCTCCGATCTGCTGAAGCGACATCGGCTTGAACCCGTTGAGCCCGAAACGCATTTTGATGATCTCCCGCTCGGCGTCGGTGAGCTCGTTCAGCACGCTGTCAAGCGCCGTCTGAAGCGATTCGTCGAGCACCTTCTTGTCGGGCGATTCAATCCTGGAGTCCTCCATCATGCTGAGGATTGAGGTGTCGTCGGA
>CAZPZJ010000095.1:7083-13114 GCA_964591055.1 uncultured Leptospiraceae bacterium
ATCTTGTTGATCTGGTCCAGGTACCAGGATATAGACGAATCCGAAAAGTAATCCAGCGGCTTCTTCTTTGACCTGCGCACACGCGTAACGGAGGGGGCGGAAGCCGCAACAGGCTCCACATCCTCCAGGTCGGCAGGCATCCCGTCAAGCACCTCCGGCTCCGCCAGGCCTTTGACGGACCTTGGTTGTTTTCCGGCCCTTCCCCGGGCGGCTTCGCCCGGGTGGAGCTTGCCGCGTCGAACGGGTTTTTGATGGTTCCCGGTGTCTTTTTTCTTCTTTTCCATTTTCCTTCGCAGACTGATTATTTGGCGGGGTTGCCCGCGCGGGCGTCCGGTCGCTACGACCTTCCCGGCAAGAGATGTACCATCCGCCAGTCAAATACGCGCAATGTTTTTATCACTGAGCCGAAGAAAATATTGTTGCACAATGCGGTCATCCCGACACATTACAACCGCGCCGGGAGCGAAACCAAGGGGCCCAGGCCTCAGTCGCCGGCCAGGCCCGCGTCCTGTTGTGTACAATGGAACGGCGTCTCTGTCAAGCACCTTTCCCGCTGTTCCGGAAGGACTTTCGGCAAAGGCGCGTTTTTGTGGGATAATCCGGGCATCGAGAAAAAGTTTTGATTTTTTTCAGGCCCGTTCGTATTATACAATACCGGAGTGTGAACATGAAAAAGGCGCTTGTTGCGACGCTTGTCATACTGTGCACGGCGGGCTCCCTCTATCCGATGACCGGCGAGGAGGCCGTTTCTAAATTTCAGGGCAGGATGTACGGCATCAAGTCCATGCGGGGCACCATCTCGTGGACCGGCGATTCCGGAATGATGTACACCGGCAACTTCAAATATCTGGCGCCGGGGAGAATTTTCGTGAAGTTCTCCAATCCCTCGGGCAAAATCATCTCCTCCAACGGAAGGAAGCTGTGGGTCTACAATCCCCAGAGCAACATCTGCGGCGTACAGGAGGTTGGCGGGGCGTCGGGGGGCATCGCCGGGCTGGTCAGCGGTTACAGCGCCATCGCGATGGGCGGCAAGAGCGGCTACACCATCAAGCTCAAGAACAACGATCGCCACTACTCGTCCATTACGCTCGTGGTTGACTCGTCGTTTCTGCTGAAAAAAGCGGTGCTTCAGACCAAGGACGGGGGCGGCATGACCATTTCGCTTTCGGGAGTGGTTGCGGGAGAGGGGATGTCCCCCGGCCTTTTCGACTTCAACCCGCCGGTGAGCTCACAGACGGTCAACAACCCGCTGAACATCAAATAGCGGCGGCATGGAAGGGAACGGTTTATGAAAAGAGCGCTCATCGCACTGCCGGCACTGATCATGTTCCTGTTCCCGTCAATCGCCCGGGCCCAGCAGCACTACACCACCTATGCAGGTGCGGTCATGAGCCTGGGAGCCAACAGCATCACCTATAAGGACTGGATCGACAACGAACAGGCGAGCCGCAACGTTTCGGGCTCGCACTACGGCGGCGGCCTGCTGCTCGACCTCTTTGTAAACATGTTTATCGGCGAGTTTTCCATGCAGTACCTTGTCAACTCCAACGACGGCGACACCTCGGTAAATCACCTGCTGTTCGTCTTCACCGGCAAATACGCCTACGAGATACAAAGCTGGATCAGCGCCACCGCGGGAATCGGGCTGTACATGGAAACACCGCCGGCATCGCAGACCTATGACGGGGGAGGCGGCTTCAACGTGACAATTGGAGCGCTGTTCCGCCCTTCACGCGACTGGAACATCGTTGTCGACAGCTATTACCGCTACGGGCAGTTCGGCATGGGGCAGGATTCCACCAAGACATCATACGGCCTTTCGCTGGGCGTCATCCGGAAAGTTGGACAGATATAGCACGCCATCCCGCCTCCTGTGCGACCGTTCGATTGAACAATACAGGAATGCGCTTTCCCGGATGGCCGTCGTTTCGCTCCCCTGCCTGCTCGCGACCCTTTCTTCGATCCTGCTGACCTTCGGAGCCCGGTTTTCACGCCCGCTGGAGCTTGGCGCGGGAACCATGCTGGCGCTGTGCTCGTGCGCGGCCTGCGCCGTGATCGCGGCAGGAACGGCGAGATTTGAAATCCTCTCGCGCGTCAGGATTCCGGGGAAAGCGGCCGCATGGGCGCGCGCGTTCACGTCGGTGCTGCTGCCCTGCGCACTGGCGGGAGCAATGGGCGCATACGTCGCGCGCGCATCCGCGGGGGGCGCCGGACCGGAAACGTCGATCGGCCCCGGAGCGAGAGCAACAGTGGTGAGCACACTGCGGCGCGCATACGATACCGAAGCGGTGCTTCGGGTTTTCACGGACAATTCCGGCGACCGGGGCGTCCCCGCGCTGGCCCTCATCACCGGCGATACCGGAGCGCGCGCCGGGGACACCATTGAAATCCGCAGGCAGTCAATCGCGTTGAGCGATTCCAGGCACGGCGCATCGCCGATGTTCCGCGCATATCTTCGAAGGGGAATCCGCCACCTGTATTACCTCTCTGAAACCGACATCTCCTTTCCTGCCAGGGCGAATCCGGGAATCAGGGAAAGGGCCGCGGTGAAAATTTCATCGGTTATCGACCGCCTCTACGCCCCGCGGACGGCGGCGCTGATCAAGGGGCTCTACTTCGGCAACAAGAATTACATCGATAAAATGACGCTCTACCGGTTCAAGCGCGCGGGAGTTCTGCACATCCTCGCGGCCAGCGGCAGCCATCTCGCAGTAATCGCGGCAATCCCCCTGGCCGTGTTCGGCCTGGTGCGGCTGGACCGGAGATGCATCCTCGCCGTGAGCGTCGTCGCGGCGGGCCTGTACCTGTGCCTGACCGACATGCCGATCTCGCTGCAGCGAGCATTCATCATGTTCGCGTGCTTCGCCGTTCAATACGTGTTCGACTTCGACCGGAATCCCTTCAACGCGCTTTTCCTGTCGGCGATCGCGCTGGCGGCGCTCCACCCACATGAGATTTACTCGCTGGGAACGCACCTCACCTACGGCGCGACGTTCGGAATCCTCGCGCTGTACCGTCCCTACCGGGGCGCGCTCTCGCCGCTTCCGGCCGTCCTGAAAAATCCCCTTGCGCTCACGCTCGCGGCGCAGGCGGCCGTGTATCCCGTACTACTCGTCCACCTCGGGGAGGTGAACATCGCGTCCATCGCCACCAACATCATCGTCGTTCCCGCGGTGCAGCTGATGCTCGCACTGTCGATCCCCCTGAACGCAGCCGCAGCGGTTCTCCCCTTCGATCTCCGCGTCATTGGTTCGGCTTTCGACGTGCTGTACAGCCTCGTTCACACCTGCGTCAGGTTCGCTTCGGACATGCACCTGCACCACCAGTTCGACCGCCTTCCCTCCCCGCTCGCGGCGTGCTACGCGCTTTACCTGCTCCCGCTGCTTCCGCTTTCTGCAATGAAGCGCGCGGGGGGCGCAATCCTGTCCGTCTGCTTCATGCTGACGCTTGCCGTCTTCCGGGCGGACGCGCATCCGGCCGGCGACCCCTTCGAAATCATCACAGAGCGCTCCCGCATGGTTATGCTTACCCGGCGCGACATAACGGTTGCAACAGGATATCTCGGCGACGCCTCCGACACCGGCAGGATGATACGCCATATCAACAACGCCAATCCCCCTCACCTGTGCGTCTGCTTCAGCGGCGTCGATTTTCAGCGCTCGCGCCACATGGCCAGGCTCGTGAAAAGCACCCCCGTCAGAGAGTGTTTTCTCGCAGACGGGTACCGCTACGGTCGCTATCTCGAAACCCTGCTTTCCGTTCTGGACAGGGACGGCGTGCCGCTGGCGCTTGTCGACTCTCCCGGGAAAGGGCGAGCCCCGGAGTCAGGCCGGGACGGAAAGCAGGCGGTGATGGACGCCGTCATGGAAGGGTACGCCGCCTTCAACTCCATGCCATAAAAATCCGCCCGCAACAGCGCCGCCCATCCCGCCATCATGACCGGACGCATCGGAAAATATCTTTACAAAACACTCAAGGATATGATTAGTGTATATGCAAAACTGATCGGGACGCGCCCGGGAGCCCCCTGTTTCCGGGCGGACACGGAAAGGCGGTCCCGGCCTGTAATCCCGCGGAGCTGACCGTCCTCCGCGTTGCGCGGCGAATCACGGAATGGATACACTCAGCGGCTACATCGTCATAGAGCGGATTTACGAAAGCAGCTCCATCCTCATCGTCCGCGCAGTGCATGAGCCGGCGGGCACGCCCGTCATTCTCAAAAAACTGAAAAACGAGTTTTTGTCCGCGAAGAGCATCTCCCAGTTCAGGTCGGGATTCAACATCGCCGCAAGGCTCGACGGCCTGAAGATCGTCCGCCACCTCGCCATCGGCAACCACGAGTCCCAGTTCACCATCGTGTTGGAGGATTTCGGCGGGAAATCGCTCAAGCAGATCATGTCGGGAACAAGGCTCTCCCTGCCCCAGTTCCTCGCGCTCTCGTCGGAAATCGCGCTCATCATCGCGTCCGTCCACAAGCGCAACGTCATTCACAAGGACATCAAGCCCGACAACTTTATCGTCAGGCCCGACGGGGACGCCGAAAACTGGGTCGTGCGGCTGACCGATTTCCATATCGCTTCAACCACCGCCTCGGAAAGCTCGATCGACGACGATCACATGCTGCTCCAGGGGTCGCTTCCCTACATATCGCCCGAGCAGACGGGAAGGATGAACCGCTCCGTCGATTACCGCACCGATTTGTACTCCCTTGGCGTGACGCTCTTCGAAATACTGACCGGAAGGCTTCCCTTCACCACTTCCGATCCCATGGAAATGCTGCACCACCATATTGCCGAGCCCCCTCCCGCCCCGCATGAAATTGACCACTCCATCCCCAGGCCCGTGTCCGCCATCATAATGAAGCTCATGGCGAAAAATCCGGGCGAGCGCTACCGGAGCGCCGCGGGCGTCGCGTACGATCTCGGGGAATGCCTGAAACGCATCCGGGAGACCGGAAGCGTCGGGGATTTCACGCCGGGCGAGAAGGACGTGTCCGACAGGTTCATGCTGCCCGACACGCTGTACGGAAGGTCCTCTGAAACCGAAAAGATCGCCGAATGCTTCCGGGCGGCGGCCGGCGGCGCACGCGGGCTTTTGCTGGTGGCCGGCCCCTCGGGAATCGGAAAAACCTCGCTGGTGTTCGAGCTTCACAAAAAAACCGCCGCCGTAAAAAAGTATTTCATATCAGGCAAGTTCAACAGGGACGCCACTGACGTCCCCTTCTCGGCCCTCATCGCCGCGTTTCGCGAGCTGATCATCCAGATTCTCACCGAGAGCAACGAGAGCATACGAACGTGGCAGAAGAGGATCTTCGACGCCCTCTATCCCAACATCAAGATCATCACCGATGTCATCCCCCAGCTCGAGCTCATCACCGGCCCGCAGCCCGACATTCCCGAGATGGGAGCTTCGGAATCGCTCAACCGTTTCAACCTCTATTTTGAGAAATTCGTTTCCATCTTCCCATCCGCCGAGAGGCCCCTTGTGGTGTTTCTCGACGACCTTCAGTGGGCCGACGCCGCGAGCCTTTCCTTTTTGAAAGCTCTCGCGCGGAACGACTCTCCGGGGCACTTTCTTCTGATCGGATCGTTCCGGGACAACGAGATGACGCAGAACCATCCGCTGCTTTCGGCGATCAGGGAAATCAAGTCGGGCGGCATCCGCTACGACATGCTGATCCCCGCGCCCATGGACGAAAACGACATAACCGCCATGATCGCGGACGCGTTTTCCCTACGGGGAGAAAGGGCAGATTCGCTCGCATCACTCATAAAGTCGAAAACCGGCGGAAATCCGTTTTTTGTCAGGGAGTTTCTGAAAAAGCTCTACACTGAAAATTACATCCGCTTCGACGACCAGTGGATGTGGGACACCGGCGTCATCAGCCAGGCCGAAATAACCGACAACATCTCTTCAATACTGATCGATTCGCTTTCGCGCCTCGACGCCGGCCTGCGCGAGCTGCTCCAGGTCGCGTCATGCGCAGGGCAGCGCTTCGACGAGACCGTAATCGCCGAAGCTTCGACCACGG
>CAZPZJ010000096.1:0-4829 GCA_964591055.1 uncultured Leptospiraceae bacterium
CAGGAACAGGGTACTTCTTTTCCCTCGAAAAGAGGTACACGCTTTTCATCAGAGCAACATCGAAAATCTCGGAGTCTCCGGCAGAGTTGACAACGACGGCGATTCTCCCCGCGGAAGAGCCTGCGAAGCTGACATTTCCCGTGACTGATACCTCCGCAGTTTCAACGCCCGAGGCAAGTACAATGGCCCGCTGCCGTTTTTCAAGGAGGAACATTGTCCCGCCCGCGCTCAAAAAGTCCATTACCCCACACCGGCTTTCAATGGCACCGCTTTGCATGTCGACAGAATACAGAACGCGCTCTTCATCCCTCCCTTCGCCGTCAATGAGAAGGTGCACCGTATCGCCCCAGCCTGAAATCTTTCTCATTCGTTCGTTCGCGAAGGACAAACCGGTCTTTGCTTCAAGAGGGGCGCCCGTGTCGAGATGGAGCCGACCGGCGAAAATCGAGTCACCCGCGCCGCGCCTGAGGTAATAGATGTATTCCCCGCGGCAGGACGCATGCGTAACGCCATCGCCAGGGCGGAATTCCCTGATGGAATCTTTCCCGAATACGATTATTCGCCCCCCCTGCGTCACACATCGCAGGTCATCATCATCCTGAATGTTGGTCTGCGACAGCGTTCCGGCCAGAGGAAGGAATACGAGAAGGAAAGCGAGGCTACACGTTTTCAATCTGCTTTTCAAAGTCATTTTTGTATATCTTGAGCCCCAGCATGTTCTGCTCGTCGATGATCTCCCGGAGAATATCAGACGTTGTCAGCGGATTTATGGTAAGGGATCTCAGGACGACTATGTTCTGCGGAGCGTACCTTGTGGACTCCAGGATTGTCCTGGACACGAAGCTGTTGTCCTCCTGCCTGATCGCGCGGTGAAGCTCGATATTCAGCTGGTTGAGCAGGTGGTTGATGCGGCGCACCCTGACCTCCGCGGCGGTCCTTTTCTTTTCGTTGGGATTGTCAAAATCCCTGACCAGCGAATCCAGCCTCTCCCGGACCGCCCTGGGAACAAACCGGTAGTTGAAAATGAAAAGCTCGGGGAAATTCATCTGCTCAAAATTGTCATGGGCCTCAACAAGCCCCCTCATCACGTAGGTAAGGTCGAAGGCGTGGTCAAACAGCACCTTGAATCCTTCTTTTCCGAACATCTTGATGGTCACCCAGGGCTTAAGGCAGCTGAAGGGGCGTGATCCCTCAAGGGTGAATCGGCCCTGGTCCACCGAATCCTGCCTGATGATGTAATTTGACGTATGCTTGAGATGATAACAGTCGTTCTCTTTACGGAAGATGACGACCCCCATCGAAAGTGGCGAATACAGCAGCTTGTGCGCATCGAAGCTCACGGAGTCGGCGCATTCGATCCCGCGGAAAAGCGAACGGTACTTGTCAACCAGCAGCAGCGACCCCCCCCACGCTGCATCCACGTGGAAGAAAGTGTTGCAGTCATCCGCCACCTGCTTGATCTCGTAGAGGTTATCGACATTCCCGGTTTCCGTGGTCCCCGCGATGCCGATCAGAGAAACAATTTTAATCCTTGAAGAATGCGTTCTATTGTATTCCCGAATGGATTCGCATTCGCGGCGGAGCTTGTCGATGTCGATTTTGTTATGGGTATCAACCGGGATCTTGACGACGTTGTTCTCACCTAATCCCAGAATCCGGGCAACTTTGTCGATGGAATAGTGACCGCGCTTTGAAACGAGCAGAACGGCCCTGCTGCAGTTGTAGTACCGGAAGGCCTCGAACAGCCCGGCTTTACGGATGCCCGGGAAGCGCGCATCAGGGGGAAACGCCTTGTTGCGCGCCACCATCAGCGCCGTGAGATTGGAAATGGTCCCGTCAGTTGTGACGTTACCCAGCGCAATTTTAGGATTCTGGATGTTCTGCCGGTAAAAGCGCTCCGACCTGTTGAAAACGAGCCGGTGAATCCATGAGATGAACTCACGCTCAAGGAACGTGGACGCTTTGGCCGTTTCGATCTTCACCTGGTTCTGGTTGAGCGCGGCGATGATCATTTCGAGCAGGATCATAAAATACGGTATCGCGCTCGTCATGTGACCGATATAGTAGGGACTGCCGACTTTCACCGAGTGGGCGATGATGTTGTTCTTTACCTCCTGGAGGATATCCTTCCAGAGGTGCGGATTGCCGGGGACGTCAATGTTGGAAAAAAGTTTCGCCAGGTCAGCCAGGGCTATCTCACTGTGGATGCCTCCGGTTTCCTTGAAAAAGTTGTGGATCAGGTCAAGCAGCTCATGCCCGAACTGGAGAAACTTATCCGGCGAGTCGGGCATAATAAAAAGCTTCCTCAGGTGCTCAAGGTCGGCAACAACATTCATTTCCTTTCTTGCTTCTCTTGGCTTGAGGAGTCTCATGGCATCAACCCGCGACAAGTGTAAGGTGCACTGCGACGTAAAAGGGCCCAACAGAACAATTAGATAAGTGGGGCTATTTTTGCAAGTATTTTAATGCGTTATCGATGAAACCCCGCCGCGCCCTTTGCCAGTCCGTCTTCGCACCACCCTGCTCTAATTGTAGGGCAATCGCCGGAAAAATCAATTATTTCATCATCAATACCTGCAGATGTACCATTGAGTCGCTTCCTGACAATTCTGAACACTACCATGATTTTTGCTTAAATTATATCCCCGCATTGACGATAATAGAACTATCAGGGCAGGTGTTCAGGAGGAACACAGAGGCGGGATTCGATCCTGCCGGATGCCGACACAAGCGAGGAACCACATGGAAAGGAAGACATGGGAGTTTCCAAAAAATATCGAATTCTCGAATGTTCCCGACTATCTTCAACAGTTTGAAAAGGAAAACCACACGCAGGAATTCGTTTTCAATCTCAATGAAACCGAATCCGTGCATTCATCGTTCATAGGATTTCTCATCCACACTAAAGGAGTCGTTGAAGCCCGGGGAGGAAGGGTCGTAGTGGTTGTTTCTCCCGCAATAAGGAGGCTTTTCCGGATCATGAACGTGCTCGACTTCTTCATGACAGATCCAGCCCCCCGGCCGGCAGGGATTTCGCCACTCGGAATCGCGGCGGCCGAGAATGTACTCACACCGGCCGGCATACAATAACATGCCGGTACGGCCCCTCCCGCATCCATGTTATCCGCACTCAACACATCCCCTGTTTTCTCTGTGTCATAAAAGCATTGACAGAAAAATACATTTTTATTAAATCATATAATACTGAAATTATTATGTGTTCCTTTTGAAAACCTGTCAACCGGAGTATCGGATTCAATACTCGCGCATGGGGGCCTTGAATGATAATGTCAGACGAACAGGTGCAGTCCACTGCCGAACTGCTGAAATCAATCGCTCACCCCATTCGGCTTGAAATTCTGTGCTTTATCATGGATGACGAAAAAAACGTCAGCGAAATCGAAAAGCAGTTTAAAACGACAATATCCAATATTTCCCAGCACCTCACCATACTCCGGAAAGCCAATATAATACACCGGAGGAAAGAAGCCAACTTCATGTATTATTCCATCAGGGACAGGAACATCCAGGCGCTCATCAGGACGATGAAAGAGCTTTTTTGCAAAGATGAATAGCTGGAAATGGCTGCCGGCCTTCTGCCTCCTGTGCTCATGCCTCACGCCCGCTCTCGCTGGTCCGGGGGAGGCGGTCCCGAAAGAAGAGATAACCATTTACGGATTGAAGATTTTCAAGCCAGAATTCCTGACAGACCATTTGCAATTGCATTCGCTTCCGGCGGGGCGGGAAAGGTCCGCTGTCGCAGCTCGTGCGATAGAAAATTTTTACCGGGAGAACGGATACGCTCGTGCAACAGCCTTCCCCTTGCAGGAAAACGCCGGCATCCGGGCAATATTCGTCGACGAGGGGCGCATTGGCAGGATAGTATTCAAAAATCTCAATGCAATCGACACCATCCGCATGCGCTACCGCTTCCCCGTATACATGAACATTTATCATGAACCCGGGATTCGGCACACCGCAGAGCGCATCAGAAAGCACTACAATTTCAAACGCGTCGAAGTGAGCACCCTGCCGGCGCGCAATTATGATCAGAGCGCGTTTCAGCTCAATCGTCCTCTCACGATCCCGTCGATCGGGACATTCCAGCTTGCATTTCTCGACAAGTACTCTCCACGGTACGACATGGAGGTCTCCTTTTACCGATTCACAACGGAAGAGTCCGCCGGAATTCGTTACGGAATCCGCACAAGCTACTCAAAAGGATTGAAACCCTATGCTTCGTACACAATTCCCTCGATAATTACCAACGGAGATAGCGCGTCCATCAACGCAAGCGCCGGTATCATGTACGGCATCAACCTCAAGTTTGCCGATCTTCCCTACTGGACATTTATGCAGCTTGACACGGATTACAGCTTCACCCCGACGCTCGGCCGCATCTTCACCCCGCAGGTGGGGGCGTACGTGTACCGGTCCTGGTCGTCAAGGGAAGACCTGGGCCTGGATAGTTACGAATATCTGATCATGCGCGGGACACTGGAGCCGGGGATTACGCTGTTGCAGCAGCTGAAAATATATGCCGGATACGGTGCTGAGCGGGTGCATCTGTACAACAGCGACGTGGACAGAGAAGCAGATTTTTATGTCGACATAGAGGAGAACGTCGATTACTGGCATTTCTGGGAGGCGCGCATGACACTTGACATCATCCCCCTCCACTACCTGCGCCCCACGGAAAAAAACCTCAAGGCTGCATACAGGTTTTATTTCAACCGGGAGAATTTCCACATATTCAAACTTGAAGGAAAAATAGAATACGAATTCCGCAATTTCAACATGCTTTCATTATGCTTCGATTATTCCAGGCT
>CAZPZJ010000096.1:4929-9456 GCA_964591055.1 uncultured Leptospiraceae bacterium
ATCTGCCGCGAGGGGGATTTGAACCCCCACAGGCGTACGCCCACTAGATCCTGAATCTAGCGTGTCTACCATATTCCACCATCGCGGCGACGCAGATGACACAGTAAAAAAAGAATACCCCGTCTTTGTCAAATAATATTTTTATATCACACCAACTCGTGCTGGATGAGATCATCCCAGCTCTCTCGCCTTCGAATCAACCGCGGGCTGCCATCCTGCCCCACTATCACCTCGGCCGGAAGCCGTCTGGAATTATACCGCGACGCCATCGCCATGCAGTATGCTCCCGCTGAGAAAACCGCGAGATAGTCACCCTGTTGTGTTTTCGATATTTCCCTGTCCTTCGCAAAAAAATCTCCCGATTCACAGACAGGCCCTACAACATCAACGACCTCTGTTCCGTTACGCCTCACGCAGTTGCGCACGTTCTGAAACGCCCCGTAAAGCGATGGCCTGATGAGATCGTTCATCCCCCCGTCGGTAATGAGAAAGATCCTGTTCTCCCCCTCTTTTCTGTAGAGCACTTTAACCACAAAGATACCGTTGTTGCCGGACAGAAATCTCCCCGGTTCGATAATCAGCCGAAGGCCCATCGGCACGACGTGTTTCTTCACTTCAGCCGCCCATTCGCTGAAGCTGAAAGGCTTCTCATCGTTGTAGACGATCCCGAATCCTCCACCAAGGTTGAAGTGGTCAATGGATTGGAATCCCGCGCCCCTGAGATCGCGTATAAGCAGGGAAATTTTTTCCAGCGTTTTACGGTACGGATCTACGGAGGTGATCTGTGAACCTATGTGGGTGTGGATCCCCCGCAGCCGTATGTTTTTTCTGCTTTTTATGGCGCTCAGATAATCGCCAAGCCGGTCGATTGCGATGCCGAACTTGTTTTCCTTTTTCCCGGTGGTGATGTAATGGTGCGTATCGGCGTCAACATCGGGATTCACCCTGATCGCAATGTCGGTGATTGTTTTCTTTGCGGCGGAAATCGAGTCAATTTCGTCGATCTCCTGCACTGACTCGCAGTTGAACATGAGGATTTTGCTGTCAATCGCGTAGGAAATCTCCTCCGCGGTTTTCCCCACTCCGGCGAACACGATCCTGTCCGGTTCGGCGCCCGCTTTCAGCGCGCGGAACAGCTCTCCACCCGACACAACATCAAACCCCGATCCCATCCCGTTCATCAGACGGATAATGGAAAGGTTTGAGTTTGATTTAATCGAAAAGCAGACCAGGTGGGGCACCCCTTCCAGCGCCCCCGCAATTGCGCTGTATGACTCGGCAAATCCCCTCTCGCTGTACACATACAGGGGGGTCCCGTATTCCTGCGCGAGCGAGCGAAGGGTTCTGTTTTCACAGTAAAGCTCGTCTCCATTGTAATGGAAATAATCGTCAAATCCGCTCATTTTACTTGCTCTTTAATGGAAATTATTCTAAATTTTCTGTTCTCCTCTCCTACCACAACATTTGCCTCATCGCCGACCTTTTTACCCAGAAGCGCATGGGCGATGGGGGAGCGGTACGAAAGAATTTTCTTCTCGAAATCAGCGTCCCAGGGACCGAGTATCAAATAGTGGTTTCTTTCCCCGGTCGCCACGTCCTCAAACGTAACATCAGTTCCCACATTTACCACATCAGTTGATATATTGCTGAAATCCAGCACCTGCGCTTTTTTGATCTCGTCATTGAGCTTGTTGATGGAAATCTCCAGAATTTTCTGGGTTTCCATAAGCCTGTTGTACTCAACGTTCTCCCTGACATCGCCCGAAACATCGGCGGCGCTTTTCAATTCGTTGGAGAGCCTTCTGAACTCGCCATTCATCCTCTCCAGCTCTTTCTGCATCCTTTCGAATCCCGCCTGCGTTACAATGAGCTTTTCAACATCGACTGTCCATTCCTCGGCGCTCTTTTCCGTTGACGCCTGCTTGAAATCGGGATACTTGCCCTTTATGATCCCGTAGAACCGTTCGAGCTGAGACTCCTCGATGAAGCTTATGTTCGCCATCAGGTCGTAAAGCTTGCCAAGAAAGCCCGGAGCGCTCTGCTCCACGATCAACTTGAGGACTGCCGATTCCCCTTCGAAGAGCGTTTCAACTGCGATGTTTTTAAGCCTTGTCCCCTTCGTTTCGATCCTTTTCAGCTCATTCATCAGCCTGAAGTAATTAAGGATAAGCATGTCCTTCGAGTAGTCAATCCACTCGTAATCCCAGGATTTCGTCAGTATGTTCCGGGCCACCCAGAAAAATATTTCGGGATACTGTTTTGCCCCGGTAATGACCCTGTCAATGAAATTATTTATAACATTGTAGGCATGCGCCCTTATCAGATCGTTGATGATGAACTTGTGAATCCTGACAGGGGTTTCAAAGAGGATATCGGATACAACCGTAGGCCAGTCTTCGCGCGTTTCCTCGATGAGACTCACAAAATCCTTTTTGTAATCATAGGATGTTATCTTGTACGAAATCATGGGAAGGACCTGGGAATCCTTCTTGATGAGCTCGATGATCTTCTGCCTCGTCATGTCAAGCTTGAGCTTCTTGGGATCCTCGAATTTTGAAAAGCTCCTGAGGATGAAATACGAAAGCACCTGCTTGGTGGCGGAGCTCTCCTTGACCTGGTCCGTAAAGTAATCCACAAAATACGAAGCAAGAGGCTCGCCTTCCTGCGGCTCTATGTTGTTCGCAAACTCGAGCGCCAGGCTGAGCCGTTCGCTGAATGAGGAAGCCACCGTGAACCGTTCAAGGAGCTCATCGGCAAACGTTACGGGCTTGTCGCGCATGAAGATGAGGTCTTTCTTCTTGTCTGAAAACGCGAAATGCGGATCCTTTTTAATTTCAGTGCGCTTTTTGCTCCACCACTTCGACCATGATTTGGCGTCAACGAATCCGGGGATGAGCTCTTTCTTGACATCGCTGAGAGTGATCTGCGAATTGTAGGAGCGGATCATGTACTCGAAGAACTGCCTGAAATCCTCGTTAAACAGCTTTTTCAAACCATCCGGATCCTCATATCCCATGACATAAATATGATCCTTGCCGATGGGCTGGAGCGATTGCAGCGCCATCTGAATCGACATCCGGTGCTCCTGCTTGTCCTTGAAATCAATGACGATGTACTCGCTGTCGATGTCGATGATTCTTCCCACACCCCATGACCGGTGAAACACGTAGTTGCCCTTGTCAAACACGATGTTTCGCTCGAAATTGATGATCGCGTTCTTGACATGGGCCTTGAAGTTGTTGAGCTTGGAAATTTTCAAAAACTGCTGGTACTGGGAATGCTCACCGTATTTCTGTTCGTAAAACCGGATCAGCTCACGCCTGGACGCGTTATCGTCAGGCATGTATTCCATTATCCTTTTAAGAATCTCGATTGATTGATCGGGATTCTGTTCATCGCGGTACTTGTTTAACAGAGATTTGAGAAGCGACGCCGTCAGCTCATACTGTTTTGCGTCGATCAGCATGCGCTCGATGCGCTCGAAAAACTGGATATCGTCTTCCGTGATCGAAACGAGCTTGTTCCAGAGCGGCCCGATTTCACTGAACTCCCCCGCCTTGATAAATCCCTCGATCGAGAGCTTCATGTACTGAATGCTCTTATCAGGATCCTCATCGACAAGCGCGTAAGCAAGCTTTTTGGCCACCTCCGCGTCAAATCTGTCAATTTTCAAAAGGCTTTCCCACACGGGAATCGCCTCCTTGTTTTTGCCAAGGCGCTCCAGGCTGATCGCCAGAGCCTTGAGCGCAACCCGGTTTTCGCCGTATTCAAGGATCTTCTCCGCGACGCGCTCAACAACCGCCCACTTGTGGTTATCGGCGAACAGGTCTATCAGCTTCCTGAGGTGACCGGTGTGCTCGACCGCTCCCGTATGGTAACCTATAGTCCCAAGCAGGTATGCCGCGCACACGGACTTCGGATGCTCCTCAAGGTGTCTTCTGCACTCCGAGAGGGCGTCGTTGAATATTCCCTCGCTGACGACCCCATTGAAGAGATCATCAAGAATTTTAAACTTGGAAATCCCGACGTCCTTCGGCTCTATTCTTCCCCAGAGCTCTTCCTTGAAAAGAGAGTTCAGCTTTTCTAAAATCTTTTCTTTCTTCATGAATATGTCCTGTCACCGTAGTATTTCCTGTCATACCGGCAGGCCGGCGATCCACCGGCCCTGGCGCCACGCAACGAATTCCAGACCTGAACGTCTTCCGATTACTGTTGTGTATTTATTACTGCTTAAGGGGCTGTTTTTCCTCCCGGATTAATAGCCCTTTTCCGGTCAACCAGAAACCGGATTCGAGACGAACACTCACCGCCTTTCAATTCATGGCTACTGCTTGGGAGAATTGAAATAATACAATGGAAGAAATGGAATTGGCTACGATTGTGGTAATTTTTTCATTAATGCAATATTTTTGCAAGCAATTTATTGAATCCATTACGGGGAGGGAGCAGGGCATCCCGTCAGAATAAACAAGGACTCCTCCCATTGCGACAAGGAGGAGTCCTGCTGTTTTCAACCGCCGACCGTAT
>CAZPZJ010000096.1:9556-13080 GCA_964591055.1 uncultured Leptospiraceae bacterium
CGTCCCGTATAGTCGTTCACCCATGCCTCGAGATCGTAATCCGCACCGCGCCCGTGCACCCACATCGAAAGAGCGCGCGCCCGGCCGGGAAGCTTGATGCCCCTTTCCTTTGCGTTCGGATCCGTATTCAACTCGGGATTCACGGGCGGCTCGATATGCACCGAGTTGTAGCCCGGATACTTGAACCTGAAATGCACCCCATACACCTTCTGGACCTTGTCAATCCTGTCATTCTTTATGCCCCGCTCATTGGCGGACCACACATCCGGTCTCATGTCGTTGGGCCGCCCCTGAATGATTTTATGCTCAAGCTTGGCGACAGGATTGTTTTTCTTCTTGCCTTCGTCAGTTATCTGCCGGGGGACGGAGGAGATGCGCCATCCCTCATCGTTTCCGATTTTTCCCTCGTCCTCGAAATCCTCCACGACAAACGCCTTCAATTGCTCGGCGGAAATATCGGGAGGAACATTCGTATCGATCCGTGATAATGCCGATTGGGGGACAAAGGCATACGCCATGACTGCGCATACCGCCAGAATCCCCGTCAGTTTATATGCTCTCTTCATAGTATAAGCCTCCATTCTTTCTTGACTTGTCCGTTATATTCTACCAGTTATCCCTGATCGACTCGTCGCCGGTGAATTCAGAGAGGTCTGTCCGTATTCTGAAGTTGTCAAGATAGAAGTAAAAGGTTCCCGGCACCTCATAGTGATCGGACTCAACAAAGAACGAAACGAAATGCAAGTTTTTATCAAGAAGCGCGTATCGTGTGGACTGGGGCAGCCACCCGGGAATGACCAGCGACATCTCTCTCCATCCCCAGAAGTCAAGCCGTCCAACCTTAAGCTTGTGAACCCTTCCCTGATAATCTCTGAGCTTCACGAAAAGCGTGTGCCTGAACTTCCTCCCGAGAACCCATACCCGTATTTCCTTGGCCTTACCCCTGATTACGTATTCATTGGGAGGAAACACTTCGACCCGGTCAAAGCCGCGCTCCATAAAATAGGTTCGAACACCCAGGACGTATTTTACATCGTGCTCGATGCCGTTTTCATCTTTTCCGCGGGTGTCGCTCACCTTGTCAAGTCCAAGGTTTTCAATCGTCACCTGCTGGGTGTTGCCGTTATCATCAACCGTAATGGGCTTGCCGTCGATCTTTCTGATCTTGGTTTCGCCCAGCGGACAGGTTGCCACAGCCCGCCAGTCTTCACAGTTTTCGAAATCATTCATCCAGTCCCACACAAGACCTTCTTTGGCGAGGGTCGGCTGCTGTTCCTTCTGGGTTTCGGCGCCGGGGGTACCGGTCTGCGCGGAAACTCTGAGGGTGCCATTGCCGACGATAAAGAACATCAGGCCTACGAGGACCAAAAGAACAACAACTTTGACCTCCCTTTTCATGAGTTAACTCCTTTTACCAAAAATAGATTTCAATCAGAAAGAATCATAGCAACCGGTATGTGCGTTCAACGCCAAACAAAAAAACAACAATCTCCGAACCATCCTCCCGATCATCCCCCTTGCGGGAAAAAACTCCCCGCAATTCAATTAATAATCGGTAAAAACACTTAAAACATTTAATACAATATACGCTTTCGCCACGTGAATCATCCGAAAATACCTTCCGATCCTGACAAGAAACAGAAAAGACAGGACTTATCAGAAAAAAGTATTTGATGTTATGCTATGGTATATTTGAACTTTGTCAAGAATTTTATACTCAAAATAAACAACCAATGGAAATGGAGCATAAAAGAATGCCATGCCTCAAACCGGCCTTGCGCTGACATCAACGGACAGCAATCTTTTCCGGCACGGCGAGAGCTCGCTTGCGGAAGAAATCCGGCAGCACGGCCCGGGCGCGGCGCAGATCGCCTCATTTCAGGAGCTGATCCTGTCGCATTATGCACAGCACGGACGGTCATTCCCCTGGCGTGAAATCAGCGATCCATACCTCGTACTTGTTTCGGAAATTATGCTGCAGCAGACCCAGACTTCCCGCGTTGAAAAGGTGTTTCCGACCTTCTCGGCAATTTTTCCCGGTTTGGAGGCGCTGGCGGAAGCCCCCCTGGAGCGCGTGCTCGCAGCATGGCGGGGGCTGGGCTACAACAGGCGCGCCCGATCCCTGCACCGCTGCGCACAGATCATCGCAAGCAAACACGGCGGCAGGCTCCCGCCCGACCCTGCGGTTCTGGCCACGCTGCCGGGCATCGGTCGCGCAACGGCAGCGTCAATCTGCGCTTTCGCATTCGACATGCCGGTCGTTTTTATCGAAACCAACATCCGGGCGGTTTTCATCCACTTTTTCTTTCCGGACACCGAAGGCGTGAGCGACCGCGAAATCGAGCCGCTCGTGTCCCGGAGCCTTTACCTTCCCGCACCGCGAAGATGGTACAATGCGCTGATGGATTACGGCTCTTCCCTGAAAAAACGGGTTCCGGATCCTTCGCGCAAGAGCGCCGGATACCGTCCTCAGAAGCCATTTGAAGGGTCCAACCGGCAGGCGCGGGGGAAAATACTTGCCTGCCTGGTGCAACATTCGCAGATTGCGCATGAAACGATCGCCGTGCTTACCGGCATCGCTTCCGAACGGCTGTCGCCCGCCCTTGACGAGCTGGAAAAGGAAGGATTTATCGTAAAGGAAGAACAGGATCTCTACCGGATACGATGAAACACACGGTGGAAACATCGTTCCAAATCGACGCCGCGGCGCTATATGCCGCTGACGTCGATGCTGCTTCCGAAACGGGCGCCCGGACATGCAACCACGAGAGAGGCCGCATAGCTGCCGATCCTTCCCGCCCTTTCCACGGGAAGTCCCGCCGAAAGCGCGTAGAGAAATCCAGCTGCGTACATGTCACCCGCACCGTTGGTATTGACCACCTTCGCGGGAAACGGGGGTATTTCGATCCGCGTTTTCCCCTGCCCGACAAGGCTTCCGCTGGACCCCAGTTTGACCACAGCCACACCGCACATGCCGGCGATCACATCGAGCGCTTCTTTTCCCCGCTTTCCGGTGAAAGCGAAGGCTTCCTCCTCGTTGGCGAACACAATATCGGCAAACTGCCCGATTACCGATTGCAGCTCATCGAGGTTACGCTCAACAAACGCGGGGTCCGCAAGATCAATCGATATCTTCACCCCGCCGCGCTTCGCGATATCCATGGCCCGTGCGCTCGCCGCTTTCATGTTGCCTTCAAGGATGTAGCCTTCGAGGTGAAGGAAGCCGCTGCGCAGCAGCTGCGCTTCATCTATATCGTCCGGCCCGAGGTGGAGCGCTGCGCCGAGGTGCGTCGCAAACGTCCGCTCTGAATCGGGAGTGATGAATGTGATAGCGTGACCGGTCATAGAGCCATGCACGCTCACGAGGGCGCTCACCCCCTCCCGCTCGGTATCGCGCACATAGGTTTTTCCGTTCTCGTCGTTGCCCACCTTCCCGATGAAGACGCTCGATCCTCCCAGGTTGGCAATCCCCGCCATCGCGTTGGCGGCGCTGCCCCCGGGAGTGACCTGCACGGGGCGGCCCT
>CAZPZJ010000097.1:0-13029 GCA_964591055.1 uncultured Leptospiraceae bacterium
TTGTAGCACGTGTGTAGCCCTGGACATAAGGGCCGTGATGACTTGACGTCATCCCTACCTTCCTCCGGTTTGTCACCGGCAGTTCCCTTAGAGTGCCCAGCATTATCTGGTAGCAACAAAGGGTAAGGGTTGCGCTCGTTGCGGGACTTAACCCAACATCTCACGACACGAGCTGACGACAGCCATGCAGCACCTCTGTACCTGCCCGAAGGAAGGTGTATCTCTACACCGATCAGGCACAGTTCAAGCCCAGGTAAGGTTTCTCGCGTATCATCGAATTAAACCACATGCTCCACCGCTTGTGCGGGCCCCCGTCAATTTCTTTGAGTTTCACCCTTGCGGGCGTACTCCCCAGGCGGTATACTTAATGCGTTTGCGTCGGCACTAGCGGTTAAACCACTAACACCTAGTATACACCGTTTACGGCGTGGACTACCGGGGTATCTAATCCCGTTCGCTCCCCACGCTTTCGCGCCTTAGCGTCAGTTCTAGGCCAGAGAGCCGCCTTCGCCACTGGTGTTCTTCCCGATATCTACGCATTTCACCGCTACACCGGGAATTCCGCTCTCCTCTCCCGAACTCAAGAGAATCAGTATTAGGTGCAGTTCACAAGTTGAGCCTGTGGATTTCACACCTAACTTAACTCCCCGCCTACACGCCCTTTACGCCCAATAATTCCGAACAACGCTCGCCTCATACGTATTACCGCGGCTGCTGGCACGTAGTTAGCCGAGGCTTTAGGCAGGTACCGTCATCACAACGAATATTACCCGTTGCTTATTCGTTCCTGCTTACTGGACTTTACAATCCGAAGACCTTCATCGTCCACGCGGCGTCGCTGCGTCAGGCTTTCGCCCATTGCGCAAGATTCTTAACTGCTGCCTCCCGTAGGAGTCTGGGCCGTATCTCAGTCCCAGTGTGGCCGTTCACCCTCTCAGGCCGGCTACCCATCGTCGCCTTGGTGGGCCGTTACCCCGCCAACAAGCTAATGGGCCGCGGACTCATCTTCAGGCGGTAGGCCTTGCGGTCCCCACCTTTAATGGCTGCTACTTGCGCAACTACCATCTTATTCGGTATTAGCCCCGGTTTCCCGGGGTTGTCCCCATCCTGAAGGCAGATTATCCACGTGTTACTCACCCGTTCGCCACTTTCCCCCCAATGCAAGCACCGGGGTTCTCGTTCGACTTGCATGTTTAAGACGCGCCGCCAGCGTTCGTTCTGAGCCAGAATCAAACTCTCCGTTATAGTAAAATCTATACTTAGAGTTTAATTTTCAAAAATTAACGTGTTCCGCTCAATACTACTCAGTTTTCAAAGAACCAAGGCTTTTAGCCAAAAATTCCCAGATCGCCTGGGAATTAAAATAACGCCCTACGACTTACTGCATACTTTTAACAAAGTTATCAAAAACGCTATTTTACGTCAAGCGATTTTTTTCGTGTTTGCTAATTTTTTTTCTTACGACCAGCCCTCAACCACTATCAACCTTCGACCCGCACAAGAACCGTATCGAACGTAGGCAAGACATATAGTTTCAGGGGGGTGTTTCGTCAAGGAATTTTTTTCTAATTTTTTTATTTTTTCAAAAAACTTGGTTTTTTGTTTATAAAAAAATTTTTAAATACCCTTGCCTATTTGAACGTAAAATATATATTTACGTTCAACATTCACATGGCTATAATCGTAGCACCCCCTGAAAAAATAAACAAAAAAATTTTCGAATAGTAAAAAAAAGGGGCGGCGAAAACATCTTTCGCCGCCAACCCTTTTTGAGGCTTTATGATATGCGGCTATCCTTTTCGGCAGATGACAACGACTTTGATAACCTGTACGCAACCCGCTTCAATGACGGCAACCCGAATGTAAACAGAGAGAGCATCGCATAGGTATCCCGAATCTGCTCCGCCCGCGCCATTGAAATCGGAACCGGATTTTCCTCCAGCCCGAATTGTGAGGGCCTTTCTTTGAGTATCACCAGCATATTGAGGCCGCCAAACTGATCCCGGCCGTACAGGGACGCATTGGGAAACTGAGCCTGCTTGTACTTGCGAAGCCGACTTTCAGCCTCATGAAGCATCTCGTAACGATTTCCGTACATCAGCGCATTTGTCGGGCAGGCAAAAGCGCATGCCGGGATGTCCCTCTTGTGGACAGTGCAGGCGTTGCACTTGTGCGACTTATAGTCCGTTCTGCTGAGATGAGGCACCTTGTAGATGCACTCATTGACACACGCGCCGCAACCAATGCACTTATCCTGGTCTATCACCACCCAGCCGTCGCGCCTGCTGATGGCGTGCTCAGGACACACCGTCATACAGTTTGCCTGTTCGCAGTGATAACATTTTTTGTGCATTATCTGCCACACGGGATGTTCTTCATTCGACCTGTCGATTTCAAAGAACTTCACGTGATTCCACGTAATCGCGGAAAGTTCAGCGGGATTGGTATATTCCGGACCGGCAAAAAAATCGGTCGTTTCTCCCGGAAGATCATTCCACTGCTTGCAGGCAACCTGGCAGGCCCTGCAACCCATACATTTCGTTGTATCAAGTAAAAACGCTTTTTCCGCCATGATCTCCCCCTATGCCTTTCTGATGTCGACAAGGAATGCCTTGAATTCAGGGATGTTGGTATTGGCATCCCCTACGCTTGGCGTCAGCGTGTTGCAGCTGTCGCCGCTGACCGCGCAACCATGGCCGAAGTGCCAGATCAAACCAACCATCTCCACATCCCTGCCGTTGACCCTCAAGGCCTTCACCCTTCTTGTGACAAGCGCCCTTGCCTCGATGTTGCCCCGCTTTGAAGAAACACGGACCTTGTCACCGTTTTGAATGCCTTTCTGCGCCGCGAGCTCGGGGCTGATCTCGCAGAACATGCTCGGCACAAGCTCCGTAAGCCAGGGCAGGTTCCGCGTCATCGCGCCAGCCTGCCAGTGCTCCGTCATCCGATACGAGGTGCCGATATAGGGGAACTGCCCGACACTGCCGAAATCGTTCCGGAGCGAATCGAGAATCTTGACCGCCGGATTGAGCGCCCTGCTGCTCATGAGGTTCCGTACGGGGCTTTCCGTGGGCTCGTAGTGCTCGGGCAGCGGCCCGTCGGAGAGCGCCTGGCTGAAAAGCCTGCCCACGCCTTCCGGATTCATGATAAAGGGATTTTTGGCCGCGGGTCCCGCCGTAGCGCCGCCATCGACCACATCACCCTTCCATGCGCTGCCAGTCCACCTGACCACCCACTTGTTCGGGTTCCACGGTTCGCCGTTGCGTTTCACGCTGGCCCGGTTGTAAATGATTCTGCGGTTTACCGGCCAAGACCATGCCCAGCCGGGATAGAGGCCTACCTTGCCGCCAACATCCCTGCCGTTGCGCCGCGCCATGTTGTTGCCGTCTTCAGTGTAACTTCCGCTGTAAATCCAGCACCCGCAGGCTGTGGAACCGTCATCTTTCAGGTCCATAAAGCTCTTCAGCTGCTTTTTATTCGACCAGGTGAATCCGTTGATCTCTTTGGCCACCGCATGCACATCCGGTTCATCTTCATGGCCATGGCGCGGATAGTTCCAGTTGGCCCTGAGGATCGGATCGGGAAAGGCGCATTGCCGGCTGTTGGTTACGTCAGCCTGGTACAGCTCCCTGATCTTTGTAAACAGCTTGTCCATGAGCCAGAGGTCCGTCCGCGCATCACCGGGAGGATTGACCGCCTTGTACCTCCACTGCGCCCAGCGCGCCGAGTTGGACACGCTGCCTTCCTTTTCCACCGATGACGCCATCGGGAGCAGAAACACTTCGGTCTGAATTGCCCGGGAATTGGCCCCCGTCTGTTTCCAGAAAATGGAGGTATCGGTTTCCCAGAGGTCGGCGCAGACGAGCCATTCGAGCTTGCCGATCGCTCTGGCCAGCCTGTCTGCGTTCGGGCCTCCCACAACCGGGTTGGTGCCCATGAAGATGGCCCCCTTGTGCTTGCCGGCAAACATATCCTCGAAGAGCGTGATGTACGGCGTCGCCTTCTCCGCCTTCGGCAGCCAGTCATAGCAGAAGTTGCTGTCCTTTGTCGCGGCATCTCCAAACCACGCCTTGAGCATGCTCACGACATACTTGGGCCTGTTGGACCACCAGTTGATGCTCTTGGGGTCGTTGTTCTTGGGGGTTGTGCCCTCAAGATAGGCCTTGAAATTGGGATGCTTCTGCTGCATCGGCACTGGGTTGTACCCCGGAAGGATGTGCCACAGCAGAGCGTAGTCAGTAGAACCCTGCACGTTTGACTCGCCGCGAAGCGCCTGGATGCCGCCACCCGCAAGACCGATGTTTCCCAGCAGGAGCTGTATTATGCCAAAGCACCTGATGTTCTGGGTGCCCACAGTGTGCTGCGTAATTCCCATCGCGTACATGATGGTCATCACCCTGTCGGGCCGGTGTGTCGAGGCGATCATGTCCACCACTTTCTGCCAGGTCTCTATCGGGCAGCCCGTAATCACCGAAACCCTTTCGGGGGTATATCGGCTGAAGTGCCTCTTCATCAACTGGTACACGCAATTGGGGTTCTGAAGCGATGGATCCCGCATCGGGATTCCCTTGGAGTCCAGCTGATACTTCCAGGTGGCCTTGTTGTACTCCTTCTTGCCGGCATCGTATCCGGAAAAAACGCCGTCATTGAATCCGAACGCCGGATCGATGAGATACGAGGCGTTGGTGTACTCAACCACGTATTCCCGCTGAATCTTGTCGTTCTGGAGAAGATAATTGATGACGCCGCACAGAAAAGCGATATCGCTGCCCGGCCTGATGGGAGCGTAAAAATCAGCAAGCGACGCCGAACGGGTCACGCGTGGATCAACCACCACGAGCTTGCCGCCTTTTTCCTGCGCCTTCGTAACGTACTTGAATGAAATTGGATGATTTTCCGCGGGATTGCTGCCCATCACCAGAACCACATCAGCATGTTCGATGTCGATCCAGCCATTGGTCATTGCGCCGCGTCCAAAAGTTGCCGCCAAACTGGCGACCGTGGGGCTGTGTCAAATTCGCGCCTGGTGCTCTAAATAGGTGATACCCATTATTCTCGCGAATTTCGTCCACAGGTAACACTCTTCGTTGTCGAGCGCCGCGCCGCCGAGGCCGACCAGCCCGGGCGTCCTGTTGACGGTAACGCCGTTGTCCTGCGCGACAAAGGTCTGATCCCTGGTTTTCTTGACCCGCTCGGCGATCATGCCGATCGCGCGGTCCCATGTTATCTCTTCCCATTCGGTCCCGCCCGGCCTGCGATAGCGCACCTTGTCAAGCCTGCGGTTGACGGGATTGACCGCGACCTGATGAAGCGCGCTCCCCTTTGAACACAAAGAACCGCGATTGATCGGGTGGTCAGGATCACCTTCGATGTTGACGACACTTCCATTACGTGTGGAAACTATAAGGCCGCATCCTACACCACAGTACGGGCAGATTGTGGTGCTTTCAGTGGTCCCCCTGAGCTTGTCGGGCACTCTCTTACAGCCGGAAAGAAACGAAACGCCGCCAAGGAACGCGCCGGCAGTCGTAACCCCCGAGAGCTTCAGGAAGTCTCTTCTGGTTATAGACATAAAACCCTCCTGCCAAGATTGTTTATGCACATCTATCAAAGATCACACGGGCTCAAAGGCCCATATCCCTCATTTCTTGAATGGGGACATAATTATTTCTTTTTATACTGTACGCCATGCGTTCGCCTGAGGCGAGCGCGCACCTTTTCCAGAGACCATACTATTTTCAACTTCGCACACGTCAAATATTTTTCCTGACCGCATAAAATAATCCCCGGCATAAACAGGTACATTATTATTCATCAATGTCCGCAGATGAGCTTTTTTAAAAAAGTATTTACCATTCCGCTCCTGTGCTGAGTAAATGGACGTATCCACCGGATTATTTTAAATCGCAAGAGGTTACACGAGTCATGCCCAAACCCCCGCTCAGGATACAGGTCACCACGTTGTGGGATTACCCATCGCAAAACTACGGAAAGGGCTCCCAGGGCGACCAGAATTACGCCGGCGCCACGCCCTCGTACATCATCTGGAATTTGCTGATGCGCTATACGAAGCCAGGCGATCTTGTAGTCGACCCGATGTGCGGAAGCGGCACCACCATAGACGTGTGCAGGGACTTGCAGAGGCGCGCCGTGGGGTACGACATCAATCCTTCGAGAAAGGATATTTTCCGGGCCGACGCGCGAAGCCTGCCCATCGAAGACAGAAAAGCGGACTTCATTTTTATGGACCCTCCGTACGGTGACAACATCCACTATTCCGACGACCCCGGCTGCATCGGACTTCTGAGCGCGCTTGAACCGGGCTACTTTCATGAAATGGAAAAAGTCATTAAGGAATCATTCAGGATACTGAAACCCAAAAAGCACATGGCGCTGTACGTGTGCGATTTCCACAGTAAGAAAAAAGGATTTGTGCCGGTCGGTTTCATGCTCTACCAGACGCTCGCCTCCCACTATTCAACCGTGGACATAATTGCGGTCACCAGGCACAACCGGACGCTGAATATGGGCAATTACCGCAAGGCGGCGGAGGACGGAAACTTCTTTTTGCGGGGTTTCAACTATCTGTTCATTATGAAAAAAAGCTAATCACGCCGCACGGCGGCATCGGCCCCATGCGCATCGCCATCGTCCATCCCGCAGAGGAATTCACGGGCCTTCTCCAGCAGAACTTCGCGTGTATTCATTTCGGGAAGATCGAGCACCATTTCAAGCAGGTGATTTAAAAGCTTCCCGATCACAGGCCCCGGCTTCAGCCCGAACTCTTCCATGACCACGTACCCGTTGATGTCAAGATCCCTGACCGTAATGGCGTTCTGGTCCTCGATCACCTTTTCGATGCGCTGTTTCAGGCGGGTTATGGGGGCGGGAAGGCCTCCCCGCATGCCGTTCCCCTCCCTGTCGGCCAGCCTGACGAGAAAAAGGTCGTCAAGGTTTTCCAGGCTCACCTTGCGCATGAATCGTCTCACTGCTCCGTCCGTCCAGTCATCGGTGTAATGGAACATGTGGTTTACGATCAGGTTGGTGACCCGCTCGACATCCTCGTTGGAAAAGCGAAGGCGCGTGAGTATCTTTCTGGCCATGCGCGCGCCCAGCACCTCGTGGTTGTAAAAGGTGGAATCCCCGTCCTCTCCCTCCCTTTTCGTGGCGACCTTGCCGATATCATGCAGAAGCGCAGCCAGCCGCACGACGCGATTGCCGGGAGAGGCGGCGTCGCATGAATACACGCTGTGATAGTAAATATCGTAGAGGTGGTACTTGTTCTGCTCAATCCCGTAGCAGTGCGCAAGCTCCGGAAGGAAGAGATCCATCAGCCCGGATTTCCTCATGTATTCAAGACCGACGGAAGGCCTTCGGGCTTCCAGGAGCTTGGCAAGCTCGTCACGCACCCGTTCAGCCGATACGCATTTGGCGATGTCAAGGGCGTCGGCAATCGCATTGAATGTTTTCTCTTCCATCGTGAATTCAAGCTTTGCCGCGAAGCGGCACGCCCTGTAGGGCCGGAGGCCGTCCTCCCCGAACCGCTCATGGGGATTTCCGATGGTGCGTATAATGCGGGCATCGATATCGTCGAGCCCGCCGACGTAATCGATGACCTCTTCGTTTTCAAGATCGTACGCCAGGCCATTGATCGTAAAATCACGCCGCAAAACATCCTCCTCGAGCGTCTTTGAAAACGAAACGCTTTCGGGGCGCCTGCCGTCCAGGTATTTGCCGTCGGAGCGGTACGTGGTCACCTCGTACTGCCTGTCACCGAACAGAAGCGTCACCGTGCCATGCTTGATGCCGGTGGGGATGACGCGCCTGAATATCTTCATCATCTCCTCGGGCCGCGCATTTGTCGCAAAATCGAAGTCCTCGACACCCGAGCCCATGCAGAGATCGCGCACCGAACCTCCGACGAGATAGCACTCGAACCCCTTTTCAGCGAATGTGCGCACGATCATCCGCACCGCGCGCTCATGATCGCGCGGCAGCCTGATTTTCTGTTGAACTCGAATCATATCTGTAAAAGTATACTTTTTTTTCCCGTTTTCAAATTAATGGGGCCGGCGGGGGCGGGAAAACCGTAAGTTTTTCCATAGCCATGTCCCCGTAGAGCATGCTCCAGGCGCTTCTCGCCGCGAATGGGGTGTTGCAGGAAAGCATCGCACACCGGTACTGCGCGCGCTGCTCATGTCCGGCAGGATTGAAACGCATGCGCGTGTTGCAGCTCATTTACTTGATCAAAGTCCCAGTTCTCCGGCGACTCCCCTCATCGCACCAAGCGACAGCTCGATGAACCTCGGAAGAGGAATACCCACCCGCTCGCATTCCATGATGTGGTCCCGATTGACAGAGCGGGCGAAGGCCTTTTCCTTCATGCGCCGTTCGACCGACTTCGCCTTGACGAGCTCCAGCTTTTTTTCCGGCAGCACCAGCGCCGCTGCGGTGATCATGCCGGTGACGGTCTCACCCGCGGCGAGCGCGTGATGAAAGCGGGAGCTTCGCCTCTCTCCCGGATGCGCCTGCTCATTGTGGAGCCGAACAGCCTCGATGATTTCCTCATCAATCCCCTCTTCCCGGAGGATACGCGCGGCCTCCCTGGTGTGGATGTCGAGATCGGCATGTGTCAGCTCTACGTCAACGTCGTGAAGCAGCCCCGCGAGCCCCCACCTGTCCTCGTCTTCGCCAAGCTCTCTGGCCAGCGCCCGCATCACCGCCTCCGAGGCGATCGAGTGCCTGATCATGTTCTCATTTTTCACATGGAGTGTTAAAAGCTCAAACGCCCGGTCCCTGGCTATCACTTCGTCCTCCGCACGCGGCCCCGGAGCCCGCTCTTGTGGATCCTGTAATGCACGACCGCATGGTCATCGGCGAGCACAAATTTGACAACCGATCCGTTTCGCACCGGGTCGACAGATTCATTGAAGATGTCCCTTGCGATGAACTGCGCGTTCATGAGCGCTGCTTCCTTGGCCGTTTCCCTCTTGCGCAGGCCTTCGGCACCCTGCTTGGGATACCCCTTGCAGACAATCAGGTATGCGTTGCGCCCCTGGAAACCCCTGCTGATTACAACATTTCCCCTGTCATCGCTTTCCTGCGCCGAAAGCGCTGCGCATAACGCCACCACGACGAGCGGCACCATTATTCTGCTCACAGGACCTCCGGGTTCTTTCCTCTGGTATCAGTCTCAACAATGGGTCAGGAGAAACGCGCTGTCAAGTGAAATGTCAGTGGATGGTCTCATCGTTTCCGGGATAGTAGTTGCGACGCGCCCATTCCAGGCGTTTCTTTTCCTCGGCGGTGAGCGAGCTCATGCCATTACGCGCAATCTTGTCCAGGAGGGTATCGATGACACGCTTTGCTTCGATCCTGCGCTCGATGTCCTTCTGCTTGCGCTCGAGCCTTTTCTTTTTCAGCAAGCCGGACAGCAGCCCCCCGGCTCCGGACGAGGATTTTCCGCCGGTTCTTCTCATCCTCATGAGAATGACAAACCCGGTGATCAGCCCCCCGAGGTGCCCGATATGGCTGATGTTGCTCCCCCCTCCGGCCCCCGAAAGCGTGCCGAAGAACTCGAAAATCCCGAAGAAAAGCAGCAGATATTTCATCTTCACCGGGAAAAGGAAATACAGCAGCACCTCCCTGTTCGGCCACGTCAGCCCGTAGGCGAGCAGGATCGCGTACACCGCCCCCGAAGCTCCGAGCGTGACGGGGCTTGCGTTGTACGCCGAATAAATGTACTGGTTCATCGCCGCGATGCACACTCCCGCGCCGACTCCGCCCGCCAGGTAAAAGCGTAAAAACCTCGCGCTTCCCCAGCGCTCCTCAAGCTCTCCGGAGAACATCCACAGCGAAAAGAGGTTGAAGAGAATGTGCAGAAAACCGCCGTGCAGAAACATGTAGGTGAACGGCTGCCACAGCTTGAACTCCATGACGAGCCCCTGGTGGCTGAGGCCGAAAAAATGCTCCACCCTCCCCGGCCAGAACAGGGACGCGATGGTTTGCAGCAGGAAAATCACGCCGTTGACTATCATCAGTTTTTTCACGACGGGAGTGAGCGGCCCTCCGAACCTGATCTGCTGCCTTAACATCCACTTTCCCCCCTGCTCATATTACTGGAACTCAATTCTAATCCGGTTGAACTCGGCTTCATTTTCAAGAAATATTTTAAAAAGCCGCGGGTCATACTTCCCCGCTTCCCCTTTCATAATTTCTATCGCCTTTTCATGGGAAAACGCGTTTTTATACGGGCGCTCCGTAGTCAGCGCGTCATACACGTCGCAGATCGATACGATGCGCGCGGAGAGCGGAATGGATTCCCCGGCGGAGCCGTCAGGATATCCGGCGCCATCCCAGCGCTCATGGTGAGAGCGTGTGATCTCCATCGCCATTTTCAGGAATGAGTCATCGCCCAGGTCACCCGATGCCGCACGCAGCGCGTTGTACCCGATCATAGTGTGGGTCTTGATGATCTCGAACTCCGCGGCGGTAAGGACTCCGGGCTTGAGCAGTATATTGTCCGGGATACCCACCTTTCCAATGTCATGCAGAATCGATGAATCGTACAGGTCGCGCAGGTACTGATTGCTGATCTCGCTCTCATGGCCGGAGTACTTCATGATCTGCGCTATCAGCACACAGTACTTCCTGATGCGCTCAAGGTGCTCACCTGTCTCCAGGTCCCTGGTTTCCGCAAGGCGGCTGAGCGCGAAAATCGTGGTTTTCTGCGTCTTCAACACCTCGAACGTGCGCACCTTTACCATCTGTTCGAGCTGCCTGGTGTGAAGCTCAAGCTCGCGCAGGAGCTCGCCGCGCTGCACTCCCAGGGAAATCTGCCCGCTGAGCGATTCGAGCAGCATCGCGTGTTCGCTCTCAAACGCGCCGGGATTCTCGGACGCGAAAATGAAAAAGCCCCTGGTTGCATTGTTTATAATGAGCGGGAAAAATATCGACGACCTCATGCCGATATCCAGCAGCATTTTCGCACCCCTTGAACCGGGAGTGGTCCTCAGGTACTCCCGAAGGTCCTCCAGCAGCAGCATTGAGCGGTTACGGGCGCAATCCCTGAGCGCCCTGTCCTCAAGGGGAATTGATTTTATCGCTGCGGCTCCGACACCGCTGTCCGTCTCGATGGTCTTCACGGAGATGCTCTCTCCTGAATCGTCAATCATGGCGAGCGCCAGCCAGTTAAACGGTATTGTCCGCTTCAGCGAAACGTAGAGCATCTTGAATATTTCTTCAGTCTCCATGCCGCTGTTGAGCATGGAGATGACTTCATTGATCCTTGTGAGCTGTTCAACATACCGGTCCCTTTCGTCGTTGAGCTTTTTCACACGAATGGCCTTGCCCACCGCGTGCAGCAGTATGGTAAAATCCATGATGGGCTTGGTTATGAAATCAGAGGCGCCGGTTTTCAGGGCGTGGATTATGTCATCATCGGTGCCATACCCGGTGAGGACAAGGCGCGGTATGGAAGGATACTTGTCCGCCATGGCGCGCAAAAGCTCCCTGCCGTCCATACCGGGCATTTTAAGGTCCGTTATGACAAGGTCGAAATCTCCGACGGCAAGCTTTTCAAGCGCCTCTGCCCCGTCCCCGGCAACGCCTGCGCCGTAGCCCGCCTCAACGAGACAGGACAGAATGACCTCCCGCACGCCGGCGTCATCGTCCACGATCAGGATGTTCACTTTTTTTCCATCGCCAGGCATCGTCTTCCCCTGTCGCTTCGCCAGACGCGCGTCACTTCGGCAAAACGTGGTTCATGTGATTAATATTATCTGAACACGCCGGAATCTCAACATTTTCTATTCCGTCCCGAGCTCGCGCACACAATGGCGAAACAGCTCACGCGCTATTGCGAGTCCGGCATCAATGAATTCGGGCCCGTACGCTTTGCCGGTTTCCGAGCGGAACGTGGCCCGGATCCTCTCGATACCGCTGACGCCGCGCTCGTAATTGTCGACAAGGACCCTCAGAGGCATGTTAATGCTCTCCGCCATTTCCCAGATGGTGTCGGTAAAATTGTCCGGCCCCCACCGGAACTTGTCGGCATCATAGAGCGAATTCGCGCAGAGCATGATCTCCCCATCGTCGATTACTTCGTGCTCCCTGAACGCTTCGTGGTTGCGCACGGCAAAGCGGATTATTTCCAGCTCCCTGGGCGCGAGGCTGCCGGAGAAAATCCTTTCGATTTCATGGGCCGCCCTGTCGGGATGGTTTTTTTCATCACGGCGGATGTCATGCATGTACCCCGCAATGAGCATGGCCTTCGCCAGCGGGTCGGCGCGATCGGTCATTCCCGCCTCAGTGTACACGATTGCGGCGGATTCTACGGCCACGCGGTGTGCGTGCTGATACCCATGCCCAAGCGCCCTCCCTTTCTCAAGCATGGCGGACCTTGCGCGGTTGACGTCACTCCACCTTTCAAGCTGCGATGCAACCCTGTCAAGCTCTGCTCTTTTCTCAACGTAAAAACTCGGCAGGGCCATCCCCCCGGCGATTTCACGCGCCAGGGAGCGCAGTCTTGCGAAGGCGGGATTGTTCATCTTTCCAGGACGTCCCTGCGGCTGACCACCTTGTTGAGCGGGTATTCGATGATTCCATCGGCCCCTGCATCGATCAGCCTTGGTATGATTTCCCGCACCACCGCCTCGTTGATCACGGACTCCACCGAAAACCAGTCCGACTTGTAAAGCTGCGACACCGTCGGCGCGTTCAGCGAGGGCATGATCTCTATGACTCCGTCAAGCCTGTTGCCGGGCACGTTCATCTTGAGCCCCACAAGCCTGTCGGCGTTGAGCGCCCCGCGAAGGAGCATGGCGATCTGGCATATCTTGTCCCGTTTCCACCTTTCCTGAAGGCTCTTCCTGTTGGCGATGAGCTTGGTGTTGGTTTCCAGCAGCGTGTGGATGATCTTGAGCCCGTGCGCCCGTATGGTCGATCCTGTTTCAGTTACCTCAACGATCGCGTCCACCAGGCCCTCCACCACCTTCGCCTCGGTGGCTCCCCACGAGAACTCGACCTTTA
>CAZPZJ010000098.1:0-8523 GCA_964591055.1 uncultured Leptospiraceae bacterium
GGCTGTCCGAAATCGCGCGCACGCCATCCCCTACCGATGAGTCCGGCGGCGATGAGGGCGGAGTCGTACTGGTTGAGTTTGCAGCCGAGGGTTTTAATCGAAAAGGTGTTAGCCATTGCTCCCCGAGCTTTTTCTGATGTCGAGGAAGATCACCACGGTGCGGACCACCGAGCTGTACAGGGAAAGCGCCGCCATCGCCGCGATGACCGTCATGAAGGGGTAGTGCTCGTCGACGCCGAAGCTGTTCATGAGCAGCTTTATGAACGGGTGCATAACCGATATCGCGACCAGCAGAAAGACCCGCTCGGCCCGCTGCATAAGCCCCGCCTTCGTGGTGATGCCGACCGCTTCGCCGCGCGCGCGTGTGTAGCTCACCAGCTGCGAGCCGATGAGCGCGAGCATGGTGATCGCGGCGAAGATGAGGTTGGTTCTGTCGCCGAAGACGACGATGTCCTGCCTTGAGGCGAAGTACATGGATAGTGCGAAGAATATCGCGCCTTCGCTGTACCGGTCCGCGCATGAGTCCAGAAAGGCGCCTTCCTTCGACACCTTGCCCGTCAGGCGCGCAAGCTGCCCGTCGAGGATGTCCAGCGTCGCGCTGATGATGAGCAGCCATCCGGCCAGGGCGAAAGAGCCTGCGTAATAGAAGTACGCGCACACGAAGCCGAGCGCGAGTGAAATGATCGTGATCATATTCGGGGTGATTTTTATCGCGAGGAAAAGTTTGATGAACGGGGAGTTCAGCCAGTACCAGTACTCTCGGACGAATACTCCGAGGAATGTCGGGTGCATTCTGCTCAGAATCTCCTGGCTTTTTTCGCGGTGGGGATAGAGAAACGCGAACACTATAAGCCCTGCGATAAGAGATCCATTCACGATGATCAGCGGCAGAAGGGACAGAAGAACCTGGTATGTGTTCATAAAACCGTTTCCATGGATGTCAGATTGGGCCTGTAGAATCGATCACACCTGTAAAAGGTCTGCCGTATTCAGTAAAGCAAAAAATCACTTGCCGTTCCGGCGTGCGCCGCGGGCGGGCAACGTGATTGAAAGGAATGTAATCGGTTGATAAAAGTCAAATGAATTAATATTTTTTTGCGTATCGCGGGACTCCCGGGCGTATTATTGTCCGGCGTGAGCGTTTCACGGAGACGTTCGGCGACAAAACATAAAAATGCTTGACGATAACGGATGAATATATACTTATATTTGTTGATATATTCATATTTGAATCAGCGTTCGGGGCGATAATTGAATTGACTGTGAAACACCATCTGCCACACTTGGTCCGGATGATTCGACCGCCCAGGCGGAAATGGGGTTATGAGGGAAAACGGAATAATTGAAGGAATATCCATCGGCTGTCTGGGTGCGGGAAACATGGGGAGCGCCATTGTTTCCGGCATGGTGAAATCGATTCCCTCCGGTTCAATTTACTGCTTTGATGAAAATGTCCAGAAGTCCCGCCATCTCGCGGACAGGTGCGGCGTCGTCGCCGCTTCGTCCGCGGTCGAGCTCTGCCGCGCGTGCGGCATCGTGATCCTGGCCGTCAAACCCGATGTCGTTCATTCCATGCTGGACTCTGTCAGGGACTCGATCGAGTCGCGCCTGATCGTGTCGATCGCCGCCGGAGTGTCGATCGCCTCGCTGCAGGAGCATTTTCAGGGCGCACAGAGGATAATCCGCGTCATGCCGAACACTCCCGCCCTTATCGGCGAAGGGATGTCGGTGATCTGTGCGGGTGAGTCGGCGGGCGATGAGGACGCCGCGCGGGTGGAATACCTCTTCGGCCTCATCGGCCGGACAATGCGCCTTCCGGAAAAGCTGATGGACGCGGCGACCGCGCTCTCAGGCTGCGGACCCGCCTACGCGTACACCGTGCTTCAGGCGATGGCCGATGGCGGTGTGAAAATGGGCATTCCCCGGGACAGGGCGCTGATGCTTGCCGCGCAGACCGTTCTGGGATCGGCGAGGATGGTGATGGAGTCGGGCGGCGATCCGATTTCGCTCAGGGGGGCCGTGACGTCTCCGGGCGGAAGCACCATCGACGCGGTGCATGTGCTTGAACGGGCGGGATTCTCAGGAATCATCATCGACGCGATAGAACAGGCCGCGTTGAAATCCGCGAAGCTGGGAGGAAAAGGCAAATGAACGGACTGCCGGTAAACGGTTACCAGATCGACCAGCTGCTGCGCGCGGTGAAGGGGATGCTCATCGCATTCGTGTTCGTGCTGCTGATCGGCAACATCATAGGCGCCCTCGTGCGTGATCCAATCCGGGTCAGGCCCGATGCGTATGCGCTGCCCGACGGTTTTCCGCTCTTCACCTCCAGGGACGATTACCTCAAGCTTGTCAGGGAATACCGGCGGGATTTCGGGGTGAATGTCGCCATCCATGTGGTCAGGAAGGGCGAGTCGCTGTGGGACATCGCACGCGGGCGCAGAGTATCGATCGATACGATCATCGCCGCCAATCCCTTTCTCACTTCGCTGAACGCGTCGGAAGGCATGGAGATCGTCGTGCCGGGCGAGGAAGGCGTGCTTCAGCCCGTCGACAACATGTACGATGTCGTCAGAATGCGCCGCAGGCTCCCCGATTGCGAAGGGGTGTCGGGCCGGTATCTGCCCGGTATTTTCGAATGGTTTTCCAAAGACGACATGCGCTTTGTCTTCTTCAAGGGGGCCAGGCCTGTCGTCGTGAACAGGTACATCGCAAGGCTGTATGAGGTCCGCCGGAATTACCAGGCGCCCGTGCTGGGGTATTTCTCCTCGATGTTCGGAATGCGGGGCGAGGAGTTCCACAGCGCGATCGATATCTCGGCCCCCGTGGGAACGCCGATCCGTCCGATCCGGGAGGGAATCGTGTCATTCACCGGGTGGATGGACGGTTACGGCAAAACGATCATGGTCCTGCATCCCGAAGGCTATGTGAGCACGTACGGCCACCTCGCGAAGATCAACGTCACTGAAGGGCAGACCGTCGAAAAAAAGACGGTGATAGGGACGATAGGGATGACGGGAAGGACCACGGGCCCGCACCTTCACCTCATGATGAGCAGGCACGGCAGGTATATCGATCCGCTGCTTCTGATCTGGTAGGCGCGGCGCTACAGGAAGTTTTTGTCCCTGAGCAGGTTCTTCTCGGCCGCCACCAGGTCCTCCACGGTGTCCACCTCGTACCATCCCATGCCGGAGAGATCGCATATTGAAGGGGCGGTTTTTTCCTCTTCGGCGAGCACCTGAAGGATGTTTTCCACGACCGCTTTTTCGCCGAAGCGAAGCAGCGTTTCCTGTATGGCGTTGCGGTAAATGCTGTCGATTTCCCCGTCGACGTATGTCATGCCGATGTAGCCGCAGTCGAATTGCTTGAGCGTTTTGCTGATATAGGCGATCTTCCTTGTTTTTTCATCGAGTTTCACCTTCATGTCGTCATCGCCCAGCGCCCTGTCGAAATCGCACATGGCGGTGACGCCCCGAAAGCTCTGCTTCATCTTCTGAAACATCGCAGGGGGATAGATGTGGTCCACGTTGGTGATGAGGAACGAGTCCCCCGAGAACTTCTGAAGCGCGGTGATCAGGGTGAAGATGTTGCCCTTCAGGTACTCCCTGTTTTCATACACCCGCACGTTGGGAAGGTTCTTTTTCGAAATGTGGTCGCGGATGTCCTCGAAATGGAACCCGCCCACCACCATGATCTCATTGAAGAAAGACGGCTCAAGGAAGTCCAGCAGGTAGTCTATCAGACGCTTCCCGTTGACCGGGACCATGCCCTTGGTCCTCGTCTTTGTCAGCTCTCCAAGCCTGCTTCCGGTTCCCGCGGCGAGTACAATGGCTCTCATAGGTCAAGCAGTTCCTTTATGTTGTTGATGGTGACGATGTCAGGACGTACCGCGAGAAAGTCCTCGCGCTTGAAGGTCCCGCAGATGCCGACGAAGTGGAGTTTGTTGGTGATGGCCTTTTCCGCGTCCTTGAGCGAATCGCCGACAAAGGTCAGCTCGTCGTTGGTCAGCGAGAACTTTTTCATCACGTAATCGAAATGGTGCTTTCCCTTCTCGAATCCCTCGCGGAAGCCGAGCACCACGTCGAAAACGAGCCCCTCGCGCTCCACGAATTTATCTATCAGGTGCTGGAAGTTGTTGGAGCACACGCCCGCGATAAAACCTCTTTTCCGCAGGGTGTTGATGGTGTGCACCACGTCGTCGTGGAAGCTCTTGCTGAAAAAGCCGTACACCTTGGTTTCCTCGAAAATCCTCGCCTTTTCCGCATTGGCGGGATCGCCCGGAAACATGATCTCGAGCTGCTGAAAGAAGGGTACACCGGACGTGTTCAGGTATTTCCGCCGGGCTTCCTCGAAGCTTATTTCGGGGTGATGCTCGTGGATTACCTTGCCGGCGATATCGGCAAAACCGCCCATGCTGTCGATCAGGGTGCCGTCGAAATCAAAAAGATATGCTTTTATGGCCACAGGCCGGATCCTTGGATATAATGAAAGAATACAACGCGACGCGCATGCGGCGGTGCCCGCGTGAACGGTGCGTCGGGCGTTGTGGAAACGGTAATTTCCCGCTTCAGAAATTATATCAGAACGCGCGGGCGGTATCTGTCAATAATAAATTCATGGCGCGGGGAAAACGGGCCGAAACCGTAAAGGAGGGCCATCGCCGGCCTGTGCGCCGGCGGGTGAGGAGAGGCGCTATGGACGAATCATTCAGTGAAGTGAGTCTTGACGACGTGCTGGACCTGCATCACTTTCATCCGAACGACGTCGAAGCGATCATCGATGAGTTTTTGCGCGCCGCGGCGGAAAGCGGAAGGCGCACTGTGAAAATCATCCACGGGAAGGGCATGTCCCGCGTCAAGTCGAGGGTTGCGCGCTTCCTGCAGGCGAGCAATCTGGTGCTGGAATTCCGCGATGACGGCGGCAACTGGGGTGCAACCCTGGTAAGGCTGAAATGAGGACGCCGCGTCCGTAAAGGCAGTGGAAGGATTTCCGGGAATCCCGAGTATGTGGATTGACAGCGGGTGCGACGGGACCGATATTCGATTTCGGTCAGTATGAAGGCGTCGAGGTGATTATGGAATGTACGTGCGGTGGAGTGCTCGTGGAGGGGAAAAGCTGTTACAGCGCGAGCGGAGAGGATTTCTACGTGGTGCTTGAGAACATCCCCGCGTTCCAGTGCATGCGCTGCGGCAAGGTGCTGTTCAGCGAGGAGGTCGCTTCCAGGATACAGAAGCTTGTCAAAAGGATGGAGCGCGAGTCCAGGGAGATCGCCACGGGAGCGCCTTCAATTCACTCATACGATTACTAGGAGTGGGGCCGCTTCCGCAGCCATACTCCGCGGCCGCCGGCATCACTCCCCCTTTTTCTCGATCCTCGCCCAGGAGTCCTTGAGCGTAACGGTGCGGTTGAACACGGGACGGCCGGCGCGCGAGTCCACGGTATCCACGCAGAAATATCCCAGGCGCTCGAACTGGAAACGCTCTCCCGGCTTGGCCTCCGCCAGGTTTTTCTCTATAAAGCAGGGATTCAGCACTTTAAGGGAGTCCGGGTTCAGGTGCGACCGGTAATCGCCCTCCGCCTCGTCCATGTCGGCGATGGTGAACAGGCGGTCGTACAGGCGCACTTCCGCCTCGGCTGCGTGCGGCGCCGACACCCAGTGCAGCGTGCCCTTCACCTTCCTGCCGTCCTGCGACCATCCTCCGCGGGAGGCGGGATCGTAGGTGCAGTGGATTTCCGTGATTTCGCCGGTGGCGTCATCCTTTACAACCCCGGTGCAGGTGACGTAGTAGGCGAACTTGAGCCGCACTTCCTTCCCGGGTGCAAGCCGGAAAAACTTCGGGGGAGGGACCTCCCTGAAATCGTCCCGCTCGATGTACAGCACGCGCGAAAAATGCACTCTGCGGCTTCCCATCGATGCGTCTTCGGGGTTGTTGACCGCTTCGAATTCCTCGACCTGATCCTCCGGGTAGTTGTCTATGATGACCTTCACCGGATCGAGCACCGCCATCACGCGCGGGGCGCACCTGTTGAGATCCTCCCTGACACAGTGCTCCAGCAGGCCCGTGTCGACCATGCTGTCGGCCTTGGCGACGCCGATGCGCTCGCAGAAATCCCTGATGGCTTCCGGCGTATAGCCGCGCCGCCGGAGGCCGCAGATTGTGGGCATGCGCGGGTCGTCCCATCCGCTCACATGGCCTTCCTGAACCAGTTGAAGCAGCTTTCGCTTGCTCATGACGGTGTAGTTCAGGTTGAGCCGTGCAAACTCGATCTGCTGCGGGTGGCAGGGCACCGGCAGCTGGTCGAGCACCCAGTCGTAAAGCGGGCGGTTGTTCTCGAACTCCAGCGTGCAGATCGAATGCGTGATTCCCTCGATGGCGTCGGAAAGGCAGTGCGTGAAATCGTACATGGGGTAGATGCACCACGCATCGCCGGTGCGGTGGTGGCCCGTCTTCTGTATCCTGTAGATGACGGGGTCCCGCATCACGATGTAGCCCGACGCCATATCGATCTTCGCCCGGAGTGTCCTCGATCCGTCGGCAAACTCGCCGGCGCGCATGCGCCTGAAAAGGTCGAGATTCTCCCCGGCGGGGCGGTTGCGGTAGGGGCTTTCCTTTCCGGGCTCTTTCAGCGTGCCGCGGTAATCGCGCATCTGGTCGGCAGTGAGGTCGCATACGTACGCCTTGCCCGCATTGATGAGCTCTTCGGCGTAGTTGTAGAGCTGTTCAAAGTAATCGGAGGCGTAGTGCATCCGCCCCTGCCAGTCGAAGCCCAGCCACCTGACATCCTCCTGGATCGAATCGACGTATTCCACGTCCTCTTTGGTCGGATTGGTGTCGTCAAAGCGCAGGTTGCAGGTGCCGCCGTACTCGCGCGCGAGGCCGAAGTTGAGGCAGATTGACTTGGCGTGCCCTATGTGGAGGTATCCGTTCGGCTCCGGGGGGAAGCGAGTCGCGACACGGCCGCCGTTTTTGCCATTGCGGCGGTCCTCCTCGATAATCTCCTTTATAAAATGCGAAGGCCTTGCCTTCCTTTCGTCATTTTCGGTATGTGGTGATTCACTCATGGTGCGCACCTCTATTACGTTATCCGGGTGGAAGCGGGACGCCTTGCCCGTGTAAGCGGTTGTTCAATCGGCCGTCGACGTCATTGCGCTTTTCAAAAGCGTGCATTTCACGCGGTCCATGTCAAGTAAAACTCGCTGAGCATTGAACCGCCGCGGTTTTTTTACATGCAGGAAATCTCTTCACCTTCGAAATAATGACCGGTGGCGAAAAAAATACTGTTGACATATCCGTGATGAATGATTTAATTGCAACGCTCGCTGATTTTATGGAGGGACTGTATCCTTTGGATTAGTCCCTTTTATGCTACGTGTAAGACAGTAATTTGCGGGCATATCGCACCAATAAGCCCTGACGGGCTATACAAAACCAGTTGGTTACATTAAAGTACCAGGAGGATTTTCAATGAAAAAGAGTTTAGCACTGATCATCGCCCTTGCCGTTTTCTGCGCATGGATGGCTTGTTCTTCCAGCCAGCAAACGCCGGCTCCTCAGCCTGCGGCAGCACCTGCGGCGGCACCTGCGCCCGCAAAGGCTGATGCGAAGATTGAAGCTCCCAAGACGGAAGCCAAAGCGGCTCCCAAGGCAGCGAAGAAAGCCCGCAAGAAGTAATTATTTGCCGGAATGGAAAGCCGTTAAGCGTCCGCTTAACGGCTTTCTTTTTTTATCAATGTTTCCGTTCGCCTTACTCAATTCCCTCGAATTAAGTCTTTTCACAATAAAACCGCTATACCGCGCTGTTTCAGGAATTCCTTGACCTGGCGGATCGTAAAGGTCCGGAAGTGAAACACCGATGCCGCGAGCAGCGTCTGCGCTTTGCCTTGTGTGACCCCTTCGTAGAAGTGCTCCAGCGCGCCCGCGCCGCCGGACGCCACGACGGGAAGATTGGAGGCTTCGGCGATCGCCCGGGTGAATGCAAGGTCGTATCCCCTGAGCGTTCCGTCGCCGTCCATGCTGGTGGGGAGCAGCACCCCCGCGCCGAGATCGCGGCATCGCGCGGCCCACTGTGCCGCGTCGATTCCCGCCGGCTTCGTCCCTCCCGATACCACCACTTCGAACCCGGAAGGCATTGAATCGTTCCGTCTGCCGTCGATGGCGACGGTGATGGTGTCCCTGCCGAATTTTCGCGCCGCGTCGCTTACGATATCCGGATTGGCGACTGCGGCGCTGTTCATGGAAACTTTCGCGGCGCCCGCCGCCAGCACCAGCTCGATGTCTTCGAGGGAGTTGATGCCTCCCCCGACGGTGAGCGGAATGGTGATGACCGATGAAACCTGCCGTACCCATTCGATTCTGGTTTTCCTGTTTTCGAGGGTCGCGGCGATGTCGAGCATGGCGAGCTCGTCCGCTCCTTCGGCCTGGTAAAACGCTGCGTTTTCCACCGGGTCGCCCGCGTCCCGTATGTCGACGAAATTCACTCCCTTGACGACCCTGCCGTTTTTCATGTCAAGGCACGGCATAA
>CAZPZJ010000098.1:8623-12958 GCA_964591055.1 uncultured Leptospiraceae bacterium
ACGAAATTCACTCCCTTGACGACCCTGCCGTTTTTCATGTCAAGGCACGGCATAATTTTCACTGGCTGCATTTTCTTTCCTCCGGTATGGGGCCTGTTCGCGGATACTGTGGAGCGGGTGGCGGGATTTTTGAAACAACTTTTTTGTCCGGGATGCGGGCGCAATCGGTTTTCGGTTTCTCTGAAGATGGGCAGGGGGGTATTCCAGTGTAAAATGAAAATGCAATTGACGCGCAACGCCTGTCTGTTATCCTTATCCTCTGCAAGTTCTGTTGACCACAGGGAGAATCACGCTGATGAGAGTCCGTTTCGCACCCAGTCCCACCGGTTTCCTTCACATTGGCAACGCCCGCACCGCCATCTGCAACTACCTGATCGCGAAAAAGCACGGCGCCGCCATGGTGCTGCGCATCGAAGACACCGACATGGAAAGAAGCTCGCGTGAATCGGAGGAGTCGATCCTCGCCGACCTGAAATGGCTCGGCGTGGATTGGGCGGAAGGCCCCGACCTGGGCGGGCCGTACGGCCCCTACCGGCAGTCTGAGCGCTTTGACATCTACCGCGAGTACAGCGAGAAGCTGCTGCGCCAGGGGAGCGCCTACCACTGCTACTGCAGCCAGGAGGAGCTGGAGGCCGAGCGTGCCCGAAGCGAGGCCGAGAAGGGATTTTACGTGTACTCGGGCAAATGCCGCGACCTCAGCCCGGAGCGGCGCGCGGAGCTTGAGCGCGAAGGACGGAAGCCCACCATCCGCTTTCGGGTGCCCGAGGGTGAGACGGTCGTGATCAACGACCTCATCAAGGGGAGGGTGTCGTTCGACAGCGAGAACATCGGCGGCGATTTCATCATCGTGCGCTCGGACGGCACGCCGGTGTACAACTACATCGTGATCATCGATGACGAGCTGATGAAGGTGACGCACGTGATCCGCGGCGAGGATCACCTGTCCAACACCCCCAAACAGGTGCTGATCGCGAAGGCGCTCGGCCTTCCCGTGCCGGAGTACGCGCACCTCGCGCTGGTGATGGGGGATGACCGCAAAAAGCTCTCAAAGCGTCACGGGATCACGTCGGTGGACCTCTACCGTCGCGAGGGCTACCTGCCGGAGGCGCTGTTCAATTACCTGGCGATGCTGGGCTGGGCAACGGAAAGCGGGGAGGAGATACTGGGCGCGGAGGAGATATCGCGCCAGATCGAGATCGGCTCGCTCGCGAAAAGCGCGGCCGTGTTCGACTTTCAGAAGCTTCGCTGGATGAACGGCATGTACATCCGGTCATATCCGCTGGAGAGGATCGTCGGGCTCGCGACGCCCTTCCTTGAGCAGGCGGGTTTTAACGCCGACGCGCGCGATCCCGGCTGGGTGTCAGGCGTGATCGACGTCCTGCGGGGCTACTGCGAGGTGCTCTCCGATATCAGCCGCGGCGCGGATCTTTTCTTCAGCGACATCATCGAGCCGGATGAGGAGACCGATCAACTGCTTCGTGAGCCGGATTCCAGGACCGTGATCGAGGCATCGATGAAGATCGCCGGAGGAGACATCTCCGGGCAGGCGTTCGTCGAAGGGTATGTTGCGAAGGTGAAGGAGATGACATCGCTCAAGGGGAAGAAGCTGTTTCACCCGATACGCGGCATTATCACGGGAAGGCTCTCGGGACCGGAGCTCGACAGGGCGCTGCCGCTCATCGGGCTTGATAAATGCAGGAAGAGAATACAGTACATGCACCGGCGGTACTGTTCATAAAGAAAATGGAAATAAAAAGCGAACAGGATCTCATTGACATCATCAGGGAGCTGATAGAAAGGAAAGGCCCTCCGCCCCCTCCCGGGCTGGTGCGCTCAATCGGCGACGACTGCGCGGTGTTTGTGCCGGAGCCCGGCGTTCCCGCGCTGGTCACCACCGACATCAGCATAGAGTCGGTGCATTTCCGGCGCGATTACGCCTCGGCCGAGGACATCGGCTACAAGGCCATGATCGGCAATGTCTCGGACATCGTCGCCATGGGGGGATCGGCCCGCTACGCGGTAGTCTCCTGCGGGCTCACCGACGACCTGACCTCGGGCTACGTGCGGCGCGTGTACGAGGGGATGATAGAGGCCGCTTCCGGCGCGGGCGCGCACATCATCGGCGGCGATCTGTCCCGCTCGTCGGTGCTCGTCATCAGCGTCGCGATGTACGGGGAGGCGCACCCCTCCGGCGCCGTGCTCCGATCAGGCGCGGCGGTGGGAGACCGCATCTTCTGCACCGGGATCACAGGCGATTCGCTCGCGGGACTTGAGGTGCTCAATGGCCATGACCGCTCGCTGCGCGAAAAGTACGCTTCGCTGGTGAAAGCCCACCTGCGGCCGAAGTGCCGCCACGATATCGTGACCGAGATAGTCCAGCATTTCAGCCCTTCCGCGATGATCGACGTTTCCGACGGCCTGCTGATCGACCTGGGGCGGATCTGCCGTGAGAGCGGGTGCGGGTTCAGGCTGTTCAGGGAGAAAATTCGCGTGTCCGCCGGGCTGCGTGATTACTGTGCGGAAAAGGGGCGCGACCCCGTGGAGTATGCGCTCAGGAGCGGGGAGGAGTACCAGCTGATCTTCACGACCAGCAAGGACCTCGGGGAAACCATGCAGATGAACATCAACGGGGTGCCGCTGACCTGCATCGGGGAAATCATCGAAAGCGGCCACCTGATGAACATAAGCGGAAGCGACCGGCCCGTGGAGATCCGGGGCTATGACCATTTTGCCGGTGCCGGCGAATGAGATCTGCCGGCGGGGGAAACGCATGAAAAACCGTCTGCATGCCATACGGGCGCTTGCGGCGATCGTCGCCGTTGCCGCCCTGTCCGGCGCCTGCTTCCGGCCGCCGGTGAGGGTGCCGACCGGGAGCTGGAACTACGCGCTGCTGCTGAACGGTTCCGAGGCGGGCAGCGCCGTGATAAGCAACGAGCTTCGGGACGGGTGCTATCGCTCCACGATGGAGCTCACCATGCGCGCGGGCAGTGTCACCAATGTTTCATGGCAGGAGGTGGTTGAAACCGCCGACTTCAGACCCGTGCGCCTCACGACCAGAAACAGGATCATCACCCCGGCTTCGGTGCAGGAAATCAACACCACCGCTGAATTTTCCGGCAGGACCGTGCGCCTGGATACGGGCGACCAGCGCTCTGAAATCACGCTCCAGAGGGACGTGGTGCTGGACGGGAATTATTTTCTGAGCAGCCTGATCGACCGCGAATTCGCGGAAGGAAGCCATGTCGAGGCCTATGTCTACGATCCGTCAATCGAAATGGACGTCCCCATCCTTCTCAAATCCAGGGTCGGGGGGCGAACGCTGGTGAATGTCGGGGGGAAAACGTTCACCGCGATCAGGTTGAACCACTCCATTGAAAACGTGAAAAACATGGAAAGCTACATCGACAGCGACGGGGTGCTGCTCAAGGCGGTGATTGTCATGCTCAACATGCATATCGAGCTCGTCAGGCGGTAGGCCGATGCGATTGGCTGTTTCACCGGTGATCGCCGTCACCTGCGCCGCGATTCTGATACCCTGCCGGGGCGGCGTCACTGCGCAGGGGCTGGGGCCTTCGCACATAAGCGTTCACGTGTCGAACATCGCGAATGATGTCTACCGGCGGGACCGCGCGCGGTATGAGCTTACCTCGTCAGGAGAGGGCTTTTCCCTGCCGGACACCCCTTTCCAGAAGGTGATCGCCGCAAGGGCGGGTTCGGGCAGGGTGACGGTGACCGTTGAAGCGGGAAGGCGCGGTGGAAACGCGCATGAGAGGCCCGGCCCCGGCGATCTGGCCGATACGCCGCTGTTGATGATCCGGTCGCCTGAAATTAAGAACGCGGCGTCGGGGCTCAGGGACGGAGCTCACACCGCCGACAACGTGCGGCGTTTCGTGTACCGCCACATCACCAATAAGATGCTCGGCATACCGCTCGTGTCGGCGCTCCATGTGTTCCGGGGTAGATCCGGGGACTGCACGGAGCACACGGTGCTCGCGGTGGCCCTGTTGAGGGCGGCGGGCGTTCCGGCGAGGGCGATGGTGGGCATGCTGCTGGAGCCCTCGTTCGCAGGCAGGGAAAACGTGTTCGTCTACCACATGTGGGCACAGGCCCATGTCGGGGGCGAGTGGATGATTGTTGACGCAACCAGGCGGGAAAGCGTCAGCGCCGGCAGGTACGTGGCGTTCGCCCACCACAGCCTCAGGACCGCAATGCCGCTATCCTGCCTGAGCGCCCTTTCGTCGATTCAAACCCTTTCGGTGAGATATCTGACCGAGTAAGAAGTCTGAGCTGATTTGCCAGGGCCCCGCATGGCGGCGGCACATTATCCCCGGACGG
>CAZPZJ010000099.1:0-1181 GCA_964591055.1 uncultured Leptospiraceae bacterium
GGGCCTGTTCGCTGAGAAGCATGCGCTGTCATGGTGGGCGTGTTCAGCCCGTACATGTAAAGCAAATATGGTGTGATTCTCAGGACCGAGAAGAATTGCGCTGAGACGGCAATTCCAGCCGTCAAAGCGCCTGTAATTCCTGAACCGTCAATTCCGGCCTCCAGAGGATAGACATACATGCTTTCAAGCGGTGACAATGATATATCAGCGTTGTAGTATTGCAGGCTTCCACCTAAATATACAGGAATTGAAAACATGCCGGCCCCGGGGACGAGATCGAACCCTGCTCCCGCTGATGTTGCAACCAGTGTGTACTCGGAATCGAATGAGCGGTTGCCGTAATCCGGCGCCTCAATCGTGCCATCGATGTTCATTGCGGTAATGACGCAGTATGCCATGAGACGGTCGCTGATCGCGTAACCACCTCCGATCCCCGCAGCCCAGCCCTTCAGGTCATTGCCCCGAAGGTCCGGGTCGTCAAACACCCTGTCTATCTCAAAGTACGCAGGGACCGCCGTGACAATCCAATCGCCCCTGTCATAGTGCGTCATCGGCGTGAATGAATCAGTAATAATCGATGATGTCACGTTAACGATGCCTTTGACGGCCTTTTCCGACAAAGAGGTATCGAAAGCAATTGTCTGTTCCGCAAGAGCAGAGTGGATTAAAATGACAGATATTAATATTATGCATGTATGCCACATCATCGCTGACTGCGCAGTTCTTCGCATAAGCTGCTCCTGAACAAAGTTGATGTTCCATATTTCATCAGTGCATGATACCAGAGAATACCGGCATTTCAACACATTTTACCGTTGTTGAAGAACAGGGAAATGATTTGACGCCGGCCGTGGAATTCCACATCATGAGGTCAGTTGCGCCGTACATACAAAATGATCATGAACAATCAATCATCGCTTAAACTGTTCCAGCCCCTGATCGCCGAATGGTTTACAAGACGGTATGGTTCTCCAACGCCGGTTCAGGAGCAGGCGTGGAAGCGGATTGCGCATGGCGATCATGCGCTCATCTGCGCGCCGACAGGCACCGGAAAAACACTCGCGGCTTTTCTGTGGGCAATCGACCGTATCGTCACCGGCGCATGGGCCGCCGGCAGGACGGCAGTGCTGTACGTATCGCCAATGCGCGCTCTCAACAACGATATTCAGAGAAACCTGCTT
>CAZPZJ010000099.1:1281-12593 GCA_964591055.1 uncultured Leptospiraceae bacterium
GCCTACTCGCATCACGGCTCCCTTTCGAAGGAGCTCAGGCTTGAGGTTGAACGCAGGCTGAAACAGGGTGAATTGAAATCAATTGTCGCGACAAGCTCGCTTGAGCTGGGCATCGACATCGGCGAGCTCGACTGCGTGCTGATGGTGCAAACCCCTCCTTCTGTTTCGTCGGCCCTTCAGCGCATCGGAAGGTCCGGGCACGGCGTGGGCGATACGAGCAGGGGATTTATCTACCCCACCCACGGGCGTGATTTCCTTGAGGCGGCGGTGGTTGCGCGCTCGGTGATTGACGGCGACGTTGAGCCTCTCGGCCCGCCCGAATGTCCTCTCGACGTGCTCGCGCAGGTTATCCTCTCCATGACCTGCGCCGAGGAATGGGACATCGACCGGCTGTACGATTTCATAAGGACAGCATACCCATACCGCGATCTCCCGCGAAGGCATTTCGACCTTGTGGTTGAGATGCTTGCGGGCCGATATGCCGGCACCCGCGTCCGTGAGCTCACACCCAGGGTTTCCGTAGACCGCGTTGACAATACGATACGGGCCAATGATTCCGTCCCTTACCTCCTCTATCTTTCAGGGGGCACAATACCCGACAGAGGTTATTACGACTTGAGGATACAGGATACCCGGGCACGCATTGGCGAGCTTGACGAGGAATTCGTCTGGGAGCGCCGTATCGGAGAAAGCTTCGCGATGGGAGCCCAGGTATGGAAAGTAGTGAACATCACCCATAACGATGTCGAAGTAGCTCCTGCACGTGACCGCGCCGGTATCATCCCTTTCTGGCGCGCGGAAGACCGTCACAGGAGCTTCCACCTGTCAGAGCGTATAGCGCTCTTCCTGGAACACGCGGAGAAGGAGCTTGAAACGAAGGAATTTTCCGACGCCCTTTCCGGCAACTACATGCTCGACGATGCGGCGAGAGATGAACTCATACAGTTTCTGATTAGGCAGAAGGAATCAGCGGGCATTCCCCAAAGGCACAGGATCATTATAGAGCACTTTGATGATCCTGCGAACGCCACAGACCGCAAACAGGTTCTTCTCCACACGCTGTGGGGCGGCAGACTCAACGTGCCCTACGCGTACGCACTCGCAGCAGCATGGAAAAATATTCATGGATACCGGCTCGAAGTCACAGCCAACAACGACAGCATTTTGCTGATGCTCCCGCATGGTTTCAACGCCCGTGATGTGCTGACTATGGTGACTCCCGACAACATCGAAACGCTGTTGCGTGGATATCTCGAATCCACCGCGTTTTTCGGCGCCGCTTTCAGGGAATCCGCCTCCCGTGCGCTGCTGCTTCCGCGCTCCTCGTTTGCCCGCAGGACGCCCCTCTGGCTCAACAGGCTGCGCGCGAAAAAGCTCATGGATTCGGTCATGAGCTTCGAGGATTTCCCCATACTGCTTGAAGCATGGAGGGCCTGCCTCAGTGACGAATTCGACCTTCCTGCGCTCAAATACCTCCTTGACGAAGTGATTACCGGATCAATAGAGATTCATGAATCAGTCACAACATCTCCATCACCATTTTCATCATCAATCATTTGGAGCCGGACCAACACCTACATGTACGCTGATGATACCCCGGCGGGAGGAACAATATCATCACTGACGGATGAGCTGATACGGGATATCGTATCATCATCCTCGATCCGTCCGAAGATTCCCGAAGAGGTTGTTGATGCTCTCGCCGGGAAATTGTCCCGAGTTATGCCCGGCTACTCTCCGGGAACGGATGATGAGCTCGTTGAATGGGTGAAAGAGCGCATGCTGATCCCCGCAGCCGAATGGGACGAACTGCTAAAGGGCATGTCGGAGGACCACGGAGAGATGTTCCTTCGCAACCGGGAAGCGCTTTCGGAAAAACTGGTTAAGCTCAGTATACCGGGAACCGGCAACTTGCTGGTATGCGCCGTTGAGACGGCCCCCTCTGTTGCGGAAATTCTTGGTGTCTCACTCACAATCCAGTCGTGTCGTGATGTATTCAATGATTCATCCCCGCCGGAACGCAAGACCATGCTGCGCATGGAAAAATCCATTGCCCGATGTTCCCCAAACGTCACTGAATCCCCGCTGCCATGGTTGCTTCGACAATGGCTGCGCTTCTACTGCCCGATCAGCAAATCATTTATCACAGGCGCTTTGGGAATGCCGTCAGATGTGCTCGATGAGGCGCTTGCCGGACTTTCCGAGGAGGGATCGGTCGTATGTGGCCTGCTTACGGAACACGCACGCGAGGAGCAGGTGTGCGACCGTGAAAACATGGAAAGGCTTCTCCGAATGGCCCGACATGAGCGCATGCCGGAATTCAATCCCCTGCCTGTGGAGCGCCTGGCGCTTTTCCTGGCCGACAGGCACGGCCTTACCGGGCGTGAAGGATCGCCTGAAAGGCTGCAACAGAGCATCGACCGCCTGTTCGGGTACCCTGCGCCGGTTGAAGCATGGGAGGAATGGATTTTTCCCTCGAGGCTTGATCCTTACTACACGGCCTGGATTGACAGCCTTTTTCAATCGCATGGCCTGGGATGGGCGGGATGCGGAAAAAGAAGAATCACTCTGGCTTTTCCTGAGGACATCAATCTTTTCCGTGAACACCATGATTCCGAATCCGCCATTAATGAAATCAGGCGACTGTTTCCAGAACCTTCAAGGCCGGCGGCATTTTTTGATATCATAAAGCACACGGGCGCTGATTCAACTGAAGCATCGTCGATGCTCTGGAGAGCGGCGTGGAACGGCAACGCGGCGGCGGACTCCTTTGCAGTGCTCAGGAAGGGCATTCTCAACAATTTCAAAGCGACAGCAACGGATGCCGCTCAAGAAACCCCTGTCAGGCGGTCCTCATTCAACCGGTGGACCGCCTCCCGGCCGATCGCCGGGGCCTGGCATGCGTTACCACGGGAAGAATCGACGGACGCTTTAATTGTGGAAGAGATGAACCGTGAAAGAGTGCGCTTTCTTTTCGACCGTTATGGAGTCCTTTTCAGGGAGATTACCCTGCGTGAGAGCGAGCCATTGCAATGGCGCAGCATATTCCGCACGCTGCGTCTGATGGAGCTTTCAGGAGAGGCGCTCTCGGGTTACTTCTTCAGGGACATCCCCGGACTCCAGTTCGTCACGCATGAGTCACTGCGAGCCCTCAATTCCTCCCTGTCACATGATGCCGTCTGGTGGGTGAACGCAACAGATCCCGTGTCGCTGTGCGGCATGCAGATCGAGTGCATGAAAGAAATGCTCCCGCCGCGGGTGAAATCCAACTGGCTTGTGTACCTGGGATCGGAACTTGTCATGACTGTGAAGCGAAACGGCAGGGAGGTGCTGTGTTACGCGGAATCAGGCGACCCGCTCATTCCCGGCTACTGCCGCGTGTTCAGGGATATCGTATCCCGCGAGTTCAACCCGGCAAAGAGCGTCCTTGTCGAGACGATCAACGGCGAGCCGGCGGATAAATGCGAATACGCAAAACCCTTTGCAGGTGCGGGCTTCTCCGTCACATACAAAGGGCTCGAGCTTCGTAAAAAATACTGATTGGTTTCGTGCGCCTATTTCCCCTTGAAATCCGGCTTCCTCTTTTCAAGAAACGCAGTACACCCCTCACTGAAATCATCCGACGCCCATGTGAGGATCTGGTACATGCTCTCCATCTCGGCCATCTGGTACATGTCAAACTTTTCGGCCTGCCTGAGCAGCTTCTTGTCGAGTTTGATGGCCATTCCGGGACCTTCTGCAAGTCTCTCGGACCAACGCGTCGCCTCGGGCAGGCACTCTTCGGCCGGCACCACTTTGTTCACCAGGCCGAGCCGGGACGCTTCCTCGGAATTCAGCAGCCGGGCGAAAAAGAGAATCTCGGCGGCCCTGTGGTATCCGACTTTTTTAACCAGAAAATACGAACACCCGCTGTCCGGGCAGAAAGCGATGCCGGCGAAATTGAATCCGAACTTTGCGTTTTCAGATGCGATAATGAGATCGCACGCCATCATGAGCGCAGTGGCGGCACCGGCGACAGGACCGTTGATTGCGGCGATGACCGGTTTCTCAACATCGTACACCGCGCGGACAACCGCCGAGGACCAGTCGTAGGTCTTCTTTGCGTTCGAGGCGCTGTCCATCGCGCCGAGCAGTGTGATGTCGCCGCCCGAGGAGAATCCTTTCCCCGATCCGGTCACCACAAGCGCTTTGACTGCGTCATCCGCATTCACCTTCCCGCATACATCGATTACTTCCTGTATCAGGTTGAGGCTGAACGAATTCATTGACTGCGGACGGTTGAGCGTCAGCAGCGCGATGCCCTTTTCGCTCACTTCATAATTCACGTCCTTATACATAATTACCAACCCTCTCTTGACGGTATTTTTGCGTATATGTAAAAACACGATAAACCATGCGCAAAATGTTGAACGTCAATACTGTACGGCAATTATCACTAACGCCTCAAAAGGTACCTGTTGAATGCCATGCTCATACCCTTCTCAACAGAATTCACAATGAAAAGTGCGACGTCGCGGACGTCAAACATGGGACTCGGCAGTTTGAAGACCGACGGCAGCTTTACAAAAAGCGCCCGTGCCCCGATCGGACAGCCTTTTACGCGATACACTTTCCCGGCGTTGAGCCTGCCTGTCACACGGGTGCATTTCCCGACAAGGAATACCGGGCAGCCCGGCATGTCGACATCCCCGTCGTAGATGCCGGTCACAATGGCCCCCGCCCGGGCCTTTTTAAGCGAACCGGGCCTTCTCTTTTCAATAGTGCCGAGCGCCCCCTTTACGGCTCCCTCACATCCGGCGTCACAGATCACATCGGTATCGGGCGCCCGGCCTGCGAAGAAGCGGATTGGCGTGTCAAGCTCGTTGAGGTGCTGGAACAGTCGTGTGTTGCCCTTGGGAGCGGCGCGGAGTTTTTCGAGCTTTGCGTCGCCTTCAATTGAGATATCCCTGAGTTTCAGGCTGCCGTATCCGCGCGCGCTTGCGATGGCAAGGTGTTTCACGTCTTCAGGCCTGTATCCCATGATGTGGGCGGCAACCACGTCCGCCGCAAGCGGATCGTTGGCGATCATCAGAAGCCCGAGATGCACCGGATACGGCGCCGACTCAAAGCCGTAGGTGATCTCGATCGCGTCAGTCACCACAAGGTCGGGATATCCCGGCTCCAGAAGATCAACGATCTTTTCATGCAGACGGTAGTCGTGAAACATCATCCGCTCGGAATGGGAGAGGATGCCGATATTGAGCTTGAGCGCATTGGTGATGCCCGCAAAGATGTGATACTTGAGCTTGGGCACCCATATCCTGAAATCCGCTTCCTTAATGTATTTTGAAAGCAGGATTTCCCTGTGCCACACGCCCTTTGAGAGCTGTATCCGTTCATAGGCGTGCTCATTCATGTCGATGACCGGAACGCCGGTCCTTCTGGCGAGGTCGAAGTACCCGGACTCTTTCAGAAAAAGCCGTGTCGGGATGGCGTATCCACCGGACTCCCCTACCGTGATTCCGGAAATCCCTTTGTTTTTCAGGTAGCCGATGACTCCTTCGGTCACCGATGGGTGGGTATAGGAGTTGAAAATGTACTTCCTGTTGGCCGAAACAACGTTGGGCTTGATAAACACCTTCCCCTCGATGTTCATGCCGAGCTTCTCAGCCGAGTCCCGAACAATTTCCTGTATCGTAGTGGGCTCGTAAACGTCGCATTTTCTTAAAATGACACGGGGCTTTTTCATCGCATCACCCTCCTGCAATTGATTACGATGCGGCCTGATACAAAATTTTATGAATTTTTATTTTCGTCAATACTATATTTACGGATTGCCCGTGAAGTCAAGAATGCCGTATCAATGCAAAAGCAGGTATAGCATGCCCAACGGGCATATCCTGTTATACAATATGTCAATATTGTATAACAAATATCAGCCTCATGATCAGCAGTGGAATAATTTTTCATAAATAATTTTATTGACATTACCCGGTCATTCGAATATTTATACGGAAAAATAAATACATAATCATTTGTGAACATTTTATAAAATACTTATTATTATCTGATAGATGGAGGGTGTAATGAGTTCTACTGTGCTTAAAAAGGACAGGACGAGGAAGGCCGGCCATTTCATGGAGGATTACCGGTCAAAAATTTTATCGCCCGAACAGGCAGCCGCACTCATTCGTTCAAACGACAGGATATTCACCGGGGGTGGTGTAAACATTCCTATCGCGTTCGCTACGGCGCTGGGAGCCCGCGCAAAAGATCTCGAAAACATCACGATTTACCAGGGCTACGGCATGGCGCTCTACGAATACATGAAGCCCGAGGTGAAGGACACGTTCAACATCGAGACGATGTTCGTGGGCCCTCTCGAGCGCATATGCATGGAGTGGGGCGTTGGATCCTACAAGCCGCACAGCTTTTCAGACCTCGGAGCCGCGGCGTTGAAGGCGAAACCCAATGTCGTCGCGTTCTCCGCGACACCGCCGGACAAGGACGGATTCGTCAACAAGTCCTGTTTCGGATCGTTCCTTCCGAGAAAGGAATGCCTTGAACCCGCCGAAACGGTCATATGTGAAATAAACCGATGCCTGCCGTGGTGCAATGGCGACGATTTCAAGGTTCACATTTCCGAGATCGATCATATCATCGAGCATGACAATCCGCTTTTTGAGCTTCCTGAGATTCCGATTACCGATGTCGAAAACAGAATGGCCCGCTACATAGTGGACATGATTCCGGACGGTTCAACCATTCAGCTCGGGTTCGGAGGCCTTGGCAACGCGATAGGGCACATGCTGTATGACAAAAAGGACCTTGGCATGCACAGCGAGGTGGTGACCCCGTCAGTCACGGAGCTCATCAAGGCCGGTGTTCTCACCTGCTCTAAAAAGAACTTCTATCCCGGGAAGATCGTGACCGCATTCGCCGTCGGCACCAAACAGTTCTATGACGACCTCGACCACAACGAACAGTTTGAGTTCAAGGAGGTGCACTGGGTAAACCAGCCGATGAACATCGCCAAGAACGACAACCTGATATCAATCAACACATCGCTCATGATCGACCTGACCGGCCAGGCGGCGTCAGAATCGATCGGCATAAGGCAGTACAGCGGAACGGGCGGCCAGGTGAACTTAAAGCAGGGGGCCAAGCTCTCGTATGGGGGCATGAGGTTTCTCGCAATAGAATCAACCTACACCGACAAGGAAGGCAATCTGCGCTCGAAAATCATGCCCACACTTCCACAGGGAACCATCGTGACCACATCACGAAACGAACAGGAATTCATCTGCACGGAATACGGAGTAATCGATATCAACTTCGACTGCATCAGGGACCGCGTCAAAAAGCTCATTTCAATTGCGCACCCCCAGTTCCGAGATGAGCTCACGTTCGAGGCGAAAAAGGCACGATGGATTTAAAGTATTGCAGGGCCCGGCTGAGAACCGGGCCTTTCTCTTTCCAAAAGCATGTTGTCTAATGAGACGGGTTTTTTCTGATCTTTTCGATGGAATCCCTCACAGCCTTGTCAAGCGGCATCTCGTATGTTTCGGTATGGAGCTTGGGCTTGTACAGAAGCCCTTTCATTGAGAGGCTGGAGCGGTATGTCGGCCGCAGATGATTGAGCGCGAGGGCGGCGATATCCAGAATGCAGTCCTGACAGCGGCAGACGTTTGCGTATTCAGGCGAGTCAAGCAGCTCGCCGAGCTTTTCGATGACAAGTCCCTCCATCTCATTGACAAGCATGTCGAAATCATAGGCGTCCTTAATTTTCATGTCGTCCCCCGGTCTGTCGGTATGTTCGTATTGTAACACCACTGTCATTGAAACATCAACCAATTTTTGCCATATTTTCATTGAAATACCCGGCTCATTATTGTAATGTGTGTGATATCGGACCTGATTTTACGCAGAGAGGGGGATCCAGCCATGTACAGCGCGATGGATTATCATGCTCAATTGTCATTTCCGGTATCACGTCCCATTACATGCCTTGTAACCGCTTGTGCGGTCATTTTATTCTTCACGGGCCGAGTCCCCGCGCAGGATAATTCAGACAGCGGAATGAAAGCCCAATCCGCTATTTCAGAGGTGACCGTCTACAGGGACCGCGCGTCGGTTGAGCGCGAGGCGATCGTGGATATACCGGCAGGAACGGCGGACGTAATTTTTCCACATCTGCCTGAAGGGGTCATAGACGACACGGTGCGTGTGAAATCCGGCGGTGACCGGGATTTTACCATTCTAGGGGTTGAGGTTCAAAGGCGCTATCTTGTAAAATCACGCCAGAAGCGGATACAGGAAATTGAGCAGCGGATTGAAAAACTTCGCAGCGAGGACGGCGCTCTCGTCGACAGGATGAATGCGTCAGGAACAATAATAAGATTCCTTGAATCAATAGGGGATTTTTCAACCATGAAAGCCCGTGAAGGCATACTCTACCGCGGAATAAACCTCACCGAAATTTCTGACGCAATATCATACGTTGAAAAGAGCATTTTGAAAGAGCGTGAAAAGATAAGGAACGTGATAGATAAACGTCGCGATATTTCCGACAACATCAGGGTCCTTGAAAAAAAGCTCAACGATATTGCCGGTACCGGTTACATGTCCCATCGGCAGAGCTTTTACAATAACAGGAGCGCCATGATCACGCGGGGAACCGCGCAGGATATCAACCAGTACAACTCCGACGTCATGATGATGGATAACGAGCTTTCCACCAGGCGCCAGGAGGACAGGGAAAAATGGGCCATAGTGACCATCCGCGCCGCGAAAGCCGGAAAATACGCAGTTAAGCTCAACTACGTAATCACCGGGGCCCAGTGGACGCCCCTCTATGATGTACGGGCCGAATTGAAAGAAGGCAAAATTGAAATGACCTACTATGGCATGGTAAAACAGAAAACCGGTGAGGACTGGGAAAGCGTGCGAATGTATCTGTCCACCGCGGACCCCCGCCGCGCCACCGATCCCCCGACGCTGCCAGCATGGCTTGTTGCAAAACAAATAAGCTTCAGGTCCATAGAAAATGAAATTGCACGGAGGATAGAAGGAGCCGCAGGCGCCGCTGATTACGCATCAACCGGAATCGCCGTACGAAGGGAGATGGCGGCGGAAACGGCCCGCCAGAAAACGCTTGAAAAGGGCACGTCAGTCACCTACCGGGTCAGTTCGCCCAAGAGCGTTCCATCGGGAGTCGATGCGAAAAAAATACCGGTGGATGTCATTTCATTTACGGGAAAAAGCTCGTCGCTCACCTATGTTCTCGTGCCCGACAAATCGACGTTTGCGTACCTGCGGACGACAATCACAAACAGCTCACCGTATACAATTCTTCCTGGAACAACAAATTTGTATCTTGACGGTGATTTCGCGGGAACGGCAACTATCGCGTCCACGGTTTCCCCCGGTAAAAAATTCAAGCTCCATTTCGGGACGGATGATGCCATCAAAACGACGAAAACCCTGATAAAGAAGTTTACCGAAGAACGCGGTCTTTTCGGCGGAGAAGTAAGAACCAGCTATCATTACAGGATTAAAATTGATAATGGAAGGAAAAAGGAATCAAAATTTCTCCTGATAGACCGCATCCCGTTTTCACAGCAGAAGGAAATTACTGTTGGCATGGATTCAGTCGAGCCGGCGCCGCTTTCCGGAGACAGGGAAGAGAGGCGACCGGCCTACAGCAGCGGGCAACGAAGGTGGAGGTTGACAATACCCGCATTGTCATCGAGGAGCATCGACGTTAAATTCCACGTCCAGCATCCGAAAGATATGACAGTAAAGGGAGTTGAATAAATGTATTGACTGTTGCGCGTGTTGTCCAATAAAAATCAACCGTATGGCCCTTGCGGAACAGACATGTCATCCACACACAAGACCGGACGGAAATGCATGGCACCCTTCATGGATTCCTTTTCGATCATTCATTGTATTCATCACTTTTATCATTATCGCCGCACATGCTTCATGCCGGAATATCATCCTGCCGCAGAAACCTCCACACGCCGAACAGGGCATTCTTGATCTCAGGGGATGGAGCTTCCATGAAAACGGATCTGTCCCGCTTTCCGGTCAATGGGAATTTTACTGGGACTCGCTCCTCACACCAGCCGATTTCAGAAAAGCTGAAAGACCGTTAGAATCTGGTTTCTTTACGGTTCCGGGGACATGGAACGCTTATCACGCTGACGGTAAACTGCTCGGAGGGAAAGGATTCGCGACATTCCGCCTGAGGGTGATCACCGGTGTTGAAAACGGGGACATGGCGCTTTCAATCAAGACAGTTTCGACCGCCATGCGACTTTTTGTCAACGGCATTGCGGTGACATCCACGGGAAAAGTCGGTCGATCTGAACCGGAGTCCATTCCCGCATATCACAGTCATATAGTCCGTGTTGGCTCTTTACCGCGTGAATTTGACATCATCATGCAGGTTTCTAATTACCACTACCGTTCAGGCGGACCATGGCGGGCAATCCGGTTTGGCAGATATTACAGTATCCATAATACATTTATAGTGAGCAACGCCCTGTCATTCATCTTCTTTGGCGGTATTCTCATCATGGCGCTGTACCATCTGACCATGTACTGCATCAGGCGTAATGACATTCATTTTCTACTGTTTTCGATCTTCTGCATGCTGGTCGCAGTGAGGGGCCTTGCGACAGGAGATTACCTGATTGAGCATCTCGCACCCTCGATCCCCTTCCATGCCATCATCAGGATGGAATACCTGAGCTATATGCTGGCGATTCCTGTGTTCGGATGGTTTATCCTTGAGCTTTTCAGGGACTATGTGTCAAAAATCGCCATATATTCTATAACCGCAGCATCCTGCCTGTTCGCTGTCATCGTGTGCGTTTCTCCGGTTTTCATCTTCACGCATGTCATAATGCCATTTAATTTCGTGTCGATCGTTTCCGGCCTCTATTTTATCAGCGCCCTGGTTGTCGCGTCCATGCGCAGGCATCAGGACAGCAGGATATTCCTTATAGGATTCATTATCCTCTTTCTTGCGTTTATCAACGACTATCTTCACAACAGCTTTATAATTCAGACGCTCAACGCCATCGACGCGGGACTTTTTATGTTTATCTTCACACAGGCGTATACGCTTTCACGACGTTTTACCCGCGCGTTCAATGACATTGAATTCATGTCGATGGAGCTTCGGGACCTCAATATCAACCAGGAACAAATAATACAACAGCGAACGGGGGAACTCCTGGAAAAGCAGCGGCAGATTGAACGCCAGCTTCAGCTTGCCCGCTCGATACAGCAGTCGCTCATTCCCGATGTTTCGGGAAGCATGC
>CAZPZJ010000100.1:0-1062 GCA_964591055.1 uncultured Leptospiraceae bacterium
GAGCATATCTGATCCTGCGATGCAGGAACAGATTACACTCCTAAACGTTATATGCCATAGCAAAAAAATGAATTTTCTGCCATTCCTTTAGATTCATAATATTTCTTGACATATACGATGTGTTATCGTATATATTTTCCATGAAAGTAACAGCACTTATCCCAGATGATTTAGTTAAAGATGTTAAGCGATTTGCGGGCGGCAAAAATATTACTGAAAGCTTGATTACTGCTTTAGAAGAATGGCTTTCTCTCAAAAAGATTCAATTATTGAATGAAGACATTATGAAAAAGCCGCTTGAGTTTTCAAAAGATTTTTCTGCAAGTAAAAACAGAGAAATGAATCGAAGACGATGATTGTTCTTGATACATCTGTATGGATTGAATTCTTGAAGAATAATACAGAATATTTTTCAAAAGTAAAATACCTGTTAGAAAACCAACAGGTATTAGCCATTGAATGTGTATTTGGGGAATTGCTTCAAGGAGCAAAGAATAAGCGGGAGATTGAAATAATATCTCTTTACTGGGAAAACCTTCCAAAATCAAAAATAGAAAATGGATGGATACAAGCCGGCATATATTCATCTATGAATAAACTTACTTCCCGGGGAGTGGGTATAATTGATAGTTATATAATCACTTCAGCCAGAAATAATAATGCGCAGATATGGTCTTTAGATAAAAAGTTAAATTCACTTTTAAAGAAAGAAGAAAGATTTAATTTGTAGTTATTGGATTAAAGTTTTCTATTATTTTGCTACGTCAAATAACGAGGCTGTCGAATAACTACTTTTTCTAAAAACAAAACCTCCCATCCTCGGGAGGTTGTATGTTTTCAGCATGGCAAGAGGTAAGTTTTCCATGATGGTCGTCCTCCTTGAGCCGTTCAATTCTTTGCTTCCCGATTTTTTTGTTGCGATGACAGATCAGGCGTGCAGGATCTTCAGTTGATATTTCACTTTTCGACAGGCGTAACGCGAGGTTATGCGCTGCGCTCGGGTGAACACGTTGCACGGGCCGCGGGTGTTCCGTGCGATGCCGCGGCAATACGGGCAGGGGG
>CAZPZJ010000100.1:1162-12579 GCA_964591055.1 uncultured Leptospiraceae bacterium
GGAAAAGTCGAAAGGGTTGATGGCGGATTTATCTGGCCGCGGCATTATGCCGCTGTGGATACATATGTAAGCATGAGGACGGACTGGGACCCGCACCATTATCTTCAATTTGGAGATGAAAGGACACAGCCCTCCATCGACCTGGTGAACAGAATCGAAATCGGGCATTATCCTGCCAATATCGTCGATGTCGGGTGCGGCCCCGGCAACAGCAGCCAGGTGCTGCTGCGGCGCTGGCCGGACTCGAACCTCGTCGGCATTGACAATTCGCCGGCGATGATCGAAAAGGCGAAAAAAGACTATCCGGCCCGGGAGTGGCTGCTGGTTGACGCCGTTGATTTTCAAACGGACGTCCGGTTCGATATCGTTTTTTCCAATGCGGCCATCCAGTGGATCCCCGACCACCGCGGCCTGCTGAAAAAGTTTTATGGCCTGCTGTCCGGGCACGGGGCCATGGCGGTGCAGCTGCCCAAATTTCAGGACATGGCCCTTGGCGGGATACTTCAATCCGTTTCAGGAAGGGGCCGCTGGAAAAACAGAACCGAAGGCTGCTCCGGATTGTTCACGTATCATGATTATCATTACTATTATGACCTGCTTTCCGATACGATGAAGTCGATGGACATGTGGGAGACGGACTACATTCATGTGATGCCTTCGCACGCCTCAATTGTCGACTGGATAAAGAGCACCGGCATGAAACCCTATCTGGATCGGATTGGCGATGAAAATGATAAAAAGGATTTTGAACGGGAAGTTCTCGATGCAATAACAGGGACCTATCCCCGGCAAAAAAACGGCAATGTGCTCTTCCCTTTTAAAAGACTTTTTTTCATCGGGTACAGGTGAAAGTTCGCAGGCGCGAAAACGCTATCGCGCCTGCCCCGCGGCCCGGGGAGAGGGGCGTTTTCCTCGCGGGGAACGAACAGAAACGAAGGTTGACCTGTCGTGGTTTGCCGAAATAGCAGGGGTATATTTCGGCAAGAACATCTGTTGTAAACCGGGTCAGCCCTGTGCCGTCAATAGTAGCTTTGTAATGGTGTGCATTATTATTAGTGCTTCCGTGGCTCGGCTACTGTTCCTTGAGTACTTTCCGTACAAACCTTCCGGCCGTATAGTCATACTCAATCGATATCATATCATCGCCGTCCCGGCACTTTATGCCGAGATTTCCGGGCGTCATGTTCAGATACTGATCGGTCCGGATATCTTCCGTTGATTCGCACTTTCCCCCCGAAAAAAGAGGGCTTGTCTGTTTCGTAAGGGCGCCGTCCTTGCCGCTCATGTAAATTGCGCTAACAAGCGGAGCGGGGCCGTCAGAGTGGGCAAGCCGGAAGAAAATGATGTCCTGAAACCCGTCATTGTTGATATCAACGAGCCTCGGCTGGGTGTTATCATTCACGTCGGGAATGTCCAGGAACTGCCATTTGCCTTCGGAGAATTTCAGCAGGAAATACACATCGAGGCAACCCGCATTCCCCGGCATTCTTATGAATTTTCCCGTCTGCAGCACCGCGAGGTTGCCGCGGGCCTGTAAAACTCTGACAGGCGTTTTTTTCGGGTCCTCACATGACGCGTTTTCGCCCATTTGCCGCAACAGCTTTTTATCCTCCTCCGAGGGCGCAAACGCGGCAAGCCTGCTCCTTACAAGGCTGAATTCCGCTTCGCCGGGCTGGGTTACCGGTACGGGGCTGGCCGCCTCCCCGGCCTGTTTTCCTTCCATGGCGTCTCTTTTCGAACAGCATGGCAGCAGGGACAGTGCGGCGGCAATGTATACTACAGCCAGATATTTTTTCATATATTCCTCCTGATACAATAATTCCCGGAAAGATCCTTTTCTCTTTTTAAATGCGGTCATTCCATCAAAGACCGGGTGTTGGTATACAAAACCATTCCCGGCCGGTCAAGCAGGTTACTGTGAGGCACGGGTGAAAGTTTTCAGGTCCCACGGAAAGAGGGATTTTTTGAAGGGATGGAGCGGTCGCACAGGCGACGGTTATGATCGTAGTCTTCCTCTGAAAGTGGAGGTCTCTGTGGTGGAATGTATTGCCGGATGGTGCGCATTATTATTGCATTATCCACAATCTCCCGGAGTGCCGGCGTCTCGCATGGGCGGGAAACGGCCTGTTCATCGAAAAACATCATGAGGAATTATATCCCGTACATCGTCAAACGCATCCTGCCGGTCCCGGAAGGGAGCCCGCGTTTGTTCCTCTGTCGAGAGGAGTGACCAGAAACGAACAGAAACGAAGGTGAACCTATCGCGGTTTGCCGAAATAACAGGGGAATACTTCGTCACTGGCCTCTTTTGTAATCCGGGTCAGCCCTGTGCCGTCAATACCAGCTTTGTAAATGTCACATTTGCTCGGATGAGTCATTTCACAGTGAAATACAATCTCACTTCCATCCGGTGAAAATGAAGCTCTGAAATTGGCGTACGCGGGGGATAATTCACCCGCCAGGACTCCGATGTCCGTGCCGTCAGCGCGTATCATGTACAGATCGTACACTCCTCCTATAACCGATACAAAGATAATTATTGAACCGTCCGGGGACCATGTGGGCCACCAGTACGTATTTGTCGTAGCATTGAATGTGAGCTGCTCCGGGGCGGCGCTGCTGCCGTCGGAATTCACAGTATACACATTCCTGTGGCCGGCATAGCCGCCATAACCGTCATTGATTGAGACGAACACTATTTTTTTCCCGTCCGGAGACCACGATGGAGACATTTCATCCGTGTCAACTCCAAAGTTTGTAAGCTGAGTGACATTTCCGCCATCGGCATCCATCAGGTAAAGCTCATAGAAACCGGAGCGGTTTGAAACAAAAGCTATCCGCTGTCCGTCAGGCGACCAGCTCGGAGAGTCGTCGGTAGAGGGATCGTCTGTCAGCCGTTTAAGATTGCTCCCGCCATCATCAATTGTGTAGATGTCCCAGTTCCCGCTCCGGTTTGACGCAAACAGTATCCTGCTGCCGTCTGACGACCAGGAATGCGGATAGTCAACCCAGTTTCCGGATGTTATCCGCCTCTCGTTGCTTCCATCGTCATCAATTGTAAACAGGTTGTAATACGAGCCATTTACCGCCCGGGCGAAAACCAGCCGGTTGTTGTCGTATTCCCTGGCGCATGACAGCATGAAAAAAAGCGATGCGAGTGCGACGACCGGCGCCAGCAGCATGGCGTGCACGGCGCTTCCGAACGCGGCCCTTTTGAACGTATGCTGCTCCATTGAACTCCTGTTCCCGTCTGTATGCCCCGGTTCGATGCGGGAGACTGATTCCGCTTCACGGCGGTACGCCGGAATGCAATAATTTCTCATTGCGATAATTATGGTCAACGCGTTTTTACCCGTCTGGCAAAATTCTGATGCATCAGGAAATTGCCGGTCGGCATGGAGTGTGGGGCCCGTTCTCCGCGAAAAAGTGGGGATTTCGAGGTAATATGAATTGCCGAATGGTGTGCATAAATTGTATTGCATTATCCATGATCTTTCGGAATGCTGGCGTCTCGCATGGCGGGAAACGTCCTGCTCATAGAACATTTTCATGAAAAATCAGATCCTGCACATCGTCAAACGCATCCTGCCGGTCCTCGCGATTGCGCTGGCCGGCGCGTGCGGCAATCCCGGACCGCAGCTACCGCTGGCGGAGAAGGGAATGATCGACCTGTCGGGATGGGATTTCGTCCGTGACGGCAGCATTGAACTGCGCGGCGAATGGGAATTTTACCGGATGCGCCTGGTCCCGCCTGAGGATTTTGCACGGCCCGGCGGCGCAGGCAGTCCGCAGTATACGGCGGTGCCCGGGCGCTGGAACCCCGGCCTGCGGGTGTATTTCCCGGCGCATGGCCGGGGATACGCGACATACCGCCTGCGTGCGGCCGTCGGCGCCGCCCCGGCGGGCGGGATGGGGGTGCGAATCGACAGGATTCCAACCGCCTGCAGGCTTTTCGTGAACGGCTCCCTCCTGTTCGAAAGCGGCGTGGTCGGAACCTCGCCCGAATCGACCGTGCCGCAGTATGCTGAATCCGTAGTACCGCTGCCGCGCGCCGACGGCGTCTACGATATCGTCGTACATGTCGCGAATTATCACGCCCCCGCCGGAGGATTCGACATCCCGATCGAGCTGGGAGCGCTGGCGTCGCTGCGAAAATCCGGGCAGGCCGGAAGCTCCCTCGCCGTCTTCATCGCGAGCGTGCTCCTCATGCTGGCGCTTTTTCAATTGCTGCTCTTTTCGTTTCAGCGCACCGAGCGGCACTACCTGTATTTCGGCCTCATGTACCTGTGCATGATGGTGTACACCATCGGCCTTCACAGCACGTACTGGAGCGGCATCGTGCCGTTTCTGGCCTGGGGCTCGGTGTACAGCGCCATGGCGATTGCGGTGTACCTGTGGGGCGCGCTTGCCATGGGATTTCTGCAAAGGCTCTTCCCCCTCGACGCGCCGCGGCGTCTCGTGCCGCTTGTGTTCGCGGTCAACGGGACGCTTGCGGCGGTCATGGCGCTTCTTCCGGCCCGGTGGCTGGCGTATTTGCTGCCGGTGCTGCATGTCGACTCGCTCATCATCATAGCGCTGTGCGTGTTCATCAGCGTCCGCGCGGCGCTGAACCGCAGGGAGTTCGCGATGTACGCGATGCTGGGGCTCCTGGCGGCGATCGTCGCCGCCGCGCTCGACATCGTCGCCGTCACGGAGGCCATCCCCGACACCGTAGAGTTCCTGCCCTGGGGTATCGCGCTCTACTGCGTGATCCAGACGGTCGGCATGTCGCGCGACTTCATCCGCATACAGCACCGCTCGCGGCATCTCGCGGTCGACAACGAGAAGCTCAGGACCATGCTCGCCCGGCGCATGAAGGCCGGTCAGCCCGCGCTTACCGGCGAAATCGGGAGCAAGATCAACGCCGCCGTAAGCTACCTGCGCGAAAACTTCGCCGAGGACATCTCGCGCGAAAACCTGGCCGCCACGCTCGATCTGCACCCGGACAGCTTCAGCCGCTATTTCAGAATGCACACGGGCAAGAAATACAGCGAGTTCCTGAACGACCTGCGCGTTGCCGAGGCCGTCCACCTCCTCACCGGGACCGACCAGCCCGTCATCACCATCGCGATGAACGTGGGCTTCAACAGCCTGCGCACCTTCAACCACGCCTTCCTGAACGCCACCGGCAAAAAGCCCAGCGATTTCCGCCGGTAATCCCGGCCTACATACCGGCAATTTTCTGATGTCATCAGCATTTTGCCGGACAAACCCGCGGAAATATCCCATCTATACCTGAATCAGCACGCTTCTGAACGTGGCGCGGAGTACGCACTGATTGTTGCGGTATTTTCCGGCGCCATTAAAGAAACAAGAAGGAAAACCATGAAAAGAGCGATCTTGCTTATATTTCCGGGATGTATGGCCTGCGCCTTTCTGGCGGCAGCGCTTTTTACGGGGTGCGGCGGCGGGTCTTCCTCCTCCGGCGACTCCGGCTCACAGAGTACAGTCGCCGCACCGCAGTTCACCCCCGAAGGCGGGTTCTATTCCACGGCGCAGAGCGTCACCATCACCTGCGCCACGGAGGGGGCCGCCATCCGCTACACCACCGACGGAAGCGATCCCGCCGGGAGCGGCGGGACGACCTATACCGGGCCCATTACGGTCGCCGGGGACTGCGTGGTGAAGGCGGTAGCCAGCAAAAGCGGGATTCCCGATTCGGCGGTCGTCACCTCTGTCTACGCCCTTTCCGGGCCCGGCGACGCTCCCCTTATATCAACCGTCACCCCCGGCGCCCGCTCTACCACCCTTGCCTGGCAGCCGGTGAGCGGCGCGATCATCTACAACCTCTACTACGCCCAGGGGACCACGGTGAGCAGGACCACGGGCACCCGCATCGCCAACGTTACCTCCCCCTGTACCGTGACGGGCCTCAAGGGCGGCAAGACCTACGCGTTCATCATTGTGCCCCTGGACTCCAACGGCGAGGGTGCGGCCAGCGCCGTGCAGACGGCGGTGCCGCAGAAGGCCTGGGCCGCAAAGGGCGCGGCAGGCTTTTCCGCGGGCCAGGTTGAATATGTTTCCCTTGCGATGGACTCTGGCGGCAACCCCTATGTCGCCTATACTGACAATGCGAACGGCACCAGGGCCACGGTGATGCGCTACAGCGGCACTGCCTGGGAGGTTGTGGGGAGCGCCGGGTTCTCTGCGAATACAGCTTATTTTACCTCCCTGGCGCTGGACTCGAACAATATCCCCTATGTCGCCTATTTTGACGCTGCGAACGGCGGCAAGGCCACGGTGATGCGCTACAGCGGCACAGGCTGGCAGGTCGTGGGGAGCGCCGGGTTCTCGGCGGATGAAGCTTGGTATATCTCCCTGGCGATCGACTCGAACAATACTCCTTATGTCGCGTATATGGACTCCGCGAACGGCAACAATGCCACGGTGATGCGGTTTAACGGCGCGAGCTGGGAGCTCGTGGGCGGCGCCGGTTTCACGTCCGGGCAAGTCGATAATTCCCTCTCCCTGGCGCTGGACTCGAACAACCATCCCTGGGTTGCGTACCCGAAAAATTCAAGTAACTGTAAGACGACGGTGATGCGCTACAGCGGCACAGCCTGGGAGACCGTGGGGAGCGCCGCCTTCTCGGCGGGCGATGCCTATTATATCACCCTGGCGCTGGACTCGAACAACACCCCCTATGTCGCGTATAAGGACCATGGGAACGGTGAACGTGCCACGGTGATGCGCTACAGCGGCACGGCCTGGCAGGTCGTGGGGAGCGCCGGCTTCTCGGCGGGAACGGCCAATTATACCTCCCTGGCGATCGACTCGAACAACACCCCCTACGTCGCGTATAAGGACTATGGGAATGGTGAACGTGCCACGGTGATGCGCTACAGCGGCACGGAGTGGGAGGCGGTGGGCGGCGCCGGCTTCTCGACGCAAGTATACGAGTACCTCTCCTTTGCACTTGACCCGGACAACAATCCCTTTGTCGCGTATCAGGACAGGGATAACAGCTGCCGGGCCACGGTGATGTCCTACGAGTGAGCGGGGGCTGAAAATTATGGGCGTTTTGCCCCCTAACCCCCGGCCCCTTCCCCCTTGGCAAGGGGGAAGGGGTGAAAATCCGCTCCCCCGTGTCCCATATGAAGGGGAAAGCGGCAGAAATTTAAAGAAAAGGAGAATAATGTACATGAAACTGCGGTTTAAACGGGCGCTGGCGGTGCTGTTCGCGGCATCGATGGCCTTTGCGGCCTGCGGCGGCGGAGGTGGGGCTGGCGGTGATAGCGGCAGTGGCAGCCCGAATGGCAACCCAACGGGAGATTTTGAAATAACCACCGGCATCTATGTCGCGGGCGGCTATCAATCAACGACCGCCGGCAACGTTGCCTGTCTGTGGAAAGTCACGGAAAAAGACGAAGCTCTGGTCGCCGTTAAAAAGGAGCTTCCCGGCAATGCCGTGGCGAACGCCATGGTGTTCTATAACGACACCATCTATATCGCGGGGGCACTGGTGGACGCGTCAACCGGCGCGAAGAGCGCCTGCTACTGGACGGTCGGCAAAGACGGCATGGTGGCGCGCCATGCCCTGGACGGCGTGGAGGCCACGTCGGTCACCGTGGACATGTTGACGGATTCGGGAAGCGTCTATTTCGGCGGCCACTACCTGTACGAAGGCTCCGTCAAGGCGGCCTGCTGGTGGCAGCTGAGAGAAGGGACCGCGACGCGATACGATCTCATGGACGGTGACCGCGAGATGTCGTACGCCACCGACATTAAAATCGCCGACGGAGTGATCTACGCCCCGGGCGTGTACTCATACTCGGGCGCGGTCACCGCCGCCATGTGGCGCATGATTGACGACAGCTCGGGAATGAGAAGGCGGCTGGTTGACGATAATCTGGGCGACGAGGGCACGGCGATATTCGTCACAGATCCGGACAGTTACTCACTGGAATGCGTGTACATGGCAGGTTACCGTACCAGCCCGGGCCTGCGCGCAAGCTACTGGAAGTGGAATATGAAGGCCGCCTCCGTCACGCGGACCGATCTCAATGACTCCGGCGACACGAACGACTCAAAAGCGTATTCCATCTTCGTAGACGGTGAAGTAGTCTACACCGCCGGTATCTACAATGACCATCCCTGTTTCTGGACCGGCACGATGCGGACCGACCTCGGCACGTACCAGGGAGAGGCCCGGTACATCCTGGTGCTGAATGAGGGTGTCCTGGCGGCCGGCTCATACCTGAGCGACGGAACTGCCGTTGCCTGCCTCTGGGCTGTCAATTCTGAATATGAAAAGAAGATTGATCTCACGAGCGCGTCGGACACGAACATCTCGGGCGCCTATTGCCGTTCTATTATCACTATTCTTTATGAGGATGAGGAGTAGCGCGGCTCCGGCGGGATGGCGGCTGAGGCCGCACCTGTTTCTGTTTTAAAAAAACTTGACGTGTCCGGCTCCGCGGCGGATAAGCATTCCGGAATCGAAAAGGCGGCGATCATGATCGCCGCCCTTTCGTTACAAGACAACCCTTACATATACAAGGAGAAGATAATGACTGTTACATCGAGGATCGCAGTGCTTCTGTTGTTTGTTTCGTCCCTGCTTGTTGTCTCATGTGGGCAGTGGGTGGACAATCCCATGGGATCGTGTAAAGAGGATTATTCCAAGGAAATTTCCAAAGACGCCATGATCCCCAGGGCCATTTGCGCCAACGCGGGCAAATCATTTACGGGCAAGGTCCGGTGCAAAGACGGCAGGAAGCAGGTGCATTGCGAATAACCGCGAGTGAGAACACACAAAGATGAAACAGGAAGGCCCCCTCACGGGGGCTTTTTATTTCTCCGGGCGGTGATCATGATTGTCGCCTGTCCTGCTTGACTGCGGATGGTTTATCGAATATGCTCCCGGGCAGGAGAAAAACTGGAGGCCGGAATGAACTTCAACGAATGCCAGAAACCGGATTGTCATGGGTGGAGCTCGCGAATATCCGGGGGCGGCCGTCGCGTCACGCGCGCATGTGCGCCGGTCCTGCTCGCAGCCCTGTTGCCGCTGTCCGCCATGACATGCGCCACGCGGCAACCCGAGGTGTTCAGGGCGGACATTCCCGAGGGCTGGGCCGACAAGGAAACCTTCCGTGTCATGGCGACAGGGACGCCGGACGGCAAGGCCAGGAGTGTCGCCTTGCGCAAGGCTTCGTCTCTCAGCAATGCCGTCAGCAATGCGCAGAATAGAATCTATAATCTGTTTGCGCGATCGGCAATCGAAAGGATGGGTATCAGGGACGGCTATGAACATGTGGGTGTAATGGTCAAAAGGACATTTGAGACGGTCGTGACAAGGGGGACGGTTACAAAGGAAGAATGTGACGCGAGCCAGATGTGCAGGATAACCTATGAAGTCCGGGCGGTCAACCTGAAAAGGGTCCATGACCGCTGCGACATGATGCACTCCTATGATCACTGGAAACGATACCTCGTATGGATTCCGCACGGATATAAAGTCACCGCTTCAGATGAAATACGCGTCCCGTCCGGCGGGGCGGTGGAGTCCGCGAAACGGCCCGCGCCGGTCCCGGATTTCAATGTTCCCGAATGCCGCCGCAACCATGCGCTTTTGCCCGGATGGCTGGGTGATGACGGATACCTGTCGTCCGGCTTCGCCCGCGCTCCGCGGGCCATTGCAGAGAAAAAAGAACGCAGGGACAGGACGAAACGCGGCGCCCTTGAGGACGCCCGCAGGAATGTCATGGATAGATTTATCGGGATGATCCTGGAGCCGGGCTGCGGCACCTGTAACCCGGATGACGTACGGGCCGCGATGCGGAAGAATTTCGGCGACATGGTCAACGCCGGAGAAATAATCTGCCTCCAGTTCGACGAGGAGGATAATTGCGAACTCTTTTACCGTGTCCGCCGCAAAAACCTGAAAAGGGACGTCCAGAAGACGGATATCAGCGGATCGTACCGTTGAGGGTTGTCTCCCCGGGGACATTTATCTCTTGCCTCGGTCGCGAATCGACGTTATTATTGAAATGTACAATAATTCGTGACAATGGAGGACCCCATGAAGCTGGTTCGCTGCGCTTTTGTCTTCCTCTTCATGCTTGCAGGCGTCGATATGGCCCGTCCCCTCGGCGTAACGATTGGAGTGAATGCGTGGTACGTCTGGTGGTCCTCATCGCTGGAGGACGGGTTCCGGGGCGAAGGCAATGAAATCACCGCCCGGGTCCCGGGAGCGAGCGAAGCATGCAATGACAGCTTTGAAGCGGACCCCCATCTCATGGCGGGCCCGATCCTGAGCATCAAGTTGTCCGACACTTTGAGCCTCGGGTTTGTGCTGCTCGTCAGCCAGCGGTACGCCATGGAGTCATCGTATGATGTATACGTTCCCGGGCCCGATACTGACACCACCAGGACTGATGCGCGCTTCAGGCGCTATGACGGGGACCTGACGGTGAATTACAGGATCGGTTCAGGGTTCGCAATCTTCGGCGGCATCAAATTCTTCCGGTGGGAAGGGGAGACCTCTCAGGACATCACCTCGGCCTCCGGTTCCTACTCGGCGCATGTTGAATCCGATCTTCTGGGGATGGCCGCCGGTCCCGCTGCGGGATTGACATACACCCTGCTGCTGTCGGATCCGCTGTTCATCACGGCCGCAGTCTCGGGTGTGATAATGATGTCCGATTTCGAGCAGGAAATTACAATAACCGATACACTGTCTCCCGCAAGAAGAGAAACCCGGACAGATGATGAAACATACTATGCCATAAATTGCATGGCGGGTGTCGGCTGTTACATCGAATCGCTGCAATCCACGGTAATTCTCGGTGGGCGCTTCCAATATCTCGATAACGTGAATGATCCCCGCGACCTCTTTTACGGCATCACCGCGACGGTGCTGTATCACTTCTGACGATTAATGCCGGGGCTGCGCCGCCGGGTTTTGCGCGCCACCGGCCGTTTCCGCGACGAGCACGCATGCTTTATTGAGCTGATTAGGAGATCACCTCGCCGGGGCGCTAACCGGAATGACCACCGAAAAGAGTGAGTAGGTGTATTCAGGGTTTGCTGTTGACATGCAATCCCGCATGATGTAATCATGCGAAACGTCAGGATCAGGCGGCCTTTTCTGAAAACGCTTTTGAACACGCATCCGGGGAAGTCAGGCCATTCATGAAACGATACAGGTTTACTCTGAAAATTGAAGAAGTAACCGATGACTGGCGCCTCTTTTCCGTGCGCCGGCGCTGCTCCTCCGCGCTGATGCGCTTCAACCCTTCCCTGAAAACGCTCCACTACCTGTCGGCGGGACGCACCGCATCGGCGGTCCGCAGAAACGAGCGCCAGTTCCTGAAAATTCTGCACTCCATGGACGCCGCTGTAGTGAATAAAGGATTTTGCCTCAGGTTCGTGCTGAC
>CAZPZJ010000101.1:0-12560 GCA_964591055.1 uncultured Leptospiraceae bacterium
GCGTGAACGCCGAAGCGCTCCTTCGACAGCTCGACATCCGCAACGAGAACTTCAAAAAGGAGCTTTACTTCCACAAACGGCTGCTGGAAGGATCGCTGCCGCAGACGATCGGCGGGGGCATCGGCCAATCGAGGCTGTGCATGCTGTTTATGCGCAAAGCGCACATCGGCGAGGTCCACTCCGCGCTCTGGCCCGAGGAGGCACGGAGGCTGTGCGCCGAAAAAAATATCTCGCTGCTGTAACGGCAAAAACCCGTCATATCACGCGGCCCGGGCATGCCCGGGCCGTGTTATTTGGGCTTCCGGGCCATTCCGCCCAGCAGATATCCAATCGCAAACCCCATCGCGAGGATGAGCGCGATGAACACGATGAAGGGCAGCGGCAGCTCCCAGAAGAGGACCTTCAGCCCCACCGTGTGCGTGTTCTGCGTGGCGATTATGGTGACCAGGACGATCAGCGTGACCATGAGAATTTTCTTTAAGCGCATCGGGAGATACTCCATTGACGATTATTGCACTGGTTCGGCAGCGCTCCATCTACACCCGGAAGGCTCAACCGTCAATACAATTTACCATGTTTTACAGCACCGGCGAGGCGGCGATAATCCGCGCGGCTTCAAAGAATCCTTCCGGTCCGGGGCGGGCCGACCTGACCACATGTCCCATGCCGTCAACGAGGCCCCCGTCGTCGCCGACATACACCGCGCGGTCCACCGCGGCGAACAGGGAGACATCGTTGTAGCTGTCGCCCACGGCCCAGGTCACGATGTGTCCGCCCGGGGCGGAATGGCGGAAGGTTGCGGCGATGAGCGCCGCGGCCGCGCCCTTGTCCGCGCCGGGCGAGATCAGGTGAAGGAAGCGCTTTCCCCTGACCACCGCGCATGCGCGCATCGCGAGCATGCCGTTGATAGCGTCCAGCTCGCCCGCGGTCACAACATCCCCTTCGACGACAAACGGCAGCGATGCTCGGCGCATTCGAGCTTTTTCAGCCTGCTCAGCGGAAAGGCCCGTGCGGCGCGCCACCTCTTCGGCGTTCATGCCAACGATGGAGAGGGCCCTGCGGCGAAGGGCGGACTGTACAATCGGCAACACCTCCGCAAGCGAGGCGGCGTCCATGCCGAGGATGTCGGTTTTGAAACCGTCTCCGTCGGGCCAGGCAACGCCTCCCCCGTTTTCAAAGATAAACGGCGCGGCAAGCGCAAATTCCCGGTGGTAGACCGTCATCTCGTCAAAGGTCTTGCTGGACGCAAGCACAAGCGGAATACCACGCTCGCGCAGAAGGGCAATCCCCGGCAGGGATTGCTCGAAGCCGTACGTGCGCTCATCCAGGATGGTGCCGTCGAGGTCGGAGAAGACGAGGAGCATGGAAACTTTTTCTTACAACGCTTTTGCAGATTTATAGTCGCTGAGTTCACCCTCTGCCGTTTCTGTATATATACTTACCTTGTAATAATACATTACACCTGATGTTAAAGACGTATTCTCATAGTAATAAACATCTGGTGATGAAATGGTAGCAATAAGAGAGTAAGGTCCTTCTGCATATGTTGATCTATACAATTTATAACCTTTGACAACGGATATTCCCGATACCAAATTCCAGTTGGGTGCCAAGGTCGCAGGATATGGAGAATCAACAGCTGTAATTTTAGTCATCGGTATCATTGTGATGACTATGTTGCTTTCTTCTCCCGGGATTAAATCAATGGTCTTATGCCCACCCCAGTTTACTCCATTATAATTCACATCTGTCGAATTCGATGTAATAACACTTATCTTTCTTTGTGAACCAGCAGGTATTTCGAGCCTGAAAGCGGTTTGCGTTGGTGGTATAGTGACATTGATAGTTCTAATATCATCACCTGTAACAACAATAGCAACAGTATCACGTCCTGCCGCCCAAGCAACTGATGGCCCTGGAGAATAAGCATACGCATCGGATATAAAAAAACTCCACAACTTGGACAATAAACATCTGTTTTCTAATGATCTTGCACTCGAATTAACTTGTTCCAGATGTATTGTCACAAACGCCGAATCCTCATGTGAGCACCCCGACATCTGTGAGGCCGTGATCAGCAAAAGAGAAATGGCAAGAAGCATCAACACACTACTTTTTCTCATGACAGTTCCCCGTGCAATTTGTTTTCGCACCAGCAGGTTGATTCACCTAAAAACGAACAACAATTGAAAATAATCCGCCTTTTGTTGATACGTCAAGCAGATAACAATGTTATATTGAAAATAACAACAGGATGGCCGATATCGCATTCTCGGATTGTCAGCGATAGATCGTCATCTCTTCAAAAGGGTTAGTGGAAGAAAGCACAAGTGGAATGATACGCTCGCACAGAAGGGCAATCCCCGGCAGGGATTGCCTGAAGCTGTAGGTGCGCTCATCCAGGATGGTGCCGTCGAGGCCGGAGAAGACGAGGAACATTAGAATACTGTAAATTGTTTATAATCACACAACACTCCATCCTTTGTGCTGGTGTACACTCTCATTATATAGTAATAAGTCCCTGGTGAAGGGGAAGGTGAATCAAAGTAATAATCTCGTGTGTAATCAGCAATCTGTTGAATCATTGTGTAAGGTCCGTTTGCAGCAGTTGCCCTATATATTTTATATCCCTGTACATTTTGAACCGCATTCCAACGTACCTCTATGGTTCCAGTCCCAGATACACTGAAACCCTGTATAATTGGCAACATATTCAACTGCAGCGCCTTTGCCTCACCGCTTTGAAGTGATGTTGTTTCAAACGCACCTGAATTTTTCACCGCTCCATTATTGGCAATTGCGGTAAAAACCCTATCGCTGCCAGCGGGAACTTCTATCGTATAGCTCAAGCTGGTTATCGGAATCGAAGCTTCTATCGTTTCCATGTCAGGGCCTTCAACGATAAGTTTAATAGAATCATAGGTATATGTGTGAGGCGAAGCGCCTGCATGCGCATTCGGCAATAACCATGCTATCACTTGTGCCAGGATCGTGTTGTTTTCTTTCTGACAACGGAACGCCTCTTCGACCGTTCCCTTAAGATGTATCGTCACAAACGCCGAATCCTCATGTGAGCATCCCGGCACTCCGGCAACCGCAAGCAGCAGCGCTCCTGCAACAATCATGGATATGGCTTTCCCCTTCCTCATTGCGCACCTCTGGATGGATTGAGTACTGTTCTTTTCCAATATGCGGTAATATACTCAATGCGGGAGGAGCAGTCAAACGGGAAAATAATTAACCTCAGGAATATTTCAATGTATGCCATGCCCCCCATGAAGGCGCGAAAACGATTTCGCACCTTCATGCGCCCTACCACCCTCGCCGCACCAGCCACTCCAGCCCGTAGCGGAAACCACAGCGCTCCCAGCGCGTGGCCGCGAAGGCGAATGCGGCAATCGTCAGTGCGATGACGGCGAGAGTCGGAAAGGCAGAAAGGTTTCTGTGAAGCCCCGCCCACCTCGCCAGCTCGTTGAACAGCACGATGTGCGCGAAGAGGATGGTGAGCGACGCGCGCCCCGGAAAGACCAGGAATCCCCATGCTCTGACCCCTTTTCCCCCCAGGGAAAGAGCGCCCGCCAGCAGAAGAAGCGCAATCCCGTTGAGCGCGAAGATCAGCGGAGGAAACGGAGGATACACGTAGGGAACGGCCACGAACAGGCGATACAGCCATCCGCGCGTGGCGAACGCGTAGCCGTGGCTGTAGAGCGCCCCGAGAAACACGCCGCACGCAAGGCAGGCAAACCCGGCAAGCGTGATTGACAGCAGCCGGCCGCGCCTCCACAAACGCGCCGAGAGCATGCCCGACACGAACATCGCAAGCCACGGCAGCACCGGGAAGTGCCCCTCCACAAGCGCCAGGCGCGCGATCCCTCCGGGCGCAGCGGCGCTTCCCATTCTCGCGTCAAACAGGATGAGCGGCGTGCCAAGGGCGGTCTGCGCCACGGGCGCAAGGACGATAACAAGCGGATAGATGAGCGCAAGCCCCGCGGCGGGAAGCCTGAAAAGCAGGGGTGAGATGACCAGACAGAACCCGATCAGGTGCAGCACGTACCACGAGGCGGGAGTAAACCAGTGGGGCGTGGCGAGATTCAGCAGGTAGCCCGCGAGCACGATCAACACGCCCCGCCTGACGAGCGTTGCGCCCGGCGAAGAGTATTTTTCGCGCGCCATCTCCGCGCCGAAACCCGCCAGCGTCACGAAGAGCGGCGCGGCAAGAAGCCCCAGCATGTTGAGCGCCACCATGAACGGGTGCTTCAGGAAATGAGGCCACACCGGCATCATCGATTCGCTCCAGAGCCAGACGCCCAGGTGCTGCTGCACCATCAGCGCCACCGCAAGACCGCGGAGCGCGTCGACGGCGGGGATTCTCGCAGGGGCGCTCGCGGTCGGGCATGGGGGCCGTATCATCGCGCCAGCCTGTCTCTGGGAGTGAAAAAGATTTCGATGCGGCAGTTTTTGCGGACGCTGTCCGGATTCTCGTACGGCACCAGCGGGATTGTCTCCCCCATGCCCCGAAACTCGATGCCCCGCCTCGATCCGTCTGATTCGAAATACGCGGTCAGCGCCCGCGCCCTCTTCTCCGACAGCTCGAGGTTGAAGTGGTCGTCGCCCCGGTGGTCGGTGTGCGCTTCTATGCGGATGTCGTAGTTCCGGTACCTTCGAAGAATTGCGGACAGGCGGCCGAGCCTGGCGTCAAACTCCGGTGCGAAGGAGTCCGAGTAATCGACAAATCCCCCGAAGAGCCTGGAGTGAAAGCCGCCGCATTCCGGGTTCACAAGGATGCCTGTCCTGATTTCCCCGACGATCTCCACGCTCCTGTTGCCTGCGGCATCAACGGCGAACAGACGGACGGCGTAGCGCTCCATGGAATCCACCAGCGCACCGTGAACGCTCCGCCCGTTCCAGAATAGTTCATTCGGGATCGCGGCGTTTCCCTTCCATGAATACAATGTCGATCCGGCGGGATCCAGTATCTCGATTTTCCACTCGCTGATAGGCGACATGTCCCTGAAACGGGGCCGGATGGAGAGCATATCGTCGATGCCGTCGCCGTCGGGCGTGAAAAGCCCCGGGCGCACCCTCACGCTCAGCCGGGGCGGGGTGCTGTCGACAGTCAGCGTCTTCGCGGGCGAGACCACGCCTTCCGGGGTCCCGTCCCGGATGATGGCGCGAAACGCGAAGGTCCCATCGCCGACAGGGCGCCCGGCCGTATCCATCCCGTTCCACTCCAGCGAGACGGGAAGCGTTTCGCCACGGAACTCGCAGACCGCGCGCCCTCCTCCGTCCTCGATGACAAGATTCCAGGGGCCAGGAGGGGAATGCTCCGTTTTCGATATAGAAAAGACAGGCTTCGGCCCGGTCGAATGCGAAAGGTATTCGCGGTTGCAGCGCGCGGCGGCGATGCGCGGCGGCGTATGAACATAGATATTGCGCGTTGACGCTTCGATGGTGTTTCCTTCCGGATCCTCACCGCGCAGGAGATAGGAGTAGCATCCGGGACGCGCGGGCTTGCCGTCGTCCCGTGCGCCGTCCCATGCAAGGTATTCCGGGACCTCGCCGGACGTCCAGTTGAATGCGCGCTCGTCCCTTCCGCTTTCATGCCGGAACACTCCCTTCCAGACGTGAAAAGCGGCAGGAACAATTTTCTGCCGCACCACCACCTTCTCGCCCGATCCGGCGGGAGCGATGTCCTTGACCGCATCGACGCCCGCCGACGGCTTCGTCATGTCGATGTACACAAAGCCCTCGCGCGCGGCGGCGATGTTATCGTACTCGTCCCACGCCATGAAGGAATACCGGTACTTGCCGACGCCGGGCCGGACGCCCGCGCCGTCTCTCCCGTCCCATCGGATGCGAAAGGGAACCACATCGGCCTGCTCATGGCGCCACAGGCGGGCCAGCAGGGCGGGATTGAAAAAGCCTGATGAGATGTCGCGGGCAACGTGACGCGACTCGTGGAGAACGGCGCCATCGCCGCCAAGCACCTGGAAGCGCCACCCCCTGACGCGTCCCGCGTCAGAAACGTTTACGATGAATTCCGCCGTGTCCATGACGCCGTCATCATTGGGTGAAAAGGAAGGAAAACGCGGCGAGACCTCGACTCCCGGCGGATCGGTGTCGGGCGTATCGCCGCTCACCTGGAATCCGGCGTAGTGCACCGGCGATGATCCCTCCATGCGCATCAGCGCATAGTCGAGGCGGCAGCGCGCGTCAAGCAGCGTGAGCGCAATCCCCGCTCCCAGGGTATACGCGCCGAAGCCATGCGCAGACGACGGCGCCACGCTCCCGGCCCGCACAAACAGACTGTCGCGGAAGCAGGCCTCGATACCCATGCGCACGGCGACGTCCTCCCACTCATGGACAGCCGTCACATCGGCAAGCAGCGTAACGAGCACCGTCTCGTTGCGAAAAAACCCAAGCGCCGTTCCAGCGGCGGCCCTGTCAAACCTCGCCTCCCCGGTGCGATCGCCGAACGCGTATCCCGCAAAGCCCGAAAGCCCGAGCGAGGGGGAGTAGAAACCGAATCCCCGCCCCCATTCCACGCTCAGGGGAATCCTGTAAATGAGGCCCAGCCCCGCACCCGCCCAGCCGAAATCCGCGCTGTCAATGCTTCCGGCTGACACGCCCAGGGAGTAGCCCGCGTCGAGATTGGCGCTCAGGGCCCTCGCCCCGCCCGCCCCCAGCAATCCGGCGCTGCATTCGCCTTCGCCCGCGTCCTCATCGCTTTCCGGGACCGAGAGCGCCGAGCCGAACACGCCGAAATAGCCGTACGAGGTTGGAACTCCCCCGAAAAAGCCCGTGTGCGAAAGGCCCGGGCCGTTGAACCCGTAATTAACGGAAACAGCCGCGTGCCTGAACCGCGCGGGCGAGGCGGGGTTGAGGTGCGCATCGGGCGTGTCAGGCAGCGCGGCGCCCGTCCCTCCCCTGCCGATCGAGGAGGGGCTTGCCCCGAAGATCATCAGGTCGTCGGCGTGAACCCGCTCCCCGGCCGCGCTGGCGGGCGAAAGCGCGGCAAGCATGAGCAGGGCGGCGAGCGCCAATCGGCCAGACCCGGTGGTGATTGAGTGAACGCGGAGATTGATCATCGTGACTTGTTCTTGAAGTACTCCTCAAAGAGTTCCCGGTCCATCCTCACCAGGCGGGCGCGTATGTCGGAGATATTGGAGAAATCATAGTGCTGGTGCTCAAAGTAATCGAGCATCCACAGGTACTTGTTGATCAGGCGCGGGATAAGACTGGTCCCGGCGGCGCCATCCATCCCTTTTTTGGAAAGGTTCTTCTCCAGCGTGTAAAGCTCCCGCTGCGTGTTTTCGACCTGCTGGGAATTGAGCTGGCGCTTCACGTAGAACACGTCGCGCAGGTAGGCGAACACGGGGATCCACTCCCTGGGATCCGCGCCCGGCTTGCGCTCCATGGCCAGCGCGGCCAGCTCGACAATCGGTTTTGCGCGTATCAGGCCGAGGTCTATCTCCGACGGATTGATGAAGAACGCCTCCTTGAAGCAGTACAGCGCCTTCGGGATCTCCCCCGTGTGGTAATACGCCTCTCCCAGGAGCGCAAGCAGCTTCGCGCTGCCGCGATAGGAAATTCTGGCGTACTCAAGCGTTTCCGCGGCGTGCTTGTATTCGCCGAGCGTAATGAAGCAGACCCCGAGGTTGACGAGCAGATCGAAGTTGTCCACCGTGCTCTGCTCATCCACGAAGGCGATCTTGTACTGCTCGGCCGCCTGGAAGAACACGAATTTCATCGCCGAAGCATACGCCGCGGAGGATGTCATTCCCCTGTCGGACGCGTACCGCCTGAACTCATCCCACTGCTTCATCAGGAAATCGGCGGTGGACTTGCCTTTCTCCAGCGCCTCTATGTCCCGCTGCCTGTTCTTCCAGAACTTGGCGGTGCGGTACGCGTCGGCAAGGCCCGGGTAGTCGGGATTGCGGCCCAGAAGCTCGTCAAGCTTCCCGAGCGCATCGCCGAACTTGCCCTCTTCGATGAGCTGGTACGCGGTATTGATTCCAATAAGGAAGGGGTCGTCGTTAAAGATGAGCTGTCCGTCTTTGTCCATGCCTACAATTCAATAAAATTCCCCCAGTCTTTGAACGCGCTGCTGTGAGTGAAGATGATAATCTGCCTCCCGCGGGAAATGTCGTCAAGCACGGCTTTCAGGTTCCGCGCCCGCTCATCGTCCATGTAGAGGAAGGGATCATCGATTATAAGGGGGAGAGGGGCGCCGAGGTCAATAAAAAAATCCGTGAGGGCAAGCTTGATTGAGAGAATCACTGCGTGCAGCGCGGCCGGGTTGAGCGCCGGCGCCGAGTCGCCCGCGACCACGCTTCTGATGACGCTTTCATCGATTTCACCGACAAACCTGTTTCCGCTGAGGGCGTTGAGGTGCCTCATCGCCTTGCGGGCGAGCCGCTCCATCTGGCGGTTTTCCCTGCGCTCCACCGCCTCCTTCATCAGGTCCCTGACGCAGCGGATTACCGCGGTTCGGGCGCGCCCGGCGGCGAGCGCCGATTCGTGGGCGGCGCGCTCCTCCAGGAGCCGGGCTTTTTCACCCGCGTTAAACCCGGCCCTGCCGGCTTCCTCCTCCATCTGAAGAACGATGCTGCCCCGCATTTCAAGCTTTTTGTCAAGCTCCTCTATCTCGCCGCCGACCCATGCGATCTGGGCCCGTATCTCGTTGATGTCCACCTTGAGGTCGGGGCCCATGTTCAGCGAGTACACTTCGGCTTCGAGCTCGCGCTCCATGGTTTTTCTCTCGGCGTTCAACCGCTGAAGCGCGGCCTTCATCTCCTCAATGCGGGCCTCGTCGTCGAACTGCCCCTCCATCCTGACGAGGTCAAGCTGCATGTCGGTGAAGTCGGAATACTCGGCGAAATACTGCAGCAGAAACTCGTACACCGACTCTATCCGGTACTCGCCGTCGCTGATGTTGTTGTCCCTGAGTAGATCGACGATGACCGACTCGAGCTCCTTCTCCTTTTCAAGCATCTGGACGTAGGGCCTGGACCTGCGGGAAAACAGCGTGAAGAACAGATGCCCCAGCGCGCTGCCGCAGATAAACGCAAGCAGGATGCCGACCACGGTGAAGCGGTGCCCCGGGTTTACCTTTATGAGCACGTTCCCCGCCATGAGCGCCACTGCCGCCAGGGACGAAATCGAGAGGGCGATGATGACGTTTTTCAGGTATTTCTTGATGGTGCTGACGGTGGTGTTGTAGTTGTCGATTTTCTCGCGCTGGTCGCGGAGGTCGCGGTATACCTCCTGTATTTTTCTGAGGTTCTTTCTCTGGTCCTCGGAGAAGTTCTGGAACTGCGGGTAGCTTATCTCCATGGTGCGCTTCAGGGCGAGATACTGTTCGCGCTTCAGCTTCTCCTGCGCAACGTGCGCCTTGATTTCACCCGCCTGCCTGTCATGCTCGTCAAGCACTTCAAGGCGCTTCAGGATGTTGAGAAAGAGCTCGCGCTTTCGCCTGTGCTCAACCAGATCGATCTTCAGCGTTTCAATTTCATCAAGTAGAAGGCCCTTCTCCCTCTGGAGCTTGTCGTGTTTCGATTCCTGTATCTCCAGTATTTTGACGTTCTTGTCCAGCTCGCGTATCCGCGCCTCCAGGGACGCGCACCCGGCCTGTCCCGACAGCTCGACCTCGGCGCCGCGCCCGTCCCGGCCGAATCGCCCCGCTATCGCGCCGTAGAGTTTGTCAAAGCCTGACGAATCGCGCACAAAAAGCTCCCTCAGGTGCGCGGCCCTGAGCATGGTATCGCCTGTGACATCGGCCGGAGAGGGGACAAACGAGGCGTTCACAAGCTGCCAGGCGGGAACGGCGCGGTAGTGCCCGGCGAGCGCCTCACCGGCGGGCGAATGCGCCAGCCGGGATTCCGGAACGATGGCGCCGTCTTTGGGGTCCGCCGACAACAGGTCCTCGGAATCGTCATCCCGCTGGTTCCTTATGAAGAAGTATCGGTCGGCGTTGTTGACGTAGCGGTATTCATACGCCGAGTTCACGCAGGTGACGTCAAAGTAGAACCCGTCCCACACCCTGGCGTCGAGCAAATTGCCCTCGCGGGGACGGCAGTTTATAATGTCCAGAAAACCCTTCGCCAGGAGGGTCTTCCCGGAGCTGTTGCGTCCGCACACCAGATTGATCCCCTCCCCGAAATCGAGGGTCTTGTTTTCAAAGAGGCCCGGACGCGATGCGACGCAGCTTTTTATCCGCACTGCCATTCCTCCGGGTCACAGCGGCCCTCAAGGCCGATCTGCCTGATCGCAACGGTCAAAATCTCCCGCGGCGCGTCAGCGGGAATGGCGTTCGCGGCGAGCTTCTCCGCGAGCAGTGCGAAGAATTCCCCTCTCAGCGAATCCTCTCCCGCGAGGCCGGACGCCAGAAGTTCGATCGATGGAATTGTTTTATCGTCGAAGAGCACAAAGCCCTCTCCCGCGCCTTCAGGGGCCGTGGTGTCGATGGCGAAGCGGCGTTCGCCCCTCAGCGTGATCCGCGCCACGCTTCCCGCGGCCCGGTGTTCCGCGGCGATCGCAAGGACGTCATCAGGCGAAGTCACGCCCGTACAGTCGAACTCCATGTCGACGACGTTCCGCGAATTGATCAGCAGCCTCCTGATCTGCGAAAGGCGGTTGTCCTCGACGGCAAGCGAAAGCACGTAACGCTCCCCGTGTTCGTCAAACGAGGTGGATTCAGGAGTGCCCGGATACGCGCCGATGACCAGATCCTGGTTCTTGTAGATTTTGTAATTGTGATGATGGCCGAGCGCGTAAAAGTCGAGTCCCATGTCGCGGAGGTCCCTCTTCCTGAGAACCGGAACACGCCCGCCGGGCTGCTCATCGCGGAGGTTGACCTCGGCGTGGAAAAGCCCGATGTGAAAGCCCTCCGCTCCCGATCCCCTGATCGAGTCGATACCGGACGCCGCGACGGGCGGCAGTCCGTAGACATGGAGGGTCTGGCCGTTTTTTTCGAAAACAAACGGCGCTCCCGAGGAATCCCTGAACACGCGGCTGAAGCGCAGCGACTCGATCGCTTCAGGCAGGGTATTCGCATCAGTGAGATCATGCTCGCCCGGGGTGAACACGATCTCGACGCCGGCATCGCGGATCGCCGCGAACTCGACGCTCACGAGATCAACGAGCTCTTTTCCGGGATCCGTGGAATGGAAAAGATCACCTGCGATCAGCACAATATCGTGCTCCCGTGCAAGTGCGGCGATTTTCCTGAACGTCAGCGCCCTGATGTCCCCCGACTCGGGAAACACGTTGTCCTGAAAGCCGATATGCAGATCGGCCGTAAACAGTATTTTCACCATTATGTTCCCGGTTCGCCCGCGCCGCCTTTCGGCACGCCTTCGCGCCGCGCCGACACGTGCGTGTTTCTCTTCTTATTGTCGAATTGTAAACATGAATTCTTAAGCCGGGCCGGCGTAAAAAAACCTCTTCAGAGCAAAAACGCCGCCCGGCGGGCCTTCAGCGGGTAAAAAAACCGAAGATGAACGGAATCACGATCAGCTCGCCACGGATATCGTTCGGGACCGGCCCGAAGCTTCTGGACAGCCGGATCGCCTCGACGCACGACGAGTTGAGGGCGACGTTGCCGAGCGATTCCACGATCTGCACCTGGAGAACATCGCCGTTGCGGTTCAGGACGAAGTACAGCTTCACCTCCTGGCTGGGAATGGCCATTATCCTGACATGTCCCGGCGCGTACCCGGAAAACACCGAATTCGCCACGATCGGCGGGTACCAGAACGAGGCAATTTTGTCCTTCATCCTTTTAAAATACTGGAAATTTTTGAACTTCATCGTGTTGAACGAAAACGCGCCCGTATTTGAGTAGTAGATCGCGTTCTGGCGCGTGAAGCTGTACTTGTCCGGGATTTTTGTGAAGTCGGACGCGCCGCCCTTGCCGGACTCGCCGGCCTCGCCGGAAAGCATGTCCTTCATGATCACGACCATCTCGTTGCTCTTCGACAGCAGAAGGCTGCTGTCTTCCTGTTTCGAGGACGATCCCGACGCCTTCCTGCGCGACTGCCCCCGCTTGAGATGGAACTCGAGCGAGTTGTTGAGCCACTTGTCCCCCTTTTCCCGGCTCACGTATCCCCGTGCCGACGAATCCTGGTCGGAAAGGAGCGTGCTGCGGTTCAACGCCTTCTTCCTGTCGGGATTGATGTTCACGATGATGTCCCTCATCGGCAGCCCGCCGGCCTCGTCGGCACGGGCGCGCGTAAACGTGCGCCTTCCCGCGAAATCCACCTGGTTGAGCAGAATCCCGACCAGCAGCACCGCGTGCAGGAACAGCGAAATCCATACGACCAGAGGAAACCTGATTTCGGCGTTTTTGATCATCACCATGTTCCTGTAAGAATGTGGGGCCGTCGGGCGCGCGGGTGTTACACCTTCAGGCCGTCAAGAGTGATCGAAACAACCCTTTAGATCAAATAAAAAAACCGCGTTGCCGCGGTTTTCCGTGTCTAATAGAACTGGCGCTTGGCCGAGCCCACTTCCTCGTTGTCGATCTTGGCGAACTCCTGCAGCAGCTCCTTCTGGCGGGG
>CAZPZJ010000102.1:0-2269 GCA_964591055.1 uncultured Leptospiraceae bacterium
CAGCTTGCCCGCTCGATACAGCAGTCGCTCATTCCCGATGTTTCGGGAAGCATGCAGAATGTCAGGATGAAGGCCGTGTACCTTCCGCTCGATGAGGTGGGGGGTGATTTCTACGACGTTATACGGATTGATGACACGCGAATAGGCATTTTTCTCGCTGACGTTTCAGGCCACGGCGTTCCTGCTGCGATGATCGCTTCGATGGTGAAATCGTTCATCAACCTTCATGCGCACAGCGGGTACGGATGCGAACAGTTTCTTTTATCGCTTAACAGCCTGCTCTTCCCCATGATCCACAGCTATTTTGTCACGTGTTTTTACGGCATACTTTCCACTCAAACCCGCACAATGGAGTTCTGCCTTGCGGGCCATCCTCCCCCCTTCCTCGTACACGTGAACGGTGAAACCGAGATGCTGAGCGCCAAAGGAACGGCAATCGGGTTCAGAGCGAATCCGGTTCTAGAAATGAGGAGCGTGAAATTCAGAGCCGGCGAGCGTATTTACCTGTACTCGGATGGAGTGACTGAAGCATTCAGTCCTGACGGTGATATGTTCGGGACCTCACGGCTCACCGAACTCATGGTTGATTACCGCAAGCTGGAAATCGGAGACGCGCTGGGCGCCATCATCACGAAAGTAAGGGAGTTCCAGAACAAGGAGTCCTTCAACGACGATCTTACGCTGCTGGTCATTGAGGCCATCTGACCCCTGAACTCATCTTGAATCCACTTTCCAGCCGTCAAGATTGATCTTTCTCTTTATCTTGTCCATTGAAACGCACAGGGAAGCCTCGGAGAAGCGCTCAAGAAGGTATCTGCTCTCATGGTGCACATAGTACCGGTTGAGCCCGTCGTACATCGCGAAAAGGTAACCGTTTTCAATCAGAATGCGCTCCCAGCGGTAATGCGACGGAGCCTCCGTCATGGGCTCAGTCGATTCTATCATGATCACTTTCGGGTGATACCTGCCCAGATCGAATCCCTCGAGCACCGCCTTTTCAAATCCCTCGACGTCGATGTTCACGAAGTCGATACCGCGTTCAGTGAGGTTGTTTTCAACGATAACGTCATTGAGCGTTCTGACGCTTACCGGTATCTCATCATACGTGTGCCCCTTCTTCGCGTGTCCGAGCGCGATATTCCTGTTGAACGTGGAAAGTCCGTGTTCCACATTAAAGCGGTAAAAGGTAAGATTTCCACGGGTGTTGGAAATTCCTATGTTGAGGTTGATATCTCCGGGCCTTGATTTTTGTATGAGCCCGAACAATGCGGGATTGGGCTCTATATTGACGCCCCGCCAACCCCGCTCATAGAAATACTTTGTGACACTGCCGGCTTCGGGCTGATTGGCGCCCACGTCAATGTATGTGCCTCTTTTTACATCAGAAAAAACCCTTGCGAGGATATAGTCCTCGTAAAACCAGCTGAAATAGCCCGATGACGGACCGAAAGTACCCCTTTCCGGACAATGAACGAAATAATTTTCTCCGCCTCCGCATGAAAGCGCGGCCCCGCACACGAGCGCCATGATGATAAACCTGAGCATAGTTTTCCTCCATACGACATGAAGAGAAATCCATCAATATCAGGGCAATTCGTCAAGGCAATAACGCTACTGTGCCGTGCGACTGTAAGAAATATTCCTACATGACGAATTCAGTTTTACCTATTGTATATTTCTACAATAACGAATTTCATTTTCCGGCGCTATAGTATTTATTTATCATACAAACATATAGTATTCATTATTTCTCAACCGCTGAAATCACTGCACGATGTATACATATACAACGATCCCGCTTCGCTCATGGGATATCCGTCTTCTTCACGGCGAAACGATGTCATGTTGTCATCACATAATTTATCACCAGAGGGAGGTTGCAAATAATGAAGGGAATGTATCGTGAAGAGTACAAAAAGAAGCTCATGACCGCCGATGAAGCCGCAAGGATAGTCAAGTCGGGAGATAAAATCTGGTACGGCTCATTCAACGGTAAGCCGATTGACACGGACAAAGCGCTTGCCGCCCGCAAGGACGAGCTCACCGGCGTTATTATTCAGACTGCCGGATCAGTCCCCCCTCCGCCGATGGTTGTGCTCGCAGATCCCACCCATGAGCATTTCACCTATCACAGCTGGTACTTCACGGGGCTTGACAGAAAACTTTCCGACAACGGAATGGTTTTTTACTCAACGATCAATTACCATGAATGCCGCAAGGTCGTCGAAGAGCTGTATCCTCCCGAGGTGGGAATATTCCAGGTTGCCCC
>CAZPZJ010000102.1:2369-12500 GCA_964591055.1 uncultured Leptospiraceae bacterium
GGCACGGGCGGGCAGCTCGACTTCGCGCAGGGAGCCTTCGAGTCCGACGGCGGCAAGAGCTTCATGTGCATCCACTCCGCCACCAAAGAAAAGGACGGGAGCCTCAAGAGCCGCATCGTGCCGTGCCTTCAAGCGGGCGGGATCGTCACCACGCCCAGAAGCGTGGTATCGTATGTGGTCACGGAAAACGGCGTTGCGTTCCTCAAAGGCAAGTCGACATGGGAGCGGGCCGAGGCGCTGATCGCCATCGCACACCCGCTCTTCCAGGACGAGCTGATCGCAGAGGCGCAGCGCATGAAGATATGGACTAAAACCAGTAAAATCGCAGTTGCGGGATAATCCCTCCACACAAAGCCGCCCTGTTTCATGGGGCGGCTTGCATTTATACAATTCTATAAAATATTCGAGCTGTTGATCATTAACCATCGATGCTGTGTCAATTCCGCGGCCCGTACCGCAGCACAACAGCCATCGAGTCGATGACACGATCGTTCCAGCTTTCCGCAAAGGCGACGTAGGGCTGTCCGTCGTGAACCACCACTGAATATGAATTGCTGTATTTCATAAAATTTCCAATGGAATCCCATGACGACCCATTCCACCAGTACGCGTATTCCAGCTTGTTCGCTCCATAAAAGTTTGAAGTAAACAAGGGAGCGCCATTAAACACGCACAGAGCGACTGCAGTACCGGTTTGGTATCCCGTAATATTCTTGTTGCCAATTGCGGACCATGTGCCGCTGATACATCCCATGACCGTCAGGCCATTGCCGTTGGCAGTATCACGATACGCGACATAGGGCACACCGTTTTCAACGGCAATCGATGGGTAATATACCGTTGCATCGGAAAACCCCCTGCTTCCCACATTTTCCCAGGAACCGCCATTATATTTCAACACAGAAACTTTGCCTGAGTAGGTTCCGTTATAATCAGGGAATGCGATATAAACCACGCCATTGCTAATGGCCATATCAAAGCCAGAACAGTTTGTTCCAGTATTAATGCTTCCTGAAAAGGGTGACCATGTAATCCCATCACTTGATGAATAGACTGTTATTGAATATGCTATACCGTTTAAACCAGCAAAATAAATTCTCCCATTGTTTTCAATGACCTTAACACCACCATTCAAATTTCCATCTCCTACACGCTGAATCCATGTACTACCGTTAAAAGTCATCACCCTTGCGCTACCGCTTTCCCCCGCGTCATTAAAGGCAACATACGGAGATCCATTGAAGACGGCAATTGACACGTTCGTCGCGATACCGGTGGAAAATCCCTTTGCGCCCACCGCTTCCCAGGTATCTCCGTTGAGCTTCATCACCGTGACCTTCGACGAGTTCGCGATGTCCTGGTAGGCAACGTACGGCGTGTCGCCGTCAAAGGCGAGGGACACAGATGCCACTTTGCCGTCAGAGAAGTAGCGGTTCCCCACAGTCCACCAGCTCTCGTATTCATACGCGTCCATGAGCGCGCTGCCGCATGAAACGATCGCAAGCGTGAGCATCAGTATAATCGTTCTGATGATTTTCGTTTTCATATCATGCCTCTCCCACGTTAAAACATGAAGGTGAGCCCGGCGGAATACGAAAGGAAGCTCCAGTTGTATTCCTCCTCGGGGATGACGTACAGGCGCACGCCCGCGGTGATTGCGCACCATCTGAACACGTCGTATGAGCAGTCGATACCGGTGAAGAGCATCATTTCATTGGCGCTTGTTTCTGTATCACCCCATCCTCCGGAGCCACCATATCCCCCCTGATCCATTCTGATTAACCCACCCCCAAGGACAGGCGTTGCATGCAGTGAATCAAAGAACGTGAACCGGTATCCTGCATTAAGGCATAAAAAGTACATGTCGAGATACATATCATCATCACCCGTGCTTTCCTTGCCTTTATAGCCGAATACTCCGATCTCGGCGCCGATTGTAATTTCCGGCAACATAAATCCGCTGTACGCCACGCTGATCATCAAACCATGGTCGGTTTTCCACATGTCTGCAAACTTCCCGATCGGAGACAGGTAATGCCACCGCGCCCCAAGCTCCAGAGACCAGTCTCCACTCATTCCGGCGGCGCCGGATTCGTCGCCGGTATCGTCCACTGCGCGCACTTCAATGTCGTTCCGGTCAAGATTTTCAGGCATTTCATACACGCTCTCCCGGACGGCGGCAAGTCTCACCGGCTGGCGTTCAGCAGTGTTGTACACCCTGTACTCACGAATGGTTCCATCCACGTCGCGCACAGGTTCCCACACCAGAAATTTCCTTGTTTCCCTGAGCGCGAGCGCTCTTCCTCTCCTGTCCCTTGCGGCCACGACGACATCCCTTTGTTCAATCCTGAGGTTCGAGGGGGATGGCGGCGGTATGTTCTTTGTTTTCAGCTCGATTTCATTGGACGGGAGCGATTCTGTCCCGCTCTCATCAACCGCGGTCACCTTGAAAAGATACACGGAATTGCTCGCCAGATCTCTCACTGTAAAGCGGGTGCGTCCGGTATGCCCCACATTTTTGTATTCGCCGTTTTTCCTCATCATGTAGATAATGTAACGGTCCACGTCATTGTACGGCGGAAACCACTCCAGCCGCACCCTGTCGGTTTCAGCTTTGCCCTTCAGGCCAGAAGGATTCATCTGCGACATGAAGAGCACATCCGACCGGTTTACCACCATCTCCTGCGGCTGGTGGAGGTTTTTACGGAACGTGTAGGTGTTCTGGTCCTCGTCAACCTGATAGGCCTCGAAGTTCTTGCCGTCTCGCTTCTGGACGTGCACTTTCCCCATGTAGAGATTGGTGTAGAGCAGGCGCATGATAGTGCCCCTGGTGAAGGTCTCAACCTTCCTGTCCTTTGTCCGCACCGTCACCGTGAGCGCGGATTCACCGATGATTTTTCCTTCAATGATTTTTCCGTCCCGCAGAAACACATACTCTCCGCGGGCCTGGCTGGCGATTCCGGCGCAGACAATGCACGCCGCAAGGACAAAAACTTTCAGTTTCATAGAACAGTCCTCCCGATTCACGCCACGCTGATATTATTTCTGTGATTTCATCGTGAATGTACGTAAATCATTAAATGGATTGTTTTGTGTATAATCTCCCCGGGTGAACTACTTATTTTCGAATAAAGAAAAATCGCACCATGAAAGTGCGATTTTTCTTGTATGTCAATGCAGCGCATTACATCTTTCTTAATGCGCTTACTGCGCCAGGCGCGTATTCCTGATCTGTGTTGACGGGACGTACACTATGCCATCGGTGGTGAGTATCTTGTACCTTGTTCCCCGCTCGAGGATCACACCGCGCATCGTCTTCCCGGTATAGAGAACGATCTCATCCACGCGCTCGTATTTGGCCTTGATCTCCTCCAGCGTTTTCGGCACTGCGCTTTCGTCGATCCTCTTCTGGATTTCCTTCTGCTGCTCTTCGAGCGTCCGGTTCAACTCCAGCATCTCCTCTTTCTTTTTGCTCTGCGGTGCGGGCACGATCGGCACAATTGACACGAGCTCGATCTGGTTGTTTTCCTGCTCCTCTATCGGCCTTTCGATCAGCGCTTCGCCGATGACGACCGCCTTGCCGGCGTCAACCGTCGCTGTGACTGTTTTTGACTCGGTCTGGCCGGCGAGCGTCACCTCGACCTTTCCCGCCTTGACTGCGACCACATTGCGTCCCGGCATATAGGTGGCGCTGAATTCGGTTCCGCGCACCGCCGCGAGCGCAGTCGGCATGCGGACACCGTAGCTCTGACCCTTGGAGAGCTTGTCGACCTTGGAGAGCACCTGCCCCTTGTTGAGCGCCATCTCAATCGCCGCTGGATCGTTGAGATTTGAGAACGCTATCTCGGATTCCGCCTGTACGCGAATGGTCGCCATGTCACCGATCTGGAGCACGGCGAACGAGTTCGCCTTTGTCACAATCCGGTCTCCCTGCTTGACAACATCCTGCAGCTCAACCTGCCTTGCGGCCTCTCCCTGCCGCTGAAGCTCGACTTCACCCACACGCCAGATCACCACCGTCTGGTGAACGTCTTTCTTCCCGCACGATACCACAACCGCCATCATCGCAGGCAACATCGCAAACGCGAGCGCTTTCAATGAAATCTTACCCATTTTATCCTCCAAATATCATGTGTGCGCTTCCGCACGCGTGTTTCGATGCGGCAGCGGATGATCGGACTGAACGCACATTTCGCCAATAGAAACTGGATGGTTTTTGTATTTCAATGACTGGCGCATTATAGACCACGACTCATCAAATGTCCACTAATTTTTGTTGTGGCATACGGCCCGGGCGGGCTTTTTGATGTGTCGCTACAGACGGCAGTTGTTAATGGCTGATTCGATGATGGCGGTCGCCCCGAGAGCCTCAAGCCTGTCCATGACCTCGACCACGTCGCTCTTCTTCACCATGACCTTGACAGCGAGCCAGTTTTCCACGTCGAGACGCGATACGGTGGGAGATTCGTATCCGGGCGTGATGGTTTCAGCCTGTTTGAGGAGGTGTTCGCGGATGTTGTATTCCAGCATGCTGTACTGGCTGGCGACGAGAATGCCTTCGATGCGGCGCCTGATCTGCTGTATGCGCTGGTCGCCTGCCACGTTCCGGTTGGCCACAAGTACGGTCTCGTACGAGCCGATTTCGCCGAAGACCATGAGGTTGTTGTCGCGAAGGCTGTCACCTGTCTCTACAATGTCGACGATGGCGTCCGCGAGGCCCAGGTTCACCATGATCTCCACCGAACCCTTCATCTCAATGGCGTTGACCCGGACGCCTTTGTCGCTGAAATACCTTCCCGTCATCACCGGAAATGATGTCGCGATGTTTCTTCCCTGGAACGATGCCGCGTCCCGCCCCTGAAAGGATTCCCGCACGGCCACGCACAGACGGCACTTCCCGTACCCGAGCTTCAAAACTTCCTCTACTTCAGACTCGCGCTCGAGCACAAGATCGCTGCCGGTGATGCCGAGATCGACGACGCCGTTGTGCACCAGCACGGGAATGTCGTCGGCGCGGACAAATATGAACACAATACCTGCATTGGTGCAGGTTGCGTAGAGGTTGCGGTCCTTGACGCGGAAGCGGTAGCCCGACTTCTGAAGGAGATCGATAGTGGGCTCACGCAGCCTCCCCTTGGTGGGGATGGCGAATCTGATTCTTTCAGTATCGGCAAGGTTCATTTCTGCCTCCTGCTGGCTTTCTCTTCGAGCCCGCTGGTGCCGAACCGGCGCTCAAATTCGGCTCTAAGATCGTCAATTGTAATGCCTGCGAAGCCCGCAAGCACAAACGCGTGAAAAAGCAGATCGCATAGCTCGTACACAAGATGTTCATTCCCGCCCTCGAGCGCCGCGTCGCACACTTCACCGGCCTCCTCCATGATCTTGGAGTTCATCTTCAGGACGCCTTTGTGCATCAGCTTTGACACATACGACTCTTCGGGCGAGCGCGCCTTACGCGATTCGATCACCTCAAAAAGCCTGTCAAAAATGTCCTCGCTCATGTTTCCCACCATGCAATTCCTGCGGTCTTGTACGACGAACGCGCCAGTTTTGTCAAGCGATTGCGGAATGATATCACCGTACCGCGATAATCTCTCCCAGCGCCGGTATTATGAACTTCGCCCTGTCCAGGCCGCGCTCTCGCACTGTGCGCTCAAGATCGATAGCCGGGTATCCCGGCGGCTCGTCGCCCAGCGCAAACGTTCCCCACTGCGTGGGGATGAAATACCGCGCGCCAAGCTCCTTGAACGCCCTGAGCGATTCGTCTACATTCATGTGCGCATAGTGCATGAACCATCGCGGGTGATAGGCCGTGGTCGGCATCAGGGCGTAATCGATTCCCGGAAACCTGCGCCCGAACTCCCGGTAGCCGATGAAATAGCCGCTGTCACCGCCGATGTACACGGTCATCTCGGGCGTGACGAGCAGATAACTGGCCCACAGCGTGGTGTTAACCCCCTGCGTGACACGGCGTGACCAGTGCTGTGCGGGCAGGCACACAAGCTTCAATCCCGGTTCCGGAGCGGTCTCATCCCACCAGTCCATCTCAACGACGTCGGATTTCCCGAGTCCCCTGGCGAATTCACCGAGGCCGAGGGGCACGTAGCTCCGGGAACCGGCCGGCAGCGCCCTTACACTTGCCTCGTCAAGATGGTCGTAGTGATTGTGGGTGATGACGATATTGATCCTGCCCGGAAGCCTCCGCGCTTCGTCGATGGAAATGGCCGGCGGGGTCCTGCGCCTGGGTACGAGGGCCCTTTCGGAAAACATCGGATCGGTGATCCAGTACTGCCCTGCAGCCTTTATTAAAAACGTGTTGTGTCCCAGCCATACGATGAACGCCCTGTTTTTCGAAGAAACGATTTTCCGATACGCTTCCGGCACTACACAGGGCAGGAATTTCATCTCTTCCGGTTCGTATTCCGGCGACGAAGAGAGCTTCCATCCGATCACTGAAAGGATGCTCTTGTTGTCCATTGGCATCCAGGGGTTGGAAAAGCGCCCTTCGCTGTAATGGCGAGCGTACAGCGATGAAACGGGAGTGGATTCAACGCTGTTCTTCCATGCCGATTCGGAAAATGCGGTCTCGCCCGAAGAGCATGATGCGATGTACGTTATTGCCAGCAGCATGCATGCGCACGCCGTCTTGATGTTGTTTGAATACCTCATTTCCTTACAATAAGCTCGGTTTCTTTCCGATTTCAATAATTTCCTCGATTTCGGGAGCTCACGGCGTCCTTTATGGCATACGGAATGTACAGAAGGAAGATTCCCGCCACCATCATCGCCCACAGCGCGGGCAGGTAACGGGGCCAGTCCCCGAAGGGCGCCAGCAGCGTTGCGCCCCCGGGATTACTTTTTAAATACAGGTAATTGGCGTCCATGGCGAAATCAAAGGCCATCACTGCGAGCGCGTACGCGTGGGTGACGGCAAGCGATCTCGCCACCGACCGCCAAGACGGCCGCATGCCCTCGACTGCCGCAAGGAAGAGCACCGAGACGAGCAGAAGGTCATGCGAAATGAAAAACTTGAAAAAGAGAAAGTGGGGAAATCCATACACGCTCAGGGTGGGCGTGATAAGAGCATTGAGCGAGCCCCCGATCGACCAGAAATAGCACAGGTCGAACAACCACTGCCGTTTTGACACGAGCAGCAGCGCGCTGAGAAACACCCCTATCCGGCAGAGGTTGAACGGAAGCGACGTCCGGACATCCCACTGGTTGTACGCCATCTCCCATGCGTGTTCGCCGATCTCAAGCGCGATCAGCAGCGACGCCAGAGTCAGCCTGACAATCCTGCCTTGTGCAGCGGTAAGGGTTCGCGCCGCCCATGTCAGAAATACAGCGTTGAAGATCGCAAGCACCCCGAGCGTCGTCCAATGCGTCGGGGAAAACACCGCAAAGGGAGCGATGCCGGAGGAATCACTGGCAAAGACAATCATCTCTCGCCGACATACTCGTCATAGTTCCATCGTCCCCTGACCGCGGTCCCGTCCGTTTTGTAGTACACGCCGCGTCCGTGCATGCAGTCATCTTTCCATTCGCCGACATATTTGCTGCCGTCGGCCCAGAAGTAAGACCCATTTCCGCTCTTCTTCCCGAGCCGGTATTCTCCGACGTATCGGTCGCCGTGCCATTTCGATTTCGGGCCGAATGCGTAGGTGCCGTTTCCGTGCATCCTGTCATCCGCCCACTGCCCTTCGTAGCTGTCACCGGCCCATTGCGATCCTTCACCGAACACGTACTTGCCCTTTCCATGCATGCGGTCGTGTTTCCACTCGCCAGCGTATACGTCCCCGGACACGGCGAACACGCAGGTTCCCGCACCATGCGGCTTGCCACCGGAGAACTCACCTGTGTACCTGTTGCCGTTGGCGTTGACGAGGGTGCCCTTCCCGTTTACGCAGTCACCTTCGACGCATCCCTGCGCAGTTACGCTCACGGAAGGAACTGCCGCGTCAGGAGATTTTTTTTCGACGGTGTCGGGTCCCCGGCCGCAGGCGGTCAGCAGAATAAGCCCGTTCAGAATCGTCATTATCAGCAATCGATTCGGATTCACGCATGTCCTCCAATATCTTAGTGTTAAAAAAAGAAGTTTTCAGGCATCAGCCGCTTTCAGATCCGTTCCGGCCGCGGTGAAAGTGATTGAACACGGTTTGCGCAACCGCCTTTCCAATTCCGGGCACGGAAGCGATTTCATCAATGGATGCGGCGCGGATAGCGTCCACTGATTTCATGTGCTCGAGAAGGATTCGCTTTCTCTGCTCGCCAATCCCGTCAATGCCGTCAAGCGCGGATGCCGTCATAGCGCCATCACGCAGCGATTTATGGTAGGTGATCGCGAACCTGTGGGCCTCATCCCGGATGCGCTGAAGGATTTTCAGGGCCACGGAGCCCGACGGGAGGCGCAGGGGCTTGTCCTTCGGGTGTGTGTAAATCTCCTCGTAACGTTTGGCAAGCGAAATAACGGGCACTTTCGCCTCCAGCGATGAAACCGCTTCAAGCGCCCTCGCCAGCTGCGTGGGACCTCCGTCTATCACCAGCAGGTCCGGCAACTGCTGGTTTTCATTCAGCAGGTGCTGTATTCTTCTCGATACGACCTCGTGGATCATGCCGGGATCGTTTGATTCGGAGTAGCCCTTGATCCTGAAGCGCCTGTAACGCGAACGATCGGGATTGCCGTCGCGAAAACGGACCATTGACGCCACTGAAAGCGTTCCCTGTGTATTGGATATATCGAAGCATTCGATTGTTGAGATCGCGGCTTTCAGGCCTATCGCCCCTGCAAGCTCATCAAGTCCGCTTCTGGTATCGTCATGGTGCCGGCGTGCTTCCCTTTCAGAAACGAGCACGTCGATGTTCTTCCTCAGCAGGTTCATCACCGCATGGTCATCGCCGGTCTTCGGTGTGAGTATCGCGACCCTGTGGCCCGCCCTGGAAGCAAGGTGTTGCTCGATGATCAGCCTGTCATGTACTTTGTTCATGACGACAATTGCGGGAGGTATTTCAGGCGTTCGATAATATTCCACAAGGAACGCCCGCAGGATGTCCCCGGTGCCGGCGTATTGTGCATTTTCATAAACCCGCACCTTCCTGCCGAGAAGCGCCCCGCCCCTGAACTCGAACAGCACCACCAGCGCTTCATCGCTTCTGATCGCCATCGCGGCGTAATCACGGTCGCTGCCCACGGGTGCGAACACTTTCTGGGACTCCGTGATCTTTGAGATATCTTCAATGACATCGCGGATTCTCGCTGCCTGCTCGTACTCGAATTTCTCAGAGTGACTGTTCATGAGCGAGCGCAGGTTTTCCATGACGGAATCGATGTCGCCCTCAAGAAATTCCACTGCGCCACGGACGATTTCACGGTATTCATCAGCGGTTATCTTTCCCATGCAGGGGCCATGGCACCGGTTCATCTGATAATTGAGACAGGGCCTCTCACCCCTGGCAAGGGGAATCTTTTTCCCGCATGTTTTCAGCCTGAACGCCGAGTTGAGCGTTGCAGCCATTCCGCGCGCGGCCCTGGCATCGGTGTAGGGGCCGAAGTACCTGTCGCTTCCACGGGACATCTTTCTGGTAAAAACAATCCTGGGGTATTCCTCCGCCATCGTGACCGCGATGTAAGGATAGCGCTTGTCGTCCTTGAGGCGCACGTTGTATTTCGGCCGGTGCTTCCCGATCAGAGAGCTTTCAAGGAGAAGGGCCTCGATCTCGGAGTCGGTTACAATGTACTCAACGGAGCGTATGTGCCGCACCAGTGTCGCTGTCTTGACATCGTGAGCTGTTTTCTGAAAATACGATGAAAGGCGTTTTTTCAGCGAGGAGGCTTTCCCGATGTAGATGATCTCCCCGTCACCGTCTTTCATCAGGTACACGCCCGGAAGTGTCGGCGCTTCGCGAAGAAGGACCGCCGGATCAAACGGTGTTCTGTCCATGCTCGGATTGCAACCGTTCAACGCGTTCGATGTAGGAGGACGTCAGCTCATGCGAGGGATTGACGGCCGCAGCCTTCCGGAACATCTGGATTGAAACATCGTACTCCCTTTTTTTCGCATAAGCAACTCCAAGGTTGAAAAAGCTTCCGAAGCTCGATGGATTGAACACCAGCAGCGTGCGGAACATGGCGAT
>CAZPZJ010000103.1:0-12438 GCA_964591055.1 uncultured Leptospiraceae bacterium
TTTCCAACGAAGAGGTGCTCGATCTCGTAAAGGCCCGGAGGCGAAGGGGGCTCATCGACGGTGTTTCGCTTTCCGGGGGAGAGCCCACGCTCGCTAAGAATATCGAGCCCTTTATCCGGGAGCTGCGCGATGTCGGCCTTGCAATCAAGCTCGACACCAACGGGCTCAACCCTTCCCTGGTTGAAAAACTTCTCGCCGACAATCTCCTGGACTACGTGGCGATGGACGTGAAGACCTCGCCTGAAAAGTACGGCGAGCTCACGGGCGCCCGCAACGCCTTCCCGCTGGTGTTGCGTACCATCAATACCGTCAGGGAATCCGGCATAGACTATGAACTGCGCACCACCTGCGTGCCGAAATATGTGGCCATGGAGGATTTCGTCACCATCCGCGGTGATATCGGCCATGTGCGCAGGTACTACCTGCAGCAGTTTGTGAACCTCGTCACGCTGGACGAATCAATGGGGAAGGTTGCGCCGTATCCCGTCACAAGGCTGCGCGAATTCCGGGATTACGTGAAGACCTTTGCGGACGTCTGCGAGATCCGCGGGGCTTGAGTGTTATCTTCCAGCCGCAAACCCGGGGACGATGAGCATCCTGCGAACCGAATCACTTTACATTATATCAATATTCTCAGATTTGAAATTTTGATATACTCTCATTTTTTCTGAAGAAAACTTTAAAACACAGTAATCCGGATCAGTAACGCCAAGCGGATAATACATCGTATCCCCGTCTTTCCATATCATGTTTTTTGTGCGCTGATCCGACATCACTTCCATTGTTCCAATTATCATTACTCCGCGGAAAAACCGCTTATCAAAAAAATAAATACATGCTTTGTTATTGAGACCGTATTGCTTTACTCTCATTGAAGACGTGTTTGTCGTAAAGTAGAAGGTACTAAGTCCCTCTCTTTTTCTCGGAGGCAGCATGGCCTTTGTATTCGGGAATCCTGATTCATCCACTGAACTGATTATTGATACGCCGATTTTATCGATCATCTTTTCGATTGTTTCTTTTGCCATTGACATTGCATGCCTCCGGATGGAATATTCATTATTGCGCTGAATTTGACTTTTTCAGTAACTCCTGTTTTCACCCTCGGGCGTACTATTTTCAGGCATCCTTCCTGTCGTCGATATCAAGCATAATGACGAGGATCTTCTCATCTTCAATATTATAGAATATTCTATACCTTCCAGCTCTATATCTGTAAAGACCTTCAAATTCACCCTTGAGTTTTTTTATATTTGATCCGAAGAATGGATTTTCCCTTAATTGCGGATAGACGTAATCTGAAATCTTTTTATAAATTTTACCGTACTTTGAATCAGCCACCTTTGAAGCAAGGGTATCGGTTTCCGCGATTTTGAATTTATTCAACAATCTTATACATCCCCTTTTTTACATCATCTAATCCTTTTTTTATTCCTGAGACAAGCTTGGCATCTTCCATTATATCGGCCATTTCATAATCAGAAACATACATCTCGTTAGTAAGATATGAAAGGGAAGCATTCTCGATGAAATTTGAGATAGTGCGGCGTTCTCCATCAGCAGCTTTTTTTAAAATATTATACACATCATCGTCAACACGAACTGTTATTGTTTTCATTGGATTACTCCATCAATAATCAAATCCTATTTGGGCAGGCCGGCATCCACCAGTGATGCCATCCTGCCAAAACAGATTCCAACAACAATATATTCATTAATATTCATGTTGTCAATTAAATATTCAAACAGGGTTTTTGCACAACGCCCCGCTTACATGAGCCGGTGTTTGCCAACATCCGGTACTGTAAAGGAATGGACCGCTTTACGCTTCGCGGGAAGAACAAGGTGAATATCCAGTGGTTGCTATACTGCGGTGTGCGATAACGTCAAAGCATACGCAACGTTGCGGCGGCCGTTTGGCGCAATGTGCCGAAGGTCGAGGATCGCAGCGACGAAGCGGGTATGGTTAGTTAGTCGAAGATATGGTCAGTTATACATCACAATTCATTCAATCATTAATAAATCTTGATAATAATAAATCTTCAAGATTTCTTCGTCCATCAAAAACAGACAAAATATAAACTATATCTTTTTCGACTTTGTAAATAATCCTCCAGGGGGAAATAATCAACTCTCGACAGGTTGTAATATTTTGAAACTTTAATTCGGGAACAATACGACCACGATATGGAAAAGAAATATGTGCAGTAGCTTTATCTTTTATCCTTTTATAAATATCAAGAGCGGCAGGCATGCTATCATCAGAAAGATAATCAATTATTGAATCAATATCATTAAAAGCCGTTTGGGTCCAAAAAATAGTATAATTATTCTTTGGCATAATAGTTACGTAAACTTTTTATCCAAACGTTCAAAGACCTCAACTTGGGGAATTATATTGTTTTTGCGGATATCCTTTTCTCCTTGAGCAATAATTTTTAATATTCCCAGCGCTTTTTGCATATTTTGAAAACTTTCAGTGTCAAGCAATACGGCTACCGCCTCACCGTTTTGAGTCACATATATTGGCCGTTTTGTATTATTAACTTGCAAGAGAATATCTGCAGCATGCGCCTTAACATAAGAAATAGGTCGGATATCTTCTTTGATATTCATAAGTAAACCTCGAAATTATAAAGTCTATATATAATATCAAATATGGTCTTGTTTGTCAAGAAATATAATAGGGTTATATGTTTCAATAAAACAGAAGGCCAAACTTTCGACTAACGCTTAGTAGTATAATCTGATCCCGCATCACGGGATCATTGTTGCCGTTGCTTTATATAAAAAATAGCGGATAATTATAATCGGTGATTTCCGGCAAATTTAAACCGGGGCTGACAATTTTCTGTGGAAACAACATTCTGTAAAAACGATAAATCCTTCCGTGCTGAAATACAAAGATCTCCCGCAGACGGGAGGTCTTTTTTGAATATCCAGGAAACTTCCCCGACCCGGAGCGCTTTGCCGCATGACGGAATACCTCTTACCGGCAGCGCCTTTTCCCAGATTCCCGGGAATCCTTGTGAAAAAGCCCCTTTCAGGGGGCCTTAAAATTTATTCCCGATCGGACATGCTCTCCCTCTCCCGTAAAAAAGCCCGTTACGGCGGGCCTTTAAATTTTATCATTCAGTTCGGCAAGGAATTCCTTTATGCTGCTCCTCTCGTCGTCTGATAATGCATCAAGGTCGACGCGTATACGGCAGTGATCGGACTGAATGCTGCGGACGTTTCCATTCACGGTCGATATTATCTCGTATGCCTGCACGGGGTATGAAATACCCTTGACCTGTATCGGCTGCTGTGCGACGCATTCAAACCTGTCCTTGACAAGCTGGTAAGTCTCTTCGGATATCATCACCACGCCCGGCCGGGCGTGGCTCTGGAGGCGTGATGCGAGGTTTACGGGCGTGCCCATTATCGTATATGCCAGTTGGGTCAAACTGCCGAAGTTGCCCACCGTGCAGAAGCCGGTCGTGATTCCCATGCGCACCCTAAGCGGCATGGTTATGCCCTTTGAGTGCCACACGTCCTGCATCGCGTTGATGGTTTCCTGCATCTCGATGGCCATGCGGATGCAGGCCTCGGCGTCCTCTCTTACGCCCCTGCTTTCATGGTCGCCGAAGAATACGAGCATCGCGTCCCCGATGTATTTGTCCAGGGTGCCGTTGTGCCGGTGCACTATCCTGGTCATCGTGTCGAAGTAATGGTTCAGTAGAAACGTCATGTCCTCGGGTTCGAGTTTTTCAGTACCGGCCGTGAAGTTCTGGATGTCGGAAAAAAACACCGAGAGTTTTTTCCGGCTGCTGCCTATGGATGCCGTGATGTCGCCGTCGCGGATGCTTTTTGCCAGGTGCGGGGAGATATAAGATGAGTACTGGCGGTTAAGGGCTTCTACTTTCCTGCGCACTTCCTCAAGCTCGAGGTGAAGCTTCACCCGCTGCAGTACTACGGCCGGGCTGAGGGGCTTTGTTATGTAGTCGACCGCGCCTATTTCAAATCCCATGGCCTCATTCTGCGTGTCGGTTATCGCCGTGACGAAGATTACAGGGATATGGGCTGTTCTTTTATCGCTCTTAAGCGTGCGGCAGACTTCGTAGCCGTCCATCTCGGGCATCATCACGTCAAGCAGAATAAGATCGGGAGGCGTATCGCCACGGCAGATTGCCAGTGCTTTTTTCCCCGAAGTCGCCGCCTTGATCTGGTAAAGGCCTGAAAGCACGCCGTTAAGGACCGTGATATTATCGGGCGTATCGTCTACAATAAGAACTGAATACTGTGAAGCGTCCGTATCCATCGCACCCTGCTCCTTGTCCCGTCATATGAGTGAGCCGACCAGGCCGGTGATCAGTTCCGCGTCGAGAGGTTTTGTTACAAATCCGGCCGCGCCCAGGGAAAGGGCCTTTTCCCGGTCTGCGTCGTTCCCCAGGGCGGTCACGAATATCACGGGGATGGCCGCGGTCGCGGCATCCCGCCTGAGACGGCCGAACACCTCCCATCCGTCCATCCCCGGCATCGCGATATCCAGGAATATCAGGTCCGGTTTAATTTCGCCGGAGCAGATTTTCAACGCCTTTTCACCGCCGGTGGCCGCTTTGATTTTCCCGAATTTTGATATTATCGCCGTCAGGGCCGTAATGTTCTCCGGTGTGTCATCCACGATAAGGATAATTTTTGATGTTTCGGTCATTATTTCCTCGTTATTGCACGGCGGTATCATCAAGACGTTTTTTCAATGTCGCAAGGGTTTCAAGGACGGATTCGAAATCATATGATTCGGCCTGTCTGCGCATTTCGGATAGGATATCATTCAGGGATTGGATTCCCATGCTGTACAACCGATCAATGATTTCTATCGATGCGGTATCGTCGTCTTTCAGAAGTCTTTCGAGATCGTCCGCAAGGTTCCTGACCTGTCCCATGTCGGTCCCGGCTCCTCCGGCGTCCCGGACCGCATCCGTCGACAGCGGTGATACCCTGAGACCTTCAACGACCTCCCTGAGAAGGGTCTCCATCCTGTCTATAAGGGCGGTCGCCTCAAGATTATCGGCCAGGGCGGATTCGACATCGCGCGCCGCCGCGTAAAGGTCTTTCGCCCCCAGGTTTCCGGCTACCGATTTTAACGAATGGGCCAGCCGCCCGGCGTCTTTTTTTTCATCCCTGCTTAAATGCTGTTTCAATAATTCAACGCATGCTCCCTGGCTTTCCGGAAATCTCCGCAGCAGTTTTATGTATGCCCGTACATTTCCCGCCATGTGGGAAAGACCGTCGTCAATGTCAATGCCCGGCAAGCTCGCAGGCAGTGCGGACCTGTCGATATCTACGGGATTCCCGCCCGTTACCGCAGGCATATCGGCGACCGGGTCGAAAGGCTTGGCGGGATCGGGGACAATAAAGGCGGCGAGTGTGCGATAGAGATTTTCCGGGTCAACCGGTTTGGAAACATGGGAAACCATTCCCGCGGTTTTTGCCAGCATCAGGTCGTGCTCCATCGCGTTTGCAGTCATGGCTATTATGGGTATACCGTCGAATTCTTTCCTGGAGCGGATGATTTTTGTCGCTTCGTATCCGTCAAGGTTGGGCATCTGCACGTCCATGAGCACCGCGTGAAAATCCGGCCTCATTTTTTCAACCGCCTCGCGCCCGTCAACCGCCAGCGTGACCGATAAACCCGCTCCTTCCAGCAGTTCGATCGCCACCTGCTGGTTCATGTCATTATCTTCGGCAAGGAGTATCCGGGCGCCCCGTATGTCCCTGACGAGCCCTGCGGGGTCCTCCGGCTTCCTCAGCGTAATCGGAGTTCCTGCGGTTTTGCTTCCGAATATTGTCATGAATGTATCAACAACAGTTGAAGGGTTAACCGGCTTGATAAGGAATCCCTCCAGCCCGAGGTGTTCGGCCTCGACCATAAGCTCCTCCGAATCGTACGCGGTGATCATGATAATCGCGGGAATCTTCGAGAGCCCCGAATTCGACTTTATCCTCCTGCTTGCCTCAAGCCCGTCGATGCCCGGCATTTTCCAGTCCATGAGCACGATATCATAGGCGTCCCCGGACCCGGAGGCGTTTTCGATTTTTGCTATGGCTTCTTCGCCGGATGCGCCGGCATCGACCTTGAACGAAAGACGCTCCATCATGTCCATCAGTATCTGGCGCGAGCTCTGGTTGTCATCCACGATAAGCACTCTCATGCCGCGCAGGCTCGCAATGGATTCGGCGCGGGAAATGTCCTGCTTTTCCTGGACGCCGAACCGGGCGTTAAAGCGGAACGTGCTGCCTTTCCCGAATTCGCTTTCCACGGAAATTCCACCGCCCATCATCCGGGCAAGCCTTCGGGAGATCGAAAGGCCAAGCCCCGTGCCTCCGTATTTTCTTGTCGTTGAGCTGTCAGCCTGCGTGAAAGACCCGAAGAGTTTGGTCATCTGGTCCGATGTCATACCTATACCCGTATCGGATATCTCGAACTCAAGCTGTACATGGCTGCCATCACGGCTGCGGAGCTTGGTGCGGACCACGATTTCCCCATTCTCCGTAAACTTGACCGCGTTGCTGCAGAGATTGACCAGCACCTGGTTGAGCCGGAGCGGGTCCCCGACAAGCCTGTTTGGAATTTCCGTCGATGTGTCGAAAATAAATTCAAGGCCCTTTTCATTGGCTTTAACGCTTATAACCGTGGAAAGATTCGCCATAACCTCATCCAGGTTAAACGGTATTCTTTCCATGTCGAGCTTGCCGGCCTCGATTTTCGAAAAATCGAGTATATCATTGATCAGTTGGAGCAGGTTGTGCGCGGCTTTGTCGATCTTCCCGATATAGTCCCTCTGCCTGGGATTAAGCTCGGTCTTGAGGGCGAGGTGCGACATCCCGATGATCGCGTTCATCGGCGTCCTGATTTCGTGCGACATGTTGGCGAGGAATTCGCTCTTCGAGCGGTTCGCTTCCTCCGCTATATTCTTTTGTCTCGCGGTGAATATAAAGAGGAGCAATATGGCTCCCAACAAGGCGAATAAAAGGAAAAGGGGCGCGGTCTCCGCCGCGGCGGTCGCGAATACCCGTGCATGCGGGACGACGGCCATGTACAGCCATTTGGTGCCGGCGATCTTATGTACAAGGACATGCCATGAACCCGAACGGAATACGCGGTCGACCGGCATCGCTTCAGGCGCGACGGATATCCCCCTGTCGGCGAGAAGCCGAGAGACGCTTATAACCTCGGTGACCGCAACCCGGTTTGACATCGCCACGACCTGGTTGTTGTCGTTGACGATCCATGCCGACTCGTCCGGATACAGCTCTTTGCTGAAGTATTTATGCAGGTTCTGCAGTGTCAGGTCGATGGCGGCGACGCCCCGGAACACATCCTTTTCGTATACCGGAACGGAAACCGTCACCATGAGCTCATTCTTGTATTCCGCGCACGGATAGACGCCGGTTATGAATATTTTCCGGTCGGGGTTCTTCGCGGGCAGTGCATTCGCGAAAAAATCCAGATTCAGCAATTCCGGGGCGAAGAACAGGCCGTCGGGCGAGGTCCACGGGTAGAGACAGAGATAGTTCCGCGCGGAGATGTAATATATCCACGGGGCCGAGGGGTTGACTTTAAGCGCCCAGCGTAAAAGCGGCACCAGCGAGAACGACATGGAAACCTCACGCAGGTATGATCCGTTGAGCTTCGACATGTCGCCGATTGCCGAGAAGTGCGCGGAAATGTCTCTGAATCGCGGAGGGGGAGCGTTCAGCGCGAAACCTTTCTTGTCGTCCCGACGGACGATCCAGGGGGCTAAAGGAGTCAGTTCTTTTGACGGGTTCGCGAACCACGACTCGGCGCTGTCCCTCAACACTTCCATTGTGCTGTTCACCAACTTCATTTCGGCTTCGAAGCGAAGCTGCGCGTATACGTGCTGCTGGGCCCACGTCTTCTCGGTCGAATCCGTTGCGGTTGTAAAACGGACCGCTATTCCGAGGATGCCCGCGATGATTAATGCGACAAAGGCGAGCGCCACTGACCTTTTTGTGGTACACATATTTTTCAGGTCTTTTGTAACTGTCCGGAAAGCCGCCCGCTTTCCCGTCCCCCTGACTTTCATCGTTCCCCCTGAATGCTTATAAAATCCCGCCCGGCTGCGCCTTTTTACCGAAATGGGTTCCCGGCGCTTTTTATTCTTTTTCCAACTCTATCAGTAATTCAAAAACATTTTTATCGTAGAACCCGCCTACATCCATCTGCGTTGTTTTAAAACCGCGTTTTGAAACAACGAGCGCGCCGCCTCATCCGGGGTCCATTGTAGCCATTTCACGAGAAAAACGAGCGGGAATACGAACAAGAGGTTTCTTTTCGTTTTCCTCCGGAAAAGCCGATGAAGATAATCATATTTTAGAAACGATGTCGCGCACCAGCCCCAAAACGGCATTTCCGGAGGATGATCAAAATATCCCGCTTCTATGATTTGAAAATGTTTATCCATCGCGGACCGGGACAGGTCAAGTCATTTTTGCGCACCCGCCTCCGTGCGCTCCCCGCGATGGCGCTGCGGCGTTAAACTCACCCCCGCCTCGCTGCGCTCGGCTGCCCCCTCTCTTTTAAAAAAAAGAGAGGGGGGCCTCGACACAAGAGATTCTTGTGACAATCTAAAATGAGCAGCCATGGATGGTTGCGAAAGGGGTCTGCGAATTGACAGGACGCCGTGCACGGATGCACCAGTGCCGCGGTAACACGGATGTCAAGGAGGCGACGGTAGCGGAGCCTTTCACCCGTGATTACCGCCAGTTCCGCCCGGAACACCTCCCCGAAATCCGGGAAATCCCCGGTCGGCAGGCCGTAACACCGTCATCATGTAGACGCCAGACGCTTCCCCTCGATACAACGGCGCCCTCACCGCGCCTCCGCCATCAATCATCTCCCCCCTGCGGGGGGAGACCGAGAGGGGGGGCGTTGGGCAATTCGGCTTCACTTCAAGCAGATCACTTCCCCGCCTTTTTCAGCAGCTCGATCTTTTTCTCGCAATCGAGCATCTCGTCGCGCAGCACCGCGGCCTTTTCAAACTCCAGGTTTTCCGCGGCCGCAAGCATCGCCCCGCGCATTTCTTTAATAAGGCTTTCAAGCTGCTCCAGGTTGCCGCTCCGGTACTTGTTCCTGTAGTCGGCGACGTAATCGGCGTACGTGTCGTCGGTGTGGTATTCGCGCTCAAGGATGTCCAGAATTTCCTTTTCAATCGAGCGGGGGGTAATGCCATGCTCTATGTTGTAGGCATTCTGAATCTTTCTACGGCGCTCCGTCTCGCTGATGGCCAGGCGCATTGAATCGGTCATTCTGTCGGCGTACATGATCACGCGCCCGTTGATATTGCGCGCGGCCCTTCCGGCGGTCTGCACCAGGGGCCGGTACGAGCGCAAAAAACCCTCCTTGTCGGCGTCGAGGATCGCGACCAGGGAGACTTCAGGAAGGTCGAGGCCCTCGCGCAACAGGTTGATGCCCACAAGGCAGTCGAACACGCCCTTGCGCAGGTCACGGATGATCTCGACGCGCTCGATCGTTTCAATTTCCGAATGCAGGTACTTGGCGCGGATGCCGGCTTCGACAAAATAATCGGTGAGATCCTCGGACATTTTCTTGGTAAGGGTGGTCACTAGCACCCTCTCGTTCCTGGCCACGCGCGCGTTTACTTCTCCGATCAGGTCGTCTACCTGGTTTTTCGCGGAACGTACCTCGATCAATGGATCCAAAAGGCCCGTGGGCCTTACGACCTGTTCAACCACCTTTCCGCTTTCCCGCAGCTCCCAGTCTCCCGGCGTGGCGGAAACGAACACCGCCTGATTGATGATGCGCTCGAACTCCTCGAAGTGAAGCGGACGGTTGTCGAGCGCTGAGGGGAGCCGGAAGCCGAATTCAACAAGGTTCTGTTTGCGGGAGCGGTCTCCCTCAAACATGCCACGTACCTGCGGGATGGTGACATGGGATTCGTCAATGAACATCATGTAATCGCCCTTGAAGTAGTCCAGCAGGCAGCCGGGAGGCTCACCGGGATTGCGGCGCGATATGATGCGGGAGTAATTCTCGATGCCGTTGCAGTAGCCCATTGAGAGCAGCATCTCCATGTCGTAACGCGTGCGGCTCTCCAGCCGCTGGGCTTCGAGCAGCCTGTTCGCGGCGCGCAGTGCGGCGAGGCGCTCCTCCAGCTCTTCGCCGATCATTTCGACGGTGCGCCTCATCTCGTCGGGCGGCGACACGTAGTGCTTGGCGGGGTAGATGTAGGCGAGCTTCTCGTCGGAAAGCGTCCTGCCGGTGAGAGGATCGATCACGCTGATGCGCTCGACCTCGTCCCCGAAAAGCTCTATGCGAAGGGCGTTTTTCAGGTACGCGGGAAACACCTCGATGACATCGCCCCGCGCGCGGAACGTACCCCTCATGAACGAAATATCGTTGCGCTCATAGTGGATCGCGACAAGCTCACGAAGGATGTCGTCGCGGTTCACAACATCCCCGACGTGCAGCGCGATCTGCATCGCCTCGTAGCTTTCGGGACTCCCGAGGCCGTAGATGCAGGACACCGACGAGACCACGATCACGTCGCTCCTGTCCAGGATCGACGAGGTCGCCTTCAGGCGCAGCCGGTCGATCTCGTCGTTGATGGAGGCGTCCTTCTCGATGTACAGGTCCTGCGAGACCACGTAGGCCTCGGGCTGGTAGTAGTCGTAGTACGAGACGAAGTACTCCACGGCGTTGTCCGGGAAGAACTCGCTGAACTCGCGGTAGAGCTGGGCGGCCAGCGTCTTGTTGTGCGTCAGCACCAGCGCGCGCTTCTGCGAGCGCTCGATCACCTTGGCCATGGTGAAGGTCTTGCCCGACCCGGTGACGCCGAGTAGCGTCTGGTATTTCAGCTTCTGCGCCACTCCGGACGCGAGCTCGTCAATGGCGCGCTCCTGATCGCGGGAAGGCCTGAATTTCGATGTTACCTTGAACGGGGGCATTGTTCGTTTCTACCGGATAATCGCGTTATGATTGAGATGTCGCGTCGTCGATCCACGCGAGGTACGGCGCGTGGCCCTCGAGCACGGGCATGGCGATGATTTCCGGGACCTCGTAGGGATGGACTGAGCGGATCGCCCGCTCTATATCGCCGAAGAGAGTGCGGCGGCTCTTGATGACGAGGAGCAGTTCGCTTTCCCGGCATACCTGTCCCTTCCAGGTGTACACCGAGCTCACTTCGCCGGTGATGTTGACGCAGGCGGCAAGGCGCTCACCCACCAGTTTCCCGGCGATCGCTCCGCCCGTTTCAGCATTGGGCACGGTGCAGAAAATTACGATGTATTCAGCGTGCATATCAGGTCCCCTGAACTGTGTTGCAATCCTGCAAAGAGTGTAGGCGCGGCGTGTCTTTTCGTCAATGTATTAATGCACACGCGGAATCAACTGCACGTTATTAACTATTTATACATAAAATATATTTTTACCCGCCACACAATTAATCATTGAACATTTCAAGGCCCGCGACGCACGATTGGGTAACAGCAGATTTGTGCCGGCGAGCCCGAAAATCACTCGCATTTTGGCCGCTTGCGCTTCCTCCGCCAGAGCGGCATGAATAACATCACGGAACAAGGAGCAAGAGTATGAGCGAATACGAATTTTACATAGTCGAGAAGAAGCCCCCGCTGGCCTATGTGTACCTCAACAGGCCGGACAAGCTCAACGCCATGCACCCGCCAGCGTGGTGGGAAATGCCCGCCATCATGGATGACCTGGATAAAGACCCTGAAATCAGGGTGGTGATCATCGCGGGCAAGGGCAAATGCTTTTCGGCCGGGATCGACCTGCCCGGAATGGCGACCGCCATGCCGGAGCTTTTAAGCAAGGACCAGACCGGCAGTGTGAAGCTCTCGCTGCTGCAGACCATTTACAAACTCCAGAAAACCAACACCTGCATCGAACGCTGCCGCAAACCGGTGATCGCCGCGATTCACGGCTTCTGCATCGGCGCGGGGCTCGACATGGCAACGGCCTGCGACATTCGCCTGTGCTCCAGGGACGCGCAGTTTTCCCTGCGCGAGGCAGCCGTCGCCTTCGTGGCGGACGTGGGCGTGCTGCAGCGGCTGCCCCTGATCTGCGGGCAGGGAGTGACGCGCGAGCTCGCCTATACGGCGAAGTTCATCGACGCAAAGCGCGCCAGGGAGATACTGCTGGTGAGCGAGGTGTACGATGACTACGACGCCGTCATGAAAGGCGCGGAGGAGACGGCCGCCATGATTCTGGACAACTCGCCCCTTGCGATCGAGGCGACCAAGAACGTGCTCAACCAGGCGATCACCGACGGCATCGACGCGGGGCTGCTCTACAACGCCTCGATCAGCGCCAACATCATACCCTCCGCCGACCTCATCGAGGCGGCCATGGCGCTTGGCGAAAAGCGCAAGCCGAAATTCACGGGGAAATGACGG
>CAZPZJ010000104.1:0-6762 GCA_964591055.1 uncultured Leptospiraceae bacterium
GGATTCAGGAAAGAGAAAGCTTCGGCGGTGCGTGTGATGTTGCGCGCGGCGAGAATCCCTGCGGTTATCGGGTGTACATTCATTTCTTCCGCAAGGCGCCGGGCTGCTGTTCCGTCATATTTCTTTATCAGCCAGTTGTGCTTCATCAATTAATGGAGAGAATGAATTTTGGATTATTCTGCGGCGTTTGAGGCTTTTTTCGCGAGATAATCGGCCTTGTCATTGAGGCTCCTTGTCACATGCTCAATCCGGAAATCCATGATTCCTTCCTTGAGTTTCACGACCTCATCGTAGAGCGGTTTTATGCCCTCGTTTTTCACCTTGTATTCTCCGGTGATCTGCCGGACAATAAGCTCGGAATCGGTTCTGATTTTCAGGTGTTTCGTCTTGAAATACAGCGCAATTTTAATCGCGCGGATCACGGCGGTGTATTCCGCGAAGTTGTTGGTCTGCACGCCAATATAGTGGGACACTTTGCCCACCTGCCTGTCCTCGGAGTCGAGGAACACAATTCCTACACCCGCCGGCCCGGGATTGCCCCTTGACGCCCCATCGGTGTAGACAACAAGCGACGACTCGACGGGCACGGCAACCAGCTCGGCCCCGTCAAAAATATCGTTCTTGAAATCTGAAAGCGCCTGTTTCTTTATGATGACTTTTTTTCTGGCCCGCTCACGGTCCTGACCCAGCACCATATTCCTCGCTTCGGCAATCAGCGAGTACACGTCTTCGATGCCCACGGCGGACATCTCCGCGATCTTTTCGGCGCTTTTCCCTTCAGACAGCAGCTTCAACACCCTCTCGATGCTCAGTATCATACCGGTATCCCGTAAAAATTTCTTGATCAGACATTCATCCGCCCCGATTGCCCCCGCCTTCAGGCCGGAACAGTTCCCCGAACAGCCCATCAAACCTTGGCCCGGGCGAGTATTATGTCAAGACGGATATGAGGTTTTTCAGGATGTTTTTCTGAATATGAATTTTCCGCAGTTGGTGCAGCTGTGTATTGTCTCATTCTTTGAAGCCTCGATGACAATGTGCACCGGTATCTCGAAATGGCACCCTCCGCAATTGCCGCCGTCCAGCGGGACGATCGCCTTCCCGTCTTTCCCGGATATGAGCTTTTTGAACTTTGAGGCATATTCGGGCGCCAGATCCGGGAGGATGCCGCCGAACAGCGCCTCGTTGTCAGTGACGGTTTTTTCATGCCGGGATATCTCCTCACGGAGCTGTGCGATGTCCTTTTCCGACTGCGCACCCGCCTGCCGGTGTTCATCCATCCAGGTTTCAAGCCGCGACTCCATCTCTGCAAGGCAGTCGAATTTCACTATCAATCCCTCTTCAACATCCCCCGCGGACTTCCTGATCAGCGCGAGCTCGTTTTCCGTCGCTGAAAGCTCTTTTTCCGTTTTCACTGAGAGCTTTCTCGCCTCGAGCTTTTCTCGCTGCTGGTCTTTGAGCGCGAGATCCACTTCCAGCTCCTTGATGGCCGCCTTTTCGAGCCTGATCTCTTCTTCGAGCGACCGGATTGAACGGCCCTTCTCCTCGACGCGACTGTTCCAGTATTCAATGGCCTTTTTCGCCCTCTCAATCCCATGTTTCCCCTCGATCACGCGGTCCCAGTATCCCTGGAGCGTAATCATCGTCTGCAAATCCCTGTTCATTCCCTGTACCCGGCCCCCTGTTATCGCTCAGCGAAGATCCTTCATCCTTGACAATACGCTTCGCAGCTTTTCAATCTCCTCCCCGTATTTCGCCCACTGCCCCTGGCGCTGATACTGCTCGGCCTGCATGAAATACATGTACGCTTTCGCGGCGTAGTCCCTGGCGCTTGTGTCCTTTTCCCCCGAAGCGAGATTCGAAACAGGAGGATAGCCCGTATCCCTGAAAAGCCTGTCCAGCGCGAGATCGAGGTTTTCCTCCATTACAATGCGCTCGCCGAAAGCCGCCGATACCCTCCTGAGCTCGGGTATCTCCCCGCTCACGGCCTTCAAGTACAGCGGCTCTACAAACAGGATCGATTCCTCGACCGGAAGCACCAGCATGTTGCCCCTGATCACATTGGTCCCCTTCTGGCTCCAGAGCGTCAGCTGCTTGGATATTTCCGGATCCTGATTGATCTTCGCCTCGATCTGCATCGGACCATAACTCAGCCGGTCCTTGGGGAGCCGGTACAGCGTCAGCTCGCCAAGGTGCGGCATGTCGCATTTCGCCGCCAGAAAGGCGACCATGTTGTCCCTGGTGACGGGCGTAAACGGCAGCAGGAGTATGAACTCGCTTCTGGTCTCCCGGGGGAGCTTTGTCACCAGGTAGTAACTCTGTACCCGCTCCTCGCTGGTATCGTATATCTGGTTGGGTATGTCCCATGCGTCCTCATTATTGTAGAACACGTTGACATCCTTCATGTGATAGCGGAGCAGGACGCCGGACTGTATGTTGAACATATCCTCCGGATACCGTATATGTGACTGAAGCGACACCGGCATGTCAGAAAAATTTTTAAAAAGTCCCTGAAAAATCACCGAATACGCCCTGGCGAGCGGATCATTGCTGTCTGTTACATAGTAGCTGATCGTCCCGTTGTATGCGTCAATCACCACTTTCACAGAATTGCGGATGTAGTTTATCCTTCTACCCCGGTCAACCTGGACAGGGGTAGAGTATGGAAAGTGGTCTGTTGTGGTGTACGCGTCAAGAATCCAATACAGCCTCCCGTCGGCAATTACAAGGTACGGATCGTGGTCGTAATCGAGGAACGGCGCCATAGTGCTGGCCATCTCGACGATATTGCGCCTGAACAGGATGCGGCTCTCCTTCGTGATTGACCCTGAAATGAGTATGTTGATGTTGCCGAACGAAACGGAGAACAGCAGCCGCTTCATGAACGAATCCAGCCTGTCCCCCCCCGTACCGGCGTAGCGGGTGTACCTGTTCTGTTCGCCGTGAGGATAGTCAAATTCCCCGGGCTGTATATTCGTGTTCACGATAACATAGGGATTGCGATGCTCCCCGTAATACACCTCCTGCCTGTCGATCGTGATCGGAAAGTCGATCTTGGGCGGAATATCATAGACAAGAAAATTCGGCAATCCCTCCGGGGTGACCTTGTCCACCCGGCTGAGCACAAGCCCGTACCCGTGGGTGTAAATGAGGTGCTGGTTGACCCACGACGTGCTCATTTTCCCGAGATTGTGGATTGAGAACTCCCGCGCGGCGAGGTTTACGGCGATCTTGCGTCCCCCTATCATGTATCTGTCGACATCGACGTCATTGAAATGATAATACGGTTTCAGGGCCTGGATCTGGCTGTAGGTGTTCTTCAACGGCCGCCAGTCCCACAGGCGTATGTTTTCAAGCACTTCCCTGTTGCGGGCGATGTCTTTGTAGGTGAGATTCTGGTTGTTGGGAAATTCCTCGTCCCTGATCCTTTCGAGGTCATACGCGATCCTGGTGAGATTAATATTGCTGGTTATAAACGGCCTTTCCTTGTCAAGCTCGTTGGGATCGACCACGAAGCGCTGCTGAAGCGAAGGGTACACCGTGCCGAGAAGGAAATACACCGGAATGACGGTCAGCATGACGATCACCGGATACTTCAGGCTCTTTTTGAACACGTTGAAGACCAGCAATCCCGCCGCGATGAAAGAAATAATCATGCACGCATTGTAGGCAAGAAGCCTGGCGTGCACGTCCGTGTAACCCGCGCCGAAGAACTTGCTCTTGTCCGCAAATACGAGCATATAGGCGGATATTCTGTAGCTCAGTCCGTAGATGAACACGATTACGGCAAGCAGCAGCGACAGGTGCGCCCGCGTGAAGATGGACAGCTCGAAGGCGCCCTGCCTGATTGCAACGCCCCCGTTGATCACATGGAACAGCGCCGAGAGCACGGTAATGACAATAAGCGCGGTCAGAAGCCAGTTTACCAGGAACCTGTAGAACGGAAGCGAAAACACGTAAAAGCCGATATCCATGCTGAAGAGCGGATCGAGCGGGAAGCCGGTGAAGGGAACGCCGTGCCTCCACATCAGGTACTCTTTCCAGTATGCCGATGCCGCAATTCCCATAATAATGCCGACTACGGTCACGGAAACGGCGAGGACGGCCAGTATCGCCCGCCTGGGCGTTCCAAGGAAGGGAAGCTGGAGGCGGTTCAGAATGTCGCTGGTAAAGAACCTCCCCTTCCCGCCGATAATGCGTATCAGGATGAAATTAACCGCGAACAGCAGCACAAACAGGACGGTAAAGATCGATTGGACATCGAATTTGGTGATAAAAAGCGTCCAGAATGTGTTGAACTGGCCGTTGACGGAAAACCACCGGTAGTCAACGTAGAATTCCGAAACAAGCTGAACCAGAATATAGGCTATGATCGCAATCGACAGGACAATGACGTGTTTGGTTTTCAAATGCATCCCCCATACCGGCTATATTAATCTGAACTCTAAAACGCGGTAAGCGCCGCGCGGAGAAAGCTCGTCACCGGAGCCTGCTCCCTCGTATCCTCTATGGCGTCACGAATCTCCTTGATCAGGTTCTCGGTGTTGTCATGCACGCGGTTCTCGTTGATCAGCTTGCCGAGAGTCCCCTTTCCCTCATCGATTTTCTGCGCGATACTCCTTATGCTCGCGATTGCGCCGTAGATGTTGGGCCTGTTCTCGTCGATAAGCTCAGCAAGCAGCACAAGCGGGTCGGCCAGCGGATAACCGCGCAGATCATCGTAACTTTCCACTTCGGCATACTGGCGATCCCCGTCATGTTTTTTCCCGGGATTGATTCCGACGTAACGCGACCCGAGTACGCCTTCATTCCTGATTTTTATCTGATAGTTCTCGTACATGGTTATCTTTTTTGTTACCTGCATGACGACCCGCACCGCCCCCTCTTCTCCGACCAGATCAATGTCCTCAACGCTTCCGACGGCCACGCCGTTGACCTTCACCCGGTCTTTCACCGAGAGGCCCTCGACATTCGGAAAATACGCAACCATCTCGTAGCGATGTGTCGTTTTCCAGAACTCGCCGCTCATGATGATGGTGTAATAACCGAGGATGCCCATCGAGATCAAAAACAGCAGGCCAACGGCTATCTCCTTCTTCATCCCACCCAGCCGCTTATCAGTATTGTGAATTCAATAAACTTGCAATATGCCTGTAAATAATCAAACCATTTTTCATAAATCCCCCCCCGGCAGCCATTGTTCAGACGACTATCGGCCCCTCGATGCTGCCGCTTATGAACTGCCTTACAATGGGATTGATCGAGTTTCTGATCCCTTCCGGCGAGTCGCAGACGATGATTTCCCCCTCGTAGAGCATCGCAATCCTGTCCGCAATGTCATACGCGCTGCCCATATCGTGGGTAACCACGACCGACGTGACGCCGTACTCCCGCTGCATTCTCTTTATCAGCTCGTTGATAACGCTCGACATCACCGGATCCAGCCCGGATGTCGGCTCGTCGTAGAGTATGATTTCCGGATTTCTTACGAGCACCCGCGCCAGGCCCACGCGCTTTCGCATGCCGCCGCTGATGTCCGCCGGCATTTTATCTCCCGCGTCCGTGAGTTGAAGGATGCGGAGCCTGTCTTCAACCACCTCATTTATTTTTTCCCTGTTGAGTCTGCGCTGTTCAACGAGCGGCAGCGCGACGTTTTCCGCCACCGTCATCCAGTTGATAAGGGCTCCCGACTGAAACACTATCCCCATCTTCTCCCTCAGCCCGCTTTTCACCTTCCCCGTGGCGCCGTTCATATGTATTCCATCGATGATCACCTCGCCGTGATCAGGATCGATCAGGCCGGCTATATGCCTCAGCGTCACGGTTTTCCCCGTGCCGGACTGGCCTATGATCACGAATGTCTCCCCCTTCTGAATTTTCAGGGAGACGCCATTGAGCACGTCCCGGTTTCCGAAGCGCTTGAAGACATTGCGAAGTTCGATCATTGCTGTTTTCCGTAGAAAATCGACGTGATGAAATAGCCGACTATCAGCACCATCAGGAATGAGATGATGACCGATGAACGCGTTGCCTTGCCCACACCCATCGCGCCGTCCCTGGCGAGGAGTCCCTGCGCGCAGCTGACGCCCGATATTATTATCCCGAACACAAACGATTTGAACAATCCGACGTAGGTGGCCTTGAACTTCAATGAATCGAGAACATGCGCGTAATATATGTCGTAGGGGACCAGCAACTGGTACTTCGCGACGACAGCCCCCCCGAGCGTGCCGAGCGCATTGGTGTACACCGTCATGACCGGAAGCATTATTGAAAGGGCAACGACCCTCGGCATTACAAGAAACTTCACGGGGCTTATCGACATCATCTCCAGGGCGTCGATCTCCTCCGAGACCTTCATGGTGCCGATCTCCGCCGCCATTGCGGAACCCACCGACGCGGTCAGCACAATCGCCGTCATGAACGGGCCCATTTCACGCGTCATGCTCGCGATGACGAGGTTGCCTATCATTGCCTGCTGCTGATACACCGCGAACTCAATCCCCGCCTGGAGCGCGAGGATCATGCCCGTGAACAGCGCCACAACCGAGCACACGATCAGGCTTTTCACTCCGGCGATATACATCTGTTTGATTATTTCACGCCATTTCGTAAAACCATTTTTCAGATAATACAGCGTCTCCAGGAGAAGTATCAGCGTGAACCCGGTATCGCGCAACATCCCGAGAATGCCGCTGCCGACAAAAGAGAGCCAGTTAATGAAGCGCCAATACACAGCGCGCATGATCAGAAGCACCTCGA
>CAZPZJ010000104.1:6862-10741 GCA_964591055.1 uncultured Leptospiraceae bacterium
CCTTCAGCCGTCCGTTTGTATTCAAACAGCGTCCAGAAGGGCTGGTACAGCCTTTCATACCCTTCGGGATCGCGCCACGGCAGAAGAGAAAGCAGGTTGAATGAAACATTGCCCCTGTCATCGTACTCATACTGGAACAATGGCCATATTTTGAAGTAACGCCAGCTCCATCCGTATGATGGATCGGGGCGGGAGATGTAGTCACGCCTGAAATACCAGATGATAAGAAAGTGATAGTAGTAACGGGAGGTAAAAGACGGCGTGTCCGTCTCAAGGCTGAAGTAAAACGGGGTGATGAAGAACGTCTCTCTGTTTTCCCTCCGGTATATTCCGTAAAACGGGAAGTATATTCGCTTGTGCAGGTATGGGGATATTGAATCCTCGACCTGGACAAGCGGCCAGGGAAAATGAATTGCGAAATTGCCGCTTTTCCTGTTATATCCCCAGGTAAAAAACGGCCACAGCAGCGCACTGGAGCCCGTGTTTTCAGTTTCGCTCCAGCGTCTGGCGTAAAAGGGTATCGCGAAAAAAGTGGTCTGGGTATCGTTTTTCAGATAATAACGCTGATGATTGAAGAGCAGGAGCAGGGACCGGTTATCGTAAAAACCGCGCTTTACATTGTGGGAATAAAACGGCAGGATGCGAAACGATTCCCGCGAACCGCCGCTTCCCCGTACATACACAGGCCAGAGAATTCCGTGAGCGCTGTAGTTGCCCGAGTCGTACTCGACATACAGAGGGACAAGGGAAAGCAGCAGTATTGCCGCCGATGTCCACGTCGGGGGAAATACCGGCGGGTATATGAAAAACAACAGAAATCCCGGGAACAGGAACGTGCTTATGCGGTCCTGCCCCAGCTTCCCTTTGATGGTGCCGCCAAACGGCCAGAGATGAAAATAACGGTCCTCACTGGCCGTAGAAGAACCGTACAGCACAAACGGGAAGAAGCCGAAATCGTAATCACGCCTCCCGTCCCGATGGGTATAATTAACCGAACCCACCAGCCCCAGCAGCGATTTCCATTCGTCATTATGCGGGGTGCGGTATCCCCAGAACACCAGCGGCATCAGAGAGGCGTGAAACTCACGTCCGTTCCGCCTGTCCACCATCATATAAAACGGCCTGAAAGGCACAAATATTTCCCTGGTGCGGGTAACTTCTGTTTCATAAAAAACCCACCACCAGTCATACTGCACGGCATCATGCCCGGCTGCAGTCGCTTCCGCGGAAAATGACAGCGCGAGCAAAGCGGCTGCGGTGATAATCAGCACCGCCCGCATCATTTACACCATGCCCGGCATCATAGTGATTGGCTGTTCCTCGTTTCCTCAATGATTGCGGCCAGCATGCTCCTGTGCTCCGGAGACATCACAAGAAATTCCAGTCCCCCCTTCAAATCAGTCCACTCGCCGCGCTTTGAAGCGAAAAGCCAGGCAATCCTGGATTCGGCAATGATCACGTCGGTTTTGTACAACAGCTTTATAAAGAGAGCGGATGCGGTCGAAAGCTCAATCTCCGCCCCTGCTCCGGCCGCCGGCATAAAAAACCCAAGTCCGTTCATGCTTATATCATGTATGACCGCATCCATTTCAGGCGTTATATCGAACACAAGGCGGAGGTCCTGGATGGTCCCATATCCCTTAAGCCGCTCGATAAGCCGGTATCGTTCGCTGACTCTTTTTCCCTTTTCTCCCATACCCCTTCCGGCACATGAACAATAAAGCGTTAATGTATGAAAATATAGAAATAATAAACTTTCAAGCAATTTTAAATAAATATCCTGAGCGGCCGAATGGAGGATGTGGCAGATGTTCCGAAACTCACACGCTGGTTATCTCAGGTTGATTCTCACGAGATAGGGCTGGTATTCAAGAGGATTGATGTAAATGGAATAGATGTCCCTGCCTTCGGAATGCACCTCCTTCGCTGAATAGTAGAAGGCCATGCTCTCTCTCTTCTGCGGCGGCAGGGGCGGCATCGCATACACGACTCTCTTTACCGCGTTTCCGAGCTCGCTGAAATCACGGAACGTGACCATCACCATCTCGCCCGCCCATTGCCGGCAGTACAATATCACGTACTTGCCGAGATGATCGTTGTACGACAGCGAACACTCGCCCATGACATCGCCCAGGAATCCGCAGGCTCCGTCCATCGCCCCGGTCCATGACCCGTCGGAGGCGAGAAACTCATACTCTTTCCCTGATTCTATGCTCTCTTCGCGAACGCGGGCGATTTTAACGGGCAGGGTTGAATCCTTTCCGGCATACTGCCCGACCGTGTAGAGATAACCGTCCTTTCTCATTACACACGCGCCGAAGGCCACCGGAACACCGTTGAACACGTGGGCCAGCCTTTTGAACTCGACCCTGCCGCCCGGCTTCCAGCCCGCGGGCACGTCCCAGCGAGCGATGCCGGTCGCTTCGACCCGCATGTCCATCACCTTTTTGGGATCGAGAATCCTTATGAACGTGTAGTACACATACACCGCATCGCCGAGCCGAATCCCGTCCATCGCCCAGAGCCTGATCCGCAACGGATTTTCACCGCGTGCATGTCGGATGAACTGCGCAACCGCACCCTTTTCAGTATGAAAAACGAACGGCAGCGCGGTGATGTTGGCGGCGGAAATGCGCGGCGTAAAAGCAAGCGAGTTGCAAATCATCCCGCGAACAACAGTCCGCTCGGAGAAGGTCGAGGCGGCCGACACCTCTCCTTTCCATGATCCCAGAATCGTGTCGCCGAACGTCCACATTGTGGTCTGCTGATCAAACTCCACCGGGGAAACTCCGTCCTGGCCAAGTACAAAAACCTTTCTCGATTGGCCGAAAAGCCCGCATGACTGCACACCTTCAACTTCCGGCCCGCAGGCGACCACGAGCGCTGCGAACACCGCACACACAAGCGGGATGGCGAATTTCTTGATGGAGCATTCAGCGGTTTTCATGTTCACGTTCTGTTTTTTCATTTCGCTTTTCAAGAATACCGGAAAGATTGAAACATTCAACACAATTTTCAAACATACAAAATAAGCACATTCCCTTTTTCGTTGACACCAGGCCGGGAAAAGTTTACTTTCAAATTAAACAAAGCCGGCCTCCATGCCGATAATAACCAGAGGTGCATTGCGCACATGAGACCATTCGCCCTTCTCATCTCACTGCTGGTTCTGGCTGTCCCGTACATGCCGGTCAACATTCTGATGTCCCAGCAACAGAAAAAGGAAACCACCGAAGATTCCTTTCATAAAGCAAGAAAATACTTTTTCGAACGCAAGTTCGAGATGGCCGAACTGCTCCTTCAGGAGTCGTTGAAGCAGAATCCCGAAAACAAAACGGCATACTCGTACCTTGGCGATATTTTCCTGCAGAAAAAGAATTTTGACAGCGCGCTCACCCTGTACAAAAGGGTCGCCGAAATAGATCCTTCCGACGCCGAAAACTTTTTCCGGATGGGACAGGTGTATTATTACAAAAAAATCCCCGCCCTCTCCATTGATAATTATAAAAAAGCGCTTGAACTCAACTCCAACCTGAAGTTCACCTATTACAATCTCGGACTCACCTATCTGATGCTTTCCAGGGACAAGCAGAACACCATCCGGAGCTGGGAATCATACCTGAGGGTTGCCCCCGAGGACCCGCAATACGAGAAGATTCGCAGGGTGATCGAGCTGCTCCGCGACCCTAATTTCGTTCTGCCACCCGCTGACAGCGACATATCGATAGAAGAGGCTCTCCACCTGGGAGGCGCGACGCTGAAAAGCAAGGAGCATGAAGCAAAGCAACAGAAAGCCGATCATGAGCAGAGAAAGACAAAAACCAACATCGAAGAAGTTTATCGGGACGATGAACTATAGGAGGCATTGATGGCTTACTA
>CAZPZJ010000104.1:10841-12387 GCA_964591055.1 uncultured Leptospiraceae bacterium
GGATCTTTTCCAGGGCCAAGGAGCTGATGCCCAGACAGCCCCGCGCGTACAACAGGCTCGGCAACGTCTATGACGACCGCGATGAGGCCATGAAAGCGCTGAATGAGTACATGCTCGCAAAAAGAGCGGCGCCGAAGGACCAGGAAAGTTACTGGAACATCGCCAATCAGAGGATAAAGCAGAACAATCCCCGTGGCGCCCTGAACGTGCTCCAGGAAGGCCTCAAGGCCAGCCCGGGTGATCCGGAAGCGTTTTACAACATGGGCCGCCTGCACCAGGAAAACCGCCACTACGACAAGGCGCTTGACAGCTTCAACAAGGCGATCGCGATCAACCCGTCGCGCTCCAAGTACTACCGCGGGCAGGGAGAGGCGAACATCAGGCTCGACAGGATCAACCCGGCCATTGACTCATTCAAAAAAGCCCTGGCCGCGGAAGCATCCGATGCGGCGTCGGCGGAGCGTCTCGGGGACATTTACTCCAAGATCAACGATTATCCCAACGCCGTCGATTACTACCGGCGGGCTCTCGGTTACAACAACCGCGACTCCAGCCTGAGAAGGAAATACCTGAATGCGCTTGCGATGCTCGGCGACAGAAAGAAAACCTCATCGGTCGCGGTCAACGATTCCCGCGGCCCCGCGACCCAGTCGACCCTGCCGACAACCTCGCCCAAAGACGCAGGCAGAGACGTCGGAAAGGACATGCGCTCCGATGATCTCGCCGATTCACAGGCCAGGGACGACAAAAAGAACAGGGTGGCGCCCGACGCCCAGAAGTGGAGAGAAATCGGCGACCGTCACAGGGCGCAGGGGCAGTACGACGAAGCGTTGAAAGCTTACCGGAAAGCCGTGGAAAGCGATTCCAACGACGACCACTCCCACTACTGGCTCGGAAGGATATACTATCACAACAGGCTCGACAACGAGGCGACGAGCTCTTTTAAAAATGCGTTGCTTGCCAATCCACGGCATACCGATTCCCACTACCGGCTTGGCCTGATCTACTATCAGAACAGCAAATTCGCCGAGGCGACCACGCAGTTCAGCAAGGCCATCCAGATGCAGCCCCAATTCCCCAAGGCGTACTATTCGCGGGGAGTTTCCTATTACAAAATGAACGACAAGCAGAGGGCCATCAACGATCTTAAAAAATCGCTGGAACAGGATCCCAACCTTTCGAAGGCGCACTACAATCTCGGCAACATCTACCTCCAGAACAGAAACTACCCGCTGGCCCTCCAGCATTTCACCAGGGACAGGGAGCTCAGACCGAACAATCCCGACACCTCATTCCGGCTTGGCGAAACTTACGACGCCATGAACTCGCCGACAAACGCCATACAGTACTACAATAAAACGCTGGAGCTCAACCCCAACTACTACCAGGCTCTTTTCAATTCGGGCCTCCTCTACGCCAGGAAGAAAGACTACGCAAACGCGGTCTCGAAATTCAACAGCGTTCTTTCAATCAGGCAGAACGATTACTCGACCCTCTACGAGCTCGGCAACGCCTATCTCGGCATGGGCAATGAGAACAGGGCGAT
>CAZPZJ010000105.1:0-12147 GCA_964591055.1 uncultured Leptospiraceae bacterium
CCGACATCGCCGAGGTGGAGATGATGGCCTGCCCCACCTGCGGATCGTGCTCCGGGATGTACACCGCGAACTCCATGAACTGCCTCACCGAGGCGCTCGGCCTCGCGCTGCCGGGCAACGGCACCGTCGTCGCCACGCACAAAAACCGCATGAAGCTCTTCGAAAGGGCGGCCGTGCGCATCGTCGAAATGGCGCGCGAGTACTACGGCAGGGACAACACGTCGGTGCTCCCCCGCTCTATCGCAACGAAAGCCGCGTTCTCCAACGCAATGTCGCTTGACATCGCCATGGGCGGCTCCACAAACACGGTGCTGCACCTGCTCGCCGTCGCGAAGGAGGCGGAGGTGGATTTCACCATGAAGGACATCGACGAGCTCTCGCGCAGGGTGCCCAACCTCTGCAAGGTGGCTCCGAGCTCGGCCTATCACGTCGAGGACGTGAACAGGGCGGGCGGCATCCTCTCGATCATGGGAGAGCTTGACCGCGCCGGCCTCATCGACCGCACGGCGAAGCGCGTGGATTTCGCGACGCTGGGCGAGGCGCTCGACCGCTTCGACATCATGCGCCCCACTGCGAGCGACGAAGCTCGGGAGATTTATTCAAGCGCACCCGGCAGGCAGGGGCGCAACCTCGTTCTCGCCTCGCAGGACGCGCGCTATGAAACGCTCGACCTCGATCGCGAGAAGGGCTGCGTGCGCAACCTCGCCCACTGCTACAATCCCGACGGCGGGCTTGCGGTGCTGTTCGGCAACATCGCCGAAAAGGGCTGTATCGTCAAGACCGCAGGCGTTGACCCATCAATTTTTAAATTCAGGGGGCCCGCGAAAGTTTACTTTTCCCAGGAGGCCGCCTGCGACGGCATCCTGGGTGGAGAGATTGTGAAAGGCGACGTGGTGGTGATCCGCTACGAGGGCCCGAAGGGAGGCCCGGGCATGCAGGAGATGCTCTACCCGACCTCGTACATCAAGTCGATGCACCTGGGCAGGGAATGCGCGCTGATCACCGACGGCCGCTTCTCCGGCGGCACGGCGGGGCTGTCGATCGGCCACGTGTCCCCCGAGGCGGCCTCCGGCGGGGCGATTGCGCTCATTGAAAACAGCGACATGATCGAGATCGACATCCCCAACCGCTCCATCAGGGTCGACCTCCCGGACGCGGAGCTCGCGAAGCGGCGTGAAAAAGAGCTCGCGAAGGGACCGCTCGCCTTCACCCCCGCCGGCCGCGACCGCGTGATCTCAAAGGCGCTGCGGGCGTACTCGCTCATGGTCGCCTCGGCGGACAGGGGCGGCGTGCGGCTGCTTCCCGGCGAGGAGTAATCGCTCAGAAAAACGTGATCACTCCGATGGAAAGCCCCGCCGTCCATGGCACGAGGGGCCCCACCGACTGCGCCAGCGACGCGTCCATCACAAGGTAGTGGCTGCGCGTGATTATCTGAGTGAAACCCGCGTGCAGGCTGAGCTGCGCAAGCACCTCTGAATCGACGAGGTGCATGGTGGTGCTTTCATCGTCCGACGTGCCTCCCCTTTCAGGCCCGCGCTCAATGCGCACGCCTGCCCCGGCGCCCACGTAGGCCAGGGCGGGAATCAGGTAGTGGCTGTACATGGCGGACAGCATGATCGAGTTGATGCTCGTCGTGTCGGTGGGGTCGATGCAGAAGCGTGCGTCGAAGCCGAGAAGCTGCCAGCGGTCCACCGGAGCCCCCACCTGCACCCACGGCGACACGATGGAGGTATGGTAGGCCATGTCGTCCATCCACGAGTCGGACCAGGACACCCCCGCCCCGACAATTGAATAGTACCGCGTTCCGGCCCCGGCGCTGTCGGCCCCCGCCCATGCGGCCAGGCAGACAAGACATGCTGTGATGGAAATTCCCGCTCTTTTCATACGCCCCCTTCACCCGTATACGCCGGTTTCATTGTATGGGCGCACCCCGCTTTTTGGCAACCCGGTTTTCTGCGTGCCGGAAGCGCCGTTGCCACGGCGCTTCTAATGAGACATAAAATATATTTGACAATTCATAGCATTTATTTAAAATATGACGTGGTGTAATCTCTGCACAATACCGGGATGCGAGACGGGGAATCTGTCTGAAAATGCCGTTTCCGAGCGCGACCAGGCACCTCAAGTGGTCACGCCGGGCTACTCTCACACTGGAGCACGCGAGATGATTTTAAACATATTCACGTTCGTTTCATGCCTGACGATGCTCTTCCTGTTCAGGCGGTTCGACCGCTCGAACCACCGGATGATCAAGCTGCGGCGCTACGCCGACAAGGTCTCCGGCGACTTCAGGAAAACCGCCGAGAAGGAGAGCCGCCGTTACAGCGACGCGACCATCGAGATGGACATCCTGGTCAAGAAGGGCAACGCGCTCGCCTCGACACTGAAGGACTCCATCACCGAGGTCGAGGCCAGGCTCAAGGGCCTGAACGTCGAAAAGGGCAACCTCGCCAGGGTTGAGGACGACCTCAAGATCATCTCGAACGCCGCGCGGGAGGTGAACCGGCAGATCGAGTTCATCGGCTCCGCGAGGGCGGATTTCTCGGACATGACGCAGAAGGTCTCTTTCCTGACAGGGGCCGTTGCGCAGATCGAGCGCGACACCAATTCGCTGATGGCCGCCTTCACCGAGAAAATACGCGAGCGCTCAAGGGAGATTTCCGAGGAAATCGCCGCCCAGTTCAACACGATCAAGGAGAACATCCGGGAAAAGGAAATCCGGCTGATGAACTCGTCGGGAGAGCAGATCGAGGAGATCGCCTCGAAGTTCACCGCCGCGCTCTCCGGCATGGAGCGCCGCGTCACCGACACCGGAGACGCGCTGCTTGACGCCGTCAGGACCAAGATCGACGCCATCTCGAAGACCGCCGACACCATCGAGCTTCGCGTGGACGCGTCCGAGAAGAAAGTGTATTCCGAGCTTGCCGGCAGGATCAGCGGCATCGAGAAAGCGATCCAGTCGTTCGAGCTCGACATGATGAACACCAAGGAGGCCCTCATCGCGGAAGCCCGCGGAGAGGTGTCCGCGCTCGACGGGCAGATGGCCTCGATATCCGCGGGCATGTCCGAGCTCGAAACCACCATCTTCAACGAAATCAAGACGAAATCCGCGGAGGTGAAAAAGGATATCTCGTCGTCCCTCCACGACTTCACGGTGATGAAGGAGACCCTCGCCGACAGGATAGACGAGGACATCCAGAAGGTGTACGGCAAGCTGAAGAACGTCGAGGAGAACATCGACCAGTCCAAGTCCAAGCTGATCGCATCGTTCGAGGAGGAGGTCAACAAGATCCGCACCGAGCTCGACAATCTCAGCATCCACTCCATCACCAAAAAGGACGAGATCATCAAGGCGACCCGCAAGGAGGCCGAGGAGATACGCTCGCGCATCGAGGACTTCAACGAGAAGTACCACGACATGGAGCACAGGATAGGGGAGTTCGAGGAGCGTTTCTCCAACTCGCTCGAAGCGAAGCTTGAGAAGGCGAAAAACGACATCAGCACCATGACCGAGCGCGTGAGCGCCATCAAGCAGGAGATCATCGAGTACGAGGAAAACCAGCAGATTTTCACCAAGTCCGACGAGATGATCCGCCAGGTGAGTGAATCGGTCTCCCGCCTCAACGGCATCCTCCAGCAGTCCAGGGAGGAGGCGCGCGGCCTTGAGAAGTTCATGGCTGACGTGGAGAAGGTCAAGGATTTGCGCAAGCTCGTGGAGCGCGAGATCAAGGTGTTCGAGACCCGCAAAGAGAAGATGCTCGGCATTGAAGGAGAGATACGCCAGGTGATCCTCAAGGCCGATTCTCTGGACGACAAGATGGTCAAGATCGACCAGGTCAACTCGCGCATCGACGCCCTTGCCGCGAGCTACACCAGCCTGGAGGAGCGGATCTCGGACCTCAACGAGTACGAGGACAGCATCATGCGCAGCCTCGACGCCGCCGCGAGGACCGACGTCGTCATGACGTCGGTAGACGGCCGCATCAAGTCGCTGCAGAAGACGCTCGAAAAATCAGACAAGCGCACGGAGAAGCTCACGCAGTACCTCCAGTCGGTGGAAGAAAAGACGCTGACGCTGAAGACGCGGGAAAAGGACATCACCGAGGTCAAGGACCGCTTTGCCGAGCTCGAGGGGCTGTCCGAGCACATCGAGAAGAAGATCGACCAGATCCACGCAATGTTCCAGAAGCTCGACTCCATGCGGTCCGAGGTCGACAAAACGGACACCCGGCTCAAGACCATGTTTGACGAGACGGAGCGCAAGATGCGGCAGTTCGCCGATTTCATGCAGGCCGTGGACACCAACAGCCCCATCACGAAGCAGGTCAGGGGGGACATTCCGATCGGCAAGAACATGAACGAAGGCACCGTCAAGGTAGTCAGGGAGCTTTCCAAAAAGGGGTGGTCGTCGGACGAGATATCGAAAAAACTGATGATGGACGAAAACTCGGTGCGATTCATCATCAACACCACGTCGCTGTAAACGCACAGGGGCGGAGTCCTTCCCGGCTCCGCCCCCCGCGATTCCAGTCGTCAGTTGATTCCGGTTATCAGCGGTTCTCCCTCTTCTCCCTGAGCATCTCGCGCATTTCCTTCATGATCTCATCGTCCGACAGCTTTTTCTGGATTACCACGCGGTATTTCACATCCAGGCGAGTCGGCGTCACGATCTTTTTCGGAAAGGCGAACGACCATCGCTGCATGTCCTCGAGGAGAATCTCGTCGATCTCGATGAGAAACGTGGGCTTGACGGGGCGTATTTTCTGGAGCTTGCCCGAGTCGGGATAAATCCAGAGCCTCATCACCGATTCCTTGGCCTCATCGAACTTGTCGTGGCGCTTCATCTCGTTGCACATGTACTGGTCCCCGCCCGCGTCGGCGACACGCGATATCGTTTCCAGGTAACGAAGCTGGCTGACCTCGTACCTGTCGGACGAAAGCAGCACCCTGAACACCTCGTCATCCTTCTTCTCGGGCCTGAGAAACTTTTCGTTTTCAATCTCGATGGGCGAGCGCGTGTCCGCGACCCTCGTGGCGCTGGCGCAGGTAATGCACAGCGCGGTCATGAGCGCCACCGCGCAGTATTTTCCGTAACTTTTCACCATTGATCCCGTTCCTATCATTGTATTGAATCGGCCCCGACGGACGCGGGGAATATAATCCGGCGAATGCGGTTTTTTGCTTGCGGACATCCGCACACCGGGAATTATACTTTTCAATCCCTTTGAGGCAGTTGTCAATAACTTAATTCATCAATGCGCCCATGGAAGATATTCTGCAACAGGTTATATCACGCCTCGCCGCGGCCCCGGCACCGCTGGCGTACCTCGCGCTGTTCGCGAGCGCCGTCGTGGAGAACCTCTTTCCGCCCGTTCCGGGTGACACCATCACCGCGTTCGGCGCTTTCCTGGTGGGCGCGGGAACGCTGGATTTCACGGCCGTCTATCTTTCCACCACCGCGGGCAGCGTGTGCGGGTTCATGCTGCTCGTGTTCCTCGGACGGTTTCTGGGAAGGGAGTTCTTTCTCGAGAGAGACTATCGCTTCTTCTCTGCGAAGAGCATCCTCGACGCCGAGAGCTGGTTTCTGCGCTACGGCCATTTCGTGGTGCTCGCCAACCGCTTTCTGCCCGGCATCCGCTCGGTCATCTCGCTGGTTTCAGGCATTTCAATGCTGCCGCCCCTCAAGGTCCTGGCGTTCGCCTCGATCAGCGCCGCGGTGTGGAACTTCATCTGGATATACGCCGGCTACACGCTGGGCAACAACTGGGAGCTTGTGCGGGGACGCCTGGGCGACATACTCAAAACCTACAACCTGGCGGCCGGAATTATCATGGCTGCCGCGATCGCCGTGTTCATCGCCTGGAAAATCGCCGTCCGCCGCAGGAACGCGCGCACGGAATAGAAGCGCGTTTCACGGCCCCGCCGCGCCGTAAAGTCGCGCAAACTCGGCAAGGTACTCCGCGGCGACGCGCGCGCTTCGGATCACCAGCAGGTTTTCGTCGTTGATAAGCCCGGCGTTCGCAGTGAAGTTGTACGATCCGGTAACGACGATCTCGCCGTCGATGATGATCACCTTATGGTGCATCGTCGTCTCCCCGCGGTCGCGGCGCACCGAACATCCGGCCGCCTGAAGGAGCACATAGCGCGAGTAACCCGCCATGGCGCCGTATCCCTCCACGACGCCGGCCACCGCAACGCCCCTCGCCCGGGCCTGCGCCATCGCTTCCGCGATTTCGGCGCTGGTGAACGTGAACGCCATAAAGCAGACCGAATGCCGTGCCTGGCGTATCAGTTGCACGATCTCGTCCCGCACCGCGTCCTCGGGCGAGAAGAAGGCCTCAATCCGGACGCCCTCCACCTCGACACCCCGCGCGCCGAACAGGGACCGCAGCGATCCGATTCCCCCGCCGAAAAGCCTGTGTTCAAACATCTCCTCGAACTCGTCCCGGAACATTGCGGCGAGCCCCGCCGACCGTATGAGGATTGCGTTGTTGTTGTTGGTGCGCCCTCCGCGCGTCGTGATGTTGTACGATCCGGTCCAGACGTACTCCCCGTCCACTATCGCGAACTTGTTGTGCATGAATCCCCTGCCCCGGTCCGCCACGACGGGAATGCCCGCTGCGATGATCGCCGCTACTTCGGGAGAGCCCATGTTGTCCCGCTCGGTGACAAGGCGCACGTCAACTCCCCTCCCCCGGGCGGCGATGAGCGCGGCCGTGACTTCGGGCGAGCGGATGTCATAGAAGGCGCCGAAAAACGATTCCCTGCACCGGCCGATGAGCTGGATGATCGCCCGCTCGGGTGTGCCCTCCGCCGCCGGGGCGTGAGCGTCCCTGCCCGGCCTGGTGAAAAACACCCTGCACGCAGCCTCCCGCGGAACCTCTTCCGCAGAGAGCACGGCCATCGCAAGAGCGAAAATCGCACACCTTTGAAGCATACCCGCCCGTGAGCGCATACAGTCCTCCCGGGCATTAATACGACAGCGCAGCTTTAAAACAGAAATTTTTCTGATCAGGAGTGAAAGGATTCCTGCTTTTCGTACAGCAGGTTTTCGTAGTCGGTGAGGGCCAGCCTGTCGCCGGTCTCCGGCATCAGGGTCTTGACCTTTGCGATCAAAGTAAGGAAGGCGAACACTTCGTTGACATTGGCGATTTTTCCGATCATCTCCCTGACTCCCTCCTCCTCCCTGCGCATCAGCCCTGCGTAGAAGCGAAAGGAGTCCTCGAGCGAGCGGAGCTTCGCGATGTTTCTCTCAAGCTCGTCCTTCCCGTCCGACCTCTTTATCATGGTCTCGATGAACGTCAGGATGTACTCGGCGTCGACCGCGGTGAGGTCGAAGTCCAGCAGGAGCTGGTTGGTCTTGGAAAAATCAAGCTGGCGCAGGTGCACGCGGGCGAGGAAAACCGGGTTTTCGGAGAGGACATTGAGGTTCACCTCTTTCATCAGGTCGGTGGCCCGCACGTCGTCCGTGCCGTCCGCGCCGTCGGCGGCCTTCCCCGCATGGTCCTCGCGTTCCCCGGCCAGGATCACCGAGGTGTCCGGCAGGCGGTTTTTAATGACCACGATGTCCCCCCTGGTCACCTTCCTGTCGACGATGATGTAATCGGGCCTGTGCGCCTTGTCGAGCTCCCTGACCATCATCGCCACGCTGTCGATCTTCTTCACGCGCGCGGGGAGTATGTCAAAATCCGACTTCCTGTCGACAAACACGTACTTCCTCATGTTCTCGCCTTCCATCAGGTAGGGCAACACGATGCGGTTGCGCACCACTTTGAGGAACGCGAGCTCGGAGCGGTAGGAGTCCTGCATAATGAAATCCGCGCCCACGAACACGATGAACGGCACGTCGTGAAGGAGCTTCGTGTCCGAGCTGTCGGCGTAGATGGAACTGCCCCGCGAATCGAACGCAAGGAACTTCCACTTGTTGACCATGACCTTGAGGACAATGCCTTTCGGGGTTTTTTCTTCGACTATTATATCGGCGGTGTAATTGCGTGCCATTCGTCTGATCCCTGCTGTGATAGTATACCGTCACGATCGAAAATTCAACAAAAAAACCTTCACGGAATACGGACAGTCACGCCGGCCAAAAGGAATTGACAAATTTGTACCGGAGACGACGATGCTTTGCGCAGGGCGCGCCCGCCGCGCCGGGCCGCTCAAAACCTGAAAATCGCGAACAGACGAGGTCAGCATGGCTCGAACGCTCATCAAGGATATTCTCTCCTCCGACCGCTTTGGCTACCAGGCGCTCATACGGGGATGGGTGAGGACCAAGAGGGACTCCAGGGATTTCTCGTTTCTTGAGGTCAACGACGGCTCCACGATCAAAAACATCCAGGTGGTTGCCGATTCGGCGATCCCCACCTACGAGTGCGTCCTCACCGCCAGTACCGGCGCGAGCATCGAGGTCACGGGCGAGGTGATCGAGTCCCCGGGCAAGGGCCAGAAATACGAAATCCGCGCCGACGCCGTGAAGGTGTACGGCGGGGCCGACTCCGAAACCTACCCGCTCCAGAAGAAGCGGCATTCGTTCGAGTTCCTGCGCGAGATCGCGCACCTGAGGCCTCGCACCAACACCTTTGGCGCGGTGATGAGGGTGCGGAGCGCCCTGTCGTTCGCCATCCACAGCTTCTTCAGGGAACGCAACTTTCTCTACGTCCACACGCCCATCATCACCGCGAGCGACTGCGAGGGCGCGGGCGAGATGTTCCGCGTGACCACCCTTGACATGTCGGCGCTTCCCGTTGCTGGCGGGGAAGTCGACTATGGCCAGGATTTCTTCGGGAAAAAGACCGGCCTTACCGTGAGCGGCCAGCTCGAGGGCGAGCTCCTGGCCACGGCGCTCGGGAACATTTACACCTTCGGCCCCACGTTCAGGGCCGAGAACTCCAACACCTCGCGCCACCTGGCCGAGTTCTGGATGGTGGAGCCTGAGATGGCGTTCGCGGAGCTTGCCGACGACATGGAGCTCGCGGAGCAGTTTTTGAAATACATCTTCCGCTACTGCCTTGACCACTGCGCGGACGACATGGAGTTCTTCAACGCCCATATCCAGCCCGGCGCCATTGAAACGCTCGAAGGCATCGTCAGCGCGCGCTTCGAGCACCTTCCCTACACCGAAGCGGTCTCCATCCTTGAGAAATCCACGGAGAAGTTCGAGTTTCCCGTATCATGGGGATGCGATTTACAGTCCGAGCACGAGCGCTACCTCACCGAGAAGCACATTAAAAAGCCGGTCATCATCACCGACTATCCGGCCGCAATCAAGGCGTTTTACATGAAGCTCAACGACGACGGCAGGACCGTCCGCGCCATGGACGTGCTGGTGCCCAGGATCGGCGAGATCATCGGCGGCAGCGAGCGTGAAGACCGGTACGAAGTCCTCGTGGAGCGCATGAAAGGCGCACACCTCAATCCGGACGACTACTGGTGGTACCTTGACACCCGTAGATTCGGCTCGGTGCCGCACGCCGGCTTCGGTCTCGGATTTGAACGGACCGTGCAGTTCGTCACCGGCATGCTCAACATCCGCGACGTCATCCCCTTTCCGCGCACCCCGCGAAACGCCGAATTTTAGATTGCTTTTTCGTCGCGGTGCTGTATTCTGTCGGCGGAAAATGCCGATATTTTATAATGGGAAAGCGCCATGAGGATCGCAATAGGTTCCGACCACGCCGGCGTTCAGCTGAAACGCCAGATCAAAGCCGCGCTCGACAGCGTCGATTTCATCGACGTGGGCGCGCATTCCGAGGAGTCCTGCGACTACCCGGATTACGCCGCCGAGGTCGCGCGCACGGTGCTTGACGGCGGCGCGGACGCGGGGATCGTGATCTGCGGCACCGGCATCGGGGCGTCCATCACCGCCAACAAATTCGCCGGAGTCCGCGCTGCGCTCTGCCAGAACGAGTTCATGGCCGAGATGGCCCGTCGCCACAACAACGCAAACGTCCTCGCCCTCGGGGCGCGCGTCACCGGGCAGGACCTGGCCGTCCGCATCGTCGAGCGCTTCCTCGCCTCGGAATTCGACGGGGGACGCCATCAGCGCAGGCTTGACAAGATTACAGCGATCGAAGGCGGCCGCTGAGATGCGACTTCGCTTCCCCCTCGCCATGCTCGCCGCGCTCGCGCTCGCTTTCCCCTCGAATGGAATCTACAACACCGTCACCTTTTCCGACCGCGGCGTCGAGCTGTACAACGCGAAGAAAGTCAGGGACGCCTCGGGGGCGACGCTCTTCACGCTGGCCGACGTCACCTACGAGAAGAACGACACGGCCCCGCACATCACCGATCTCACCCTGTCGTTCAACCGTGGCGCCGCGTCACTCACCAGGGACGACACCGGCAATTACCGCGTGGCGTACGCGTCGTACCTGCATTCGAAACACAACGGCGCGATCGGGCGAGGGGCAGCCAGGTTCTTCAACCTCGACCACCGCGTCGAGGTCGAGACCGCTGAAAACCAGTGGCTCGGCTCGTGCGGCGACCTCGGCTCGTTCACCATCGAGCTGCGCGTCAAGCCGGTTTCGTTCAGCGACGCCTCCCTCTTTTCGCGCGTGGGCTACCTCTCGGGCCGCAGGAACGGCATCGAGATTGCGCTCAACGACGGCAGGCCCGTGTCAAGGATGTACGGTATTTTCAAAAACATGACCGGGCAGCGCGTCGACGTCGTCCTCAACCGCGCAAAAAGGCTCACCGAAAACCGCTGGCACCACTACAGCGTAAGCTACGACCGCGCCACCGGAAGGCTCGCCTCATACCTCAACGGTGAGGAGCAGGAGGTGGTGTATGTTTCCGAAAACGGCGAGCCCGTTATAAACACCTACGAGCCAAGCTTCCAGTGCGAAGACAAGCCGATGGTGATCGTGGGCAAAAACTTTTTCGGCTATCTCGACGAGATCAGGGTGACGCAGCGCCACCTCGAGGATTTAAAAAAGCAGGCCGATATCGCGGTGAAGCGCTACCGCCGTCCCGTCACCCACGACCGGGTCCCGTCCAACCGCGAGGGCGTGGTCACAAGCCCCGTCTACGAGCTCCCCTCCACGGGCGCCATGGTAAGGCAGTTCGAGTGGAAGGAGGACGCGCCGGCGCGCACGTTCATCTGGATGGATTTCAGGATGTCTGACCGCCTTTTCGGGGCGCAGGAGGACGGGCCTCAATGGTACCGGATCGTCAACGGGCAGCGCAACATATACCTGAAAAAAACGCCCGACGGCGATTTCCTGCGCGGCAGGTACTATCAGTGGCGCGCGCATCTCATCCCCTCGCCGGAGGGAAGCCGCTCGCCCTCGCTCGGCGCGGTCACCATGAACTACGAGCTGGACATCCCGCCCCACGTGCCCCGCGGCCTTGAGGCCGTCCAAAGCGACACCTCGGTGCGCCTCCGCTGGAAGAAAAACGTGGACGCGGACATCCTCGGCTACAGAATATACTACGGCACTGCGCCGGGGAAATACGAGGGAGTAATCTCCACCGTGAACGGGCAGCGCATCGCGGGCTCATCGGGCGGTTACGTCTCGGTCGACCTCACCAACGGCGTCATCGAGGAAAACAGCCTGCTCGACCGCCACAGGGTGCTCACCTACCCGCTTTTGAAAAACAACGTGCTGTACTTTTTCTCCGTAAGCGCGTACGACAGCTACAAGCCCGGAACGCCGTTCAACCATGAATCGAAGCAATCCGCGGAAGTGGCCGCGCGCCCCTACGGAGGATCCGACATCGACAGGAATCGCCCATGACAGGAAAAATGCGGATCCTGACCGCCCTCTTCGTCGCGATGGCGATTCCCCCTCTCTACTGCTTTATTTCGACGCACGTGCTGCAAAACTCCCTTTCCACCGCCGAATTCTTTGCCCTCATGGCGCTGTTCGTTCCGGCCTGGGCGACGCTGTTCTATCTGCTGCGCCGCGAGAACCGGAGTCTCGGCCGCGTGCACGGCGAGCTCAAAGAGCAGATGCGATGGATGAACCTGGTCATGAACCACTCCAACGAGCTCATCTTCATCCTCGACGCGTTTTCGCGGATACTGACCGTCAACACCATCGCCTCCGAAACATTCAGCCGCCCGCGGGGGGAAATCGTAGGGAAGCCCCTGCGCGACATCCTGTTCAACGAGTATTTTGACCGCCTGCGCCTCAACGAAATCAT
>CAZPZJ010000106.1:0-12088 GCA_964591055.1 uncultured Leptospiraceae bacterium
ATCGCTGCGAACACGGCAGTGCGCCCCGCCGCGGCGCGCGTCGCCGTATAGGCGGGCGGCGACAGCGATAACAGCACAATGCCGGCGAGGAATGCGGCGCCCCTTGCCGGATGGCCGTTGTACACCTGCCCCAGGCCGGGGAAGAACAGCGAAAGCAGCAGGGCCGCGATCGGGCGCCGTTTCAGCCTGATGCCTGATTGTATGATCCGTGGTTTCATGGGAGTGCCGCCCGGCGGGGCGAACCGCCGCCCCTACAGGTATGATTCAATGAACTCATGCACGCTGTCCTTGCCCTTTATGACGCCGAAGTGGCCCTCGCAGAGGATGTCCGCATTCAGGGACATCATGAACTCCAGTGATTTCACGTAGTCAACCCGGCTGGAGCGAAGCACCGCGTTCAGCGGCCCGTGGACGTCCTGACCGAACAGCACGAGCATGCCGTCGGACAGCACGGTGATCACCGCAGATCCCGGCGAGTGTCCCGGCGTGTGGTGCATCGTGAAGACGGTCCCTTCGATGTCGAAGACGCGCTCTGGTTCGGAAACCTTTATGTCCACGGGCGTCGGCTCGATGGCGCTCCCGTACCAGAGGGCTGCGGTCACCTCCTGCTCTCCCGCTTCCAGGTAGTCCGCGTCCGGCGTGTGTGCGATCACGGCGCAGCCGCAGAGGCGTCTCACGTCATTGACTCCGCCCGTGTGGTCGTAGTGGCAGTGGGTCACAAAGAGGTGGCTGACGGCGGTGATGTCGCTTCCGGCCGCCTGGATGTTTTTGACGATCCGCTGTGTTCCTCCGCCCGTCCCCGCGTCAATCAGCACGGCCCCTTCGCCGGTCTTCACCAGGTAGACGGCGGCGTCCGCGGGGTGCGATTCCGATGAGCCGCCCACGAGGTATATGGACGAAGTTATCTTCATGGGCCGCCTACCGGCTCTCCCTGCGGCCGAGCTCGCGCTCGATCGCCTCGCGCACCGCTCCCGCGTCGGCAGGAAGCGGCAGGGGCATGTTGGCGTATTTCGGGCTCACCTCGGCGAGGGTGTTTTCGTGGTAGCCCACCTTGAATTCCGAGAACTTGAGCCCGTGCGCGGTCGATATTACGATCGTGCGGTCTTTCGGCGAAATCACCTTCCTCTCAAGAAGCTTGATGAGGACCGCGAGCGCCACGCCGGTGTGGGGGCAGCTGTACATGCCCGTCCGGTCGGCGAGCGCGGCGGCGTTGGCGAGCTCGTCTTCCGAGGCCTGCTCCACCACCCCGTCAAACTGCCTGAGCGCGCGGATGGCCTTGCGCACCGAGACCGGATCGCCGATCTGGATGGCCGACGCGAGCGTCTTGTGCGGGGTCACCGGCGCGAAGTCCTCGAAATTTTTCAGGTACGACAAATACAGCGGGTTTGCCTTTTCGGCCTGCGCGAGCACGAGGCGCGGCTTTCTGGTGATCAGCCCGAGCTCCAGCATCATGGAAAACCCGCTGCCGAGGGCCGATACGTTGCCGAGGTTCCCTCCCGGGATGATGATCACGTCCGGGACCTCCCAGTCGAACTGCTGCACTATCTCGATCGAGATCGACTTCTGCCCCTCGATGCGCAGCGAGTTCATGGAGTTGGCGAGGTAGATGGAGTTGTCCTTCGTGATCTCCTGCACGATCTTCATGCAGCCGTCGAAGTTGGTGTCGAGCGAGAGCACGATGGATCCGTTCGCCATCGGCTGGACCAGCTGCGCCGTGGAGATTTTATTGGCCGGGAGAAAGACGATCGACGGGATGCCGGCGTAGGCGCAGTAGGCGGCGAGCGCCGCGGAGGTGTCGCCGGTGGAGGCGCAGGCCACCGCCTTGATCTTTTTCCCGCGGCTGATCATCTCGTTGACCATTGAGACCAGCACCGTCATGCCCAGGTCCTTGAATGACCCGGTGTGGCTGTTGCCGCACATCTTGACCCAGAGGTCGTCCATGCCGAACATTTTTCCGAAGCGGCGCGCCCAGAACAGGTTGGTGTTGCCTTCGAACATCGAGACCACGTTTTCGTTGTCGATGTCGGGGCACACCCATTCCTTTTTGCCCCACACGCCGCTGCCGTACGGCCACTCTGTTTTGCCGGCGCGCCGGTCGAAAAGCGCCTTCCACTCTTCGGGCTTTTTTGAGCGGAGCCGGTCGATATCGTGGCTGACTTCCAGGAGGCTTCCGCACTTTTTACAGTTGTACACTATCTCATCAAGGGGGTATTCCCCCTCGCATCCCGCGACGCAGCGGAACGCGGCTCTGTACTGTCCGTTCATCTGATGCTCCGTTTCAGAACGAGTCCTCCACGCGTATGATCGTCATGCCGTGGATGAATTCGAATTTTTTTATTTCCGCAAGGGACGCCGAAAGCCTGTCCTCGCCCGCCTCGTGCGTCATGATGACGAGAGGGACGCTGGGGCTGTTCACTTCCTTCTGGATCACCGAGGCGATCGAGATGTCATGATCGCCGAGCACGCCTGAAATTCTGGAAAGGATGCCCGGCCTGTCCTCGGTGTGAACGCGCATGTAGTAACGGGACACGCGCCTGTCCGGAGTGACGTACCGGGTGCCGCCGCCGGCCGTAAGCGGCGCGTCGTGGCCCTCCTCCATCGTCGCGATGCGCACGATGTCGCTGACCACGGCTGACGCCGTCGGCAGGCTCCCGGCGCCCCTGCCCGTCAGCGTGATCGGGCCGGCCATGTCGCCCACGTACATGATGGCGTTAAACTCGTTGCGCACCGAGGCGAGCGGGTGGGTGCGCCGTATCATGGCCGGGTGCACCCGCACGTCGATGGCCCCGTCGATCTGCTTGCAGATGCCGAGCAGCTTGATGGTATAGCCCATTTCCCGGGCGTAGCGGATGTCGAGATCGGTGATGCCGGTGATGCCTTCCACGTGCACCGAAGAGAAGTCGATCACCCGGTTGCTGGCCAGCATGGATATGATGGATATTTTGTGCGCGGCGTCGAAACCCTCAATGTCGAAGGTGGGATCGGCCTCGGCGAAGCCCTGCTCCTGCGCCTGCTTCAGCGCGAGTTCGAACGGGAGGCCTTCCTCCTCCATTTTGGTGAGGATGTAGTTGGTGGTGCCGTTCAGGATGGCGGTGACGGAGGTGATGGCGTTGCCCGCAAGGCCGTCCCTGAGGGCGAGGATGCACGGCATGCCGCCTCCCACCGCCGCCTCAAAGCCGATCCGCCGCCCGTGGCTTGCGGCCGTTTCAAAAATGGCGCGGCCGTCCTCGGCCAGAAGCTTCTTGTTGGCCGTCACCACGTCCTTTCCCTGCTCCAGCGCGCTGATGTGGATGGATTTCGCGGGCTCCGTGCCGCCAATGAGCTCGGCGACGATGTCGATCCCGCTGTTGGAGACCACATCGCGCCAATCGCCGGTCACTTCAACGCCGCCGGCCGCAGCCTCCGTCTCCGCGGTGCGGGTGTCGCAGATGGTTGCAAGGCGGATTGCGATGCCGGTGCGCCGGGCGATGAGTCCGGCGTTGCGCTGCAAAAGCTCGAAGACGCCGCTTCCCACGGTTCCGAAGCCGATGAGGCCTACATTGACTGTCCTGTTCATTCGCGCTCCTGTCGCGGTGATGTCCCGACGCGCCGGATGCGTGCGCCGGGCGTCCACACTCTCGCTGATTTGGAACGTTTGTCAATAAGAGTTTGGTCGCCGCCGGCGCGTCTACTTGGTTTTCATGCGGTACACGCCGTCCCAGTTCCTGGATGGGGGGGATTTCATGAACTCGGTGCAGCGCTCAACGTACGTTGCGCAGGGACCGTCGCCGGGAATGATTTTCAGGCCGGCCCTGAACAGCGAGCGCGCCTTCTCCCATTCCCGCTCCTTGAAGTGTTCGAGCCCTGCGTCGTATTTCGCGAGCATGTCGCGGGTGTCGGAATCCAGTTCGCCCTTCCTGGCCAGAAGCTCGTATACGACGATTGGCTCCTCCTTGCCCACCACGCGGATGCGGTCGAGCTGGCGCACTTCGATCGCGTCGCCCGCATCGGCGCGGGTGAACTCGCTGATCATGATGCCGGTTGCGTAAAACTTGTTGGCGCCCTCAAGGCGCGAGGCCAGGTTCACGGAGTCCCCCATGACGGTGTAGTCCATGCGGGTGCGCGATCCCATGTTGCCGACCACCGCCTCGCCGGTGTTCATCCCCATGCGCACAAAAAGCTCATGTTTTCCCTGCTCCCGCCAGCGCGCGCGCATTTCGCCGAGCTTTCGCTGCATGTCCAGCGCCGCGAAGCACGCTCGCGCCGCGTGGTCGGGAAACACCTGGGGCGCGCCGAAAAACGCCATGATCGCGTCGCCCTCGAACTTGTCCACCGTTCCATCGTAGCCGAGGATGATGTCGGTCATCTCGGAGAGGTATTCGTTGAGCAGGCGGACAAGCTCTGTAGGGCTGAGGCTTTCCGAAATGGTGGAGAATTTCGCCACGTCGGAGAAGAATGTCGTGATCCTCCTGCTCTCGCCGCCGAGCTTGATGGCCTCGGGATTTTTAATGATGGAATCGATCACCTTCGGCGACAGGTAGTGCGAGAACGCCATCTTGATGAATCGCTTCTGGCTTTCCTCGTTGACGAACTTGACGGCGGCGATGGCGAACGAGGGTATCAGGATGGAGAGGTTAATACCAAGCTGGTCCAGCCACAGGTTGCCCAACACGAACAGGAGCGTGATACACGCGTTTGCAGCAAGAACTGAAAGGACAATCGTCACCAGGGAAGTCCTTGCGGTGAGCCGCTGGATGACCCACCCCATCAGCAGCGCAAAGAGCAGCATGATGAGCATGTTCGGTATCGAACCGGTCTTTGTGATGAACCGGTTCTGCAGCACCGTGTTGATGATGTTGTGGTAGGTCCCCACCATCATGTACTGCGACGAAAGCGGCGTCACGCCGATATCCTGCGTTGCGGTCGCGGTGAGCCCCACGATGCCGAAGTGTCCTCTCAGCTTCTCCACGTCGACCACCAGCCGTATGGCGTGGTGGTAATTTTCAAGGTTGGCGATCGCCTGCTCGATCTCCGGGTTGCGCCCGGCGGCGAGCTTCTCCCGGGCCGCCCGGATTTCGTCAAGCACCGGGGCGCCGTAGGACAGCTCGATGCGGGAGATCTCCCTGCTGTTGTCTTCGATCCTCTTCATGAGCGCCCGCTTTTTTTCGTGGTCGGCCTGCCGTGCCATCTCGCTCTGCATGCGGGCGGTCTCGGCGATCAGGGCGGTGCGCTTGCCCCCGGTTGCGGCGTCCTGTGAGTCGAAGAAATCGTGGATCTCGTCGCGGGCGTTGCGGTATTCAATGAGGTTGTAAAAGGAAACGTGGTTGAAGGTCGTTTCAAGGTCGCCGGCCCAGTGAATGTACATCATCCCCCGGCCGTCGATGGGGATTCGAATGTTTTCACGCCTGAACGTGACCGGGTGAACGGCGTTTTTCAGCCGGATGGCGTCGCCGGGCCTGATATCAACGTCATCCGTCCTGACGCCGCAGATGTCCATGAGCATGACGAGCGCCATGTGGAAATAAATTCTCCCGTCGAAGCAGCGCACCATGCGGATTTTTCGCGAGATGCCGTCGATGTCGAAATCGCTGTCAACAAATCCGAAACTCGCTCCGGTATCGACAAGCTCGGGAATGGGGTAGAGCACCGCGCGCCGCCCCTGATCGATCAGCGGCTCGAATTCGCGCTCCCTGCCGGCGGGCACCGGCACCGAGGCCCTGGCGGTAAAGCTTTTGCGCGAGCTCTGAACGCGGCGCGCTCGCTCGGGCGATGCGTCCCGCTCCGCCATCGCCTCCGTCTGGAATGTGTACGGGATGACGGCGTGTGCGAAGCTTCTGATGGAGGCGGCAAGCGCGATATCGTTGTCGACCACCGAACGCCGGAGCTCTTCCGCGCTGATGCGCCCTCCCGCGGAGGCCTTTTCCTCGAGTTTTTCGATGCCGGCCCTGTCTGCGAGGAAGGGCGATTCGTCGGGGAACTGGATGTCAAACGCCACCTGCCGCGCGCCGACCTCTTTCAGGACGCCCAGCCCGTCCGCGTAGAGGCTCCGTGGCCAGGGGAACTGCCCCGCGCTGTTGACGCTGTGGTCGTCGATGTCGAGAAACGTGAGGAATTGCCACTGCTGAATGCGGGGCTTCATCCTGAATCTCAAATCATAGAGCTTCAATTCAAAAAGCTCGTAGGCGGGGGTGAGGCCGAGCAGCACAACCAGTATGAACGATGCGAATCCTATAATCGGGCCGGCGATCGGGTGCTGTGAAATCTTTTCCTGAAGGGACGAGAAAAATTCCTTAATCATGAGGGCCTCCATGGGTGCGTCAGTACCGGCGGAGAGTATACTACCCGTGGTCAGGAAATGTCAATTCAAAGTCGGATGGCGGGGAAAATCACGGCCGGGGACATGAAGGGGTATGGATCAGTGCAGCACGTCCTTGAGCGAGCTGAGCTCGAGCAGGCCGGCTACGTTTGTGGTGGCGTTTTTCATGCGAAACGAGAGGTTTTTCTGCTTCTGCACTTTGTGGAGCATGATCATCATGCTGATGCCGGTGGAGTCGATGTAGGTCACCCTGCTCAGGTCGATCTCGATGTCCTTCCTCGTGCGCGCGGCGAGATCGTCGAGCGATTCCTTGAGGTCCCTGATGGATTGAAGCTCGATTGCCCCTTCAAGGGTCACAACGATCTTCTCGTCGTGCTCGGTTATGGAATATGTCATTGTTTACCCTTCCCCCTGGATGGTCCGCTTTCCGGAGCCTGCATCCATCCCTCCGGGTTTCGATGAACCCGCGGCGGGTATAATGTGTATGATGGACGTGCTCGATGACAAAATTAAATACTCTCGCCGGGAAAAAGCAATGAAAAAATATCCTTGACCGGAAAACTGTTTAATGCGGCTAATATGTCAGGAAGTGAATGCGGGGACATGCAGGCGCGCGCCGAACCCGTCTCCACGCCAGGAAAAGACTGTATGCCGAAAAAGAGTGATATAAAAAAACAGGCCATCCTCGACGCGTTGAAATCGTGCCTCGACCGGTACGCATATTCATACGTGTCGATGCAGATGGTGGCCAATGAGGCGGGCGTGTCCAAGGGGGGGCTGCGGTATTACTTCCCCACCAAGGAGTCCATGTTCGTGGATCTGCTCGAGGATTTTTTCCGCGGGATTGAGGACGGGCACATGCGCATCATCGGCACGCCCGACCTCGATGGGGACAGGGCGCTGCTCTCCACGCTTTTCAATATTGAGCGGTTTGTGCTCGACGAGAAGAACATCAAGATTTTTCTCAACCTCTTCCTCTACGCCCTTGAAGAGGAGAAGATACGCCAGCCCATCAAAAACTTTTTCCGCAACCACCTGAACATCTACAAGAAGATCATCACGCAGGCGAAGACCGACCTGCCGCGCATCGACAGGTCCGAGTTTGACCAGGAATTCATGGCGCGCATCACCCAGATCATCTTCCTGAGCACCGGCCTTCTCGAGGTGATCGATCCCATCGGGATGAATCCGTCAAAGCTCGCGCGCTACGTGATATCACTCTTCGGGAAATAAACGCCGCGAGCCGGCGGGACGATCGCGCACCGTGCGCTTTCTGCTTCGCCCCGCGCGCTGCTGTCCCTCACCTGATTAGAACACCAGGGTTGCACCGCCGGTTATGAAGTGCCTGGTGTCCTCGCCGGGTTCGTAGGCGTCTCCGGGAAGGAACGCGCCGTAGTTGGCGAAAATCGAGAAGTCGTACAGTATCTGCCACTTCAGCGCCACATCCACGCCCTGGCCGATGTCGCGGTTGTCCAGCGTGGCCTCCCCGCTGTTGATGACGCCGGTGCTCTCGTATTTTATGTAATACGAGTACTTGCCTATGATCTGCATTCTCCTGAGCGTCCTGTACCGGCTCCACGAGAAGGGTGAGAGCCCTATCCCCGCCCTGTAGATGTGGATGTTCGCAAGCACGGGCCTGAGCCCGTACCCCCCGTTGAATGTGCCGAAGTACAGAAAGCCGCTGTCTCCGCCCGACGTGTTTCCCGTGGGGTTTCTGTTGTCCGTGCGGTCCGCGTCTCCCGTCCCGTAGGCGTATTGCAGCACAAGGGCCGGGCGGAAGATGGTGGAGAAAAACCAGTTGATGCCGAACTGGCCGGCGTGCGCCCTCACGTCCTCCTTCCGGTCGGCGCCGCTGAGATAGCTTGTGCCGGTTTCGTAGACGAATTCAGCGTAGTATTTCATGTCCGTCGCAATTACTCCGTTCAGCCCGGCGCCCCAGTACTGCGACTGGTAGCGGACCGGCTCATCGGACGGCTCATCGGCCAGGTCCACCTGTGCGAGGCCGAACACGTAGAGCGTCTGGTTGAGCAGCGAGCGGGATATCGTTCCGCCCGCGAACACCCGCCTCGCACCATCGGCGATGTCCACGTCGCTCAGGTTGTAGGGGTTGTCGTCCTTTTTCAGCAGCCCCGAGTACGAGCCCATGATGCGGATGTCGGCGACGGAGGTGAGAAGCTCCAGCTCCGCGCCATCGCCCCTGCCGTTGAGCACAAGCCCTGTCCCTATGGTGAAAAACCTGCGCCCCAGGAAGAGCTTTGCGCTGCCGGACACGCCGGCGAGCTTGATGAAGCCCGCGTCGAGATCGAACCGGTTTTCTGTGTCGCCCCCGTCCGACATTTCCTCCCTGACGGGTGACTGGTAGGTGTGGCGGCCGCGGACGTAGATCTCGCCCGATCCCCACAGCGACAGCCGGAGCCAGACGCGCGTCGCGACAATCGCGATGCCGAGCTCAGTATCCCCGGCCTTCTGGTCCATGAACAGCGGCGTTACCCATCCGCCGTAGCCGGGCGTGAAGGGCGCCGCGCGCGCGGTGAGGGCGGTCATGTCCTCGTCCGCCTGGTAGGTGGAAAAGGCCTCGTCGGTGGAGCGGTCGCCCGCGGCGAAGGCCGCGCCGCAGAAGAACAGCGCGGCGGACAGGGCGAGGAGCACACTGCGCATTGCCTGTTTCATCGCTCACCTCTTGCCGCCCTCGCGGCCCTGGTTGCAATGTCGATCAACTCGGCGCCGCTCAGCGCGTCCCACTCGCTTGCGGTCCCTTCCATCAGACCCTCCGCGACGCAGGCCGTGGTTGCGTAGCGGCCCGTGCCGATCACGAAGTACATGAGGGAATCGCCCAGATTGAGATAGCGCGCGATCATGGTTGCGAGCGTGCCCCTCCTGAGCGGGGCGTTGGGATCGAGCCTCATTCCGGCAGTGACGCCCCGCGACTCCAAGAGCCTGTTCGCAGCCCCGTAATCGAGAAGCTGGCTGCCGGTGACGTACGCGAAAAACCTGACTGCGTCAGCGCAGGTCGCCTTGGGCCTGTCGGCGAGCTGCTGGACGAAGAGGATGTCCTGGATGTTCTGCGAAAACGCGGGAAGGAATGTCAGTGCGAGCATTGCGTGGATGATAATTATTTTTCTCATGTGATCACCTGTGTTGCTACGGGAATACAATATTGACGTTGACCGAAGCCTTCGCCTCGCCGCGCGGGAACAGCCTTCCCGGGGAATCGTCGCTGTTGATCAGAATGTCGTCGGCAAAATAATCAGCCGTGGCCTTTTCTGAATCGCTCAAATTGTCGGGCAGCAGGTTCCCGAACGCAGCGCTCTGGCGCCCCCGGAGCAGCGGTGTGGACCTGGGGTTTCCCTTCTTCATGTGAAACTTCAGGCCCTTCCGCACCACGTCGTTGGCGCCGTGCCTGCTGTGCATTCCCACGGAGCCTTCGATCACGTCAACCGCCATCCCCGATGCGGCGCCATAGGATATCTCCTCCTCGGTGCCGCGGACGCTGGATGTAGCGACGGGTGTGGACACCTGGAACACCGTCCGGAGCTTTTTTATCCTGGAAACGCGCGCGTTGATGCTGCCGTATTTCAGCCCCAGGCTGGTCCTGTTCACCTCCGCACCCGCGGTGTTGCGGTCGATCTTCATCATTGTAAGCTCGCGGATGGTGACGGTGGAGTTGTCGATCGCCAGCACCACGCTCGAACGGGCCGCCGTGCTGATCTTGACGCCCTCCCTGAGCGCCTGTTTTGCCTTGAGCGGCTTCCACTGCCCGGTGTCCCTGTAAGCCGCACTTCCTTCTATTGAAGTGACTGTGATGGCTGAATGGGCGGGATAGAGCATTCCCAGGGCAAACAGCAGTGAAATGGCGATGCGGGGTGCGCAATGAAATTTCATTATATTCCTCCAGTCTGGGGGCTTTGACGCTTGTGTCAGTGCAGTATGAAATAAATATTGAACATGTGAAATATAGGTAATGATGATTCAATTATCAAGCTGTTTTTTCAAACTGTTTTGTGCGTTTACGGTCTGGAGCCTCATCGTGGAAAGATTTTTTTATATTTTTCGTTAAAAATATTGACTTAACCTTTAAATATGCTAATATTGAGTCAATAATATTAACCTGAAGGTTAACAATCGTGCTGATTGATAAACACACCGCCAAAGAGCGCATTCTGATGATCGCGAAAAGGGAGTTCGCAGAGAAGGGCTTCAACGGCGCCCGGCTGGGCGATATCGCGAAAAAGGCCGGCGTCAACAAGGCGCTCATTCACTACTATTTCAACAACAAGGAAGTGCTCTACGAGAACGTAATTGCCAGGGTGTTCGGCATCGGGCGGAGGAAGGGTATCGCGATTATCGCCCCGTCCCTGAAGCTCACCGCGACCCAGAAGCTCTATTTCATGCTCAACATTATCTATGAGGCCCACCGGAGGTCAGGCGACCATGACTCTTACCGGCTCTTCTTCTGGGAGATGGTCGAGGGAGGCAAGTACCATGAAACGGCAATGTCGGAGAGCTTTCTCCCGATAAAGGAAATTTTTGTGCGGATCATCCGGGACGGGATCGCCGCCGGGGAGTTTGAGCAGACCGATCCCGACCTGATTGTGATGTCCATCATGTCGTTTGTTGACGTGTACCATGTGTATAAAACGGTGTTTCGTGATTCCCGGCTGTTTAATGAAATTTTCGGCAATAAAGACGAGGACCAGATATTCGCCTTCCTTGTCAGGAACACAATGAAGTCCCTGTCGAAGCCCGGCGCGCCGGTTCTCATGCCCGACATCCCGGATGACCTTGAAGAATTTATCCGGGTGATATCGGACAATATTCAGAAGACCATTGAGGAAGGGTACACGCAGGAAGTGATCATGAAGATCAGGGAGTTTCTTCTGGGAGATTGACTCCCCGGAAACAGCTCACCTTGAATTTATGGAAAGAGGTAAGGCATAATGATGAAAAGGACGATAGCGGGTTTTATTGCCGTAGTGGTGCTGGCGGGCGCTGCCCTGGTCGGCCCGGCGCACGCGCAGGAGGCGACGACGCCTGTCAGAATAGGCGTGGAGCTTTCGGACCACGCGGCGTTTTCCGTGATGGGGCGGACGGTGACGCTGGGAAGGGCCATCGAGATGGTGCTCGAGCAGAACCGAGATACGCTTGCCGGCGCGTACGATGTGGCGATGGCGGATTCCCTGTACAGAAAGTACCAGGGCAAGTATTCGACCAACCTGAGCTTGAGCGGCTCCGGCAAGCGCCAGGAGTTCCCGGAGGGGGCCGCCATTCTCAACGGCTACGAGAGGAAAACCTGGAACCTCTCGGCGGCGGTCGCGAAGATGTTCCAGACCGGCACCACGGTTTCGGCGGGACTGACGCACGATTACGTGAACGCCGATCTGATGAGCATAAACATGGGCGGCGTCCCCATGACGCTGGGCCAGCCGGTCTATCACCAGCCGGTGATGTTCGCGAGCGTGAAGCAGGAGCTGCTGCGCAACGCCTTCGGGTTCGGCGAGCGGCGCGAGCAGGAAATTTTAAAGAACCAGGGCAAGATGCAGCGCGATTCCACCGTGTACCTGCTGGCGGGGCTCGTGGTCGGCGTGGTGGTGGATTACTGGACGGTAATCATCAACGGCGCGGCGCTCGAAAACGCCGAGCTGCAGCTTCGCGAAACGAAGCGCGTGCGCAACATCATCGCCGCCAACGTTCGCATCGGGCTCGCTGACGCGTATGACCTGAACTATTACAACACCCTCGTGGCCAACTCCGAGGCGCGGGCGGTCAGCGGCAGGCAGGCCTACCGCGACGCGG
>CAZPZJ010000107.1:0-11883 GCA_964591055.1 uncultured Leptospiraceae bacterium
AAAAACAGAGTTCCGACAACGATATAAATAAAACCGGATAAAAGAACTATTACCTGCAAATAATTGGTCATCCTGCTTCTCATACATATTCTCCCGCGCTGGGTTCTTCGATCTTTACGTGATGAAAAATCGCTTTACCTTCATCTGCTCGCCGACCTGACGCCCGGACAGCGCCGTGATATCCCTTATGTCGGTCAATGATTCGTCAACGTCAATTGTAATGGAATCGGGTTCCCCGCCACCATGATTGTCATCGTGATGATAGTGCCTGAGGTGATCAAGATACTGTTTATAAAAGTTTATCATCCTGGTATCAACAACATTTTTCATGTCTCCCCGGATATTTACCGTTACAATGGTGTCGATGTTAAGCCTGAAAAGATCATCTTCAGCCGCTTCAATCCGGGGATAGCCGGAATTGTAATATGAATCATTGATTTTGATGTTATCCATCAGCAGCGGCGGAGTCAACGAAACGGCCATCAGATCGCGAAGATAGCCGGTGCTGAAAAATTTCCTTTCATAAGAACCGTCTGAGGCGAGCAGCAGGGGAAGGGGCCTGAAGAATTCTATACGGCTGTCGTGCGCGAGATCGCCTGCAAACTTCATCACCCTGTTTTTTTTAAAAACGTAATCAACTGGAAAGTCGATTTCAAGAAGCTGGTTGAAAGAAGAGAACAGTCTGCATACCTGTCTGATGAAGTCATCATTGTTTTTGGATGACAGATACAATGATAAAACGGTGTAGCTCAACGATGAAGTGTAGCAATAATTGATGTCGGCGCCGGCATCCGAGAGAACGGTAAAAAGGCCCGTCAGGTAGGCGGATTCCATGTATCGCGGTCTGATTACAAGGCAGTTGTTCTTCCCGGTAAGGTTGCCGATGATGTCGACAGGTTTTTCATCAAATGCCGCGACGAAGGAATCATACAATCGCGCATCGCCGGAGGGTTCCATGCTCTCCCAGATGAATCCCCCGGTAAAAACTTTTGTCTCGCGGGTGTAATGCCTGTTGAGAACATAATACACCCTCTGTCCATCAAAAACGGTTTTATCCGCGATATTGTAGAGGGAGGGCAAATCTTTGATGTGCTTTACAAGCATCATAATGGTGTCGGACAGGTCGAATACACGGTCCCGCAGCACGGTATCGTCATTGGAAAGATCAATAACAATGTACTTGTACCGGGCCGAAAGCAGAAGGAGAATCGGTGAAACGATTTCCGGATCAACCCTGACGTTTGAGCCGTGCGAAACATTCAGAAGATCAAGGTTGTCATGAACGGTTTCTATTCTTTCCTGGAACAACCCGCCGGATGTGCTGTTAATATCTGATTTCTGTGAAATGGCCGGAGTGATCTTACTACCGAAAAAGCTGAATATGGAATTTCTTTCGTAGGTCAGGTCAAGTACGATGGTTTTCCCGGATTTTGAGAGAAGATGGGCGATGTGCGCGCAAAAGAGTGAGTTGCCCGATGCGGCGAACTGGCTGAAGACGGATATGACCGAGGGTTTTGAGCGGATAAATGACTTTCCGTATTCAAGAACATCCAGTCCCAGCTTTTCAATTGCCCTGAAAAAAGCGCGGAGGGCCTTGAAATTCTTCAGCAGAAACCTGTTTAAATCCTCCGTGCTGATAACGAGGATCTGCGAATCTGTAACGGCTTTGATGATGCCTGTATTTCTGCTTTCAACAAACGGAAGCTCTCCGAAAAAAGATCCCCTGTTGAGATAAATTGATTCGGTGCGGTTCTGGTATTCGAAAACAAATGTCCCGGACAGTATGATGTTCAGCGACGTGAGCTTTCTGATGTCAATGGACTGGTTGCTCCGGATTGATGTGACGCGGGAAATCGATTTGATCTGCTCAAGTTCGCGGCTGTTGCACGAACGGAACAGGGGGAAGTCGGAAAGATGCCTGATTATGCTGTCCATTAAAATGAATTTTCATCCGCCGACAGATCTGAGAAGCTTGACAAGCTCGCTCTTGCCGTAAAGCTCAATCGGCCTTGTGTTCGAAAAGTCGACCGCCGCCTGGGAAAACTCGCCTGTCGATATAATGATAGCCCTCGTGGCGTTTTTCGGTTTCATGTTCTCATTGATTTTTCGCAACAGCTTGTCGGTGACGGTGTCGGTGGTGCGGATAATCCTGATGATCCTGTTGGACCGCCTGGTGTTTCTCCATTTCCCTTCCGTTTCGGTCGCGATGATTTCAATTTCCGTGTCGCTGATGATGTCGATGTCCAGAATCATCAATCCCATGGATTCGCATATTTTCCTGGTCAGGTGCTCAAACTGCGCAAGGCCCGCGATCATGAAGTCCTTGATGCTGTCGTCCTGGCGGAATTCGGAATAGGATTTCAACTTGTCCGGAACGTCGCGGAAGCTCTTGTTGACTTCGCTGATCTTTTCCCAGTTCGATATCGCCGAGTGGAGGTCGCGCATTTTCTCCTGGGCTTCGGCGAGGAAATAGCGCAGGTTCAGCTCGGTGTCGCTCCCCCTTTTTGCAAACTTCAATCCCCGCTCGAATTCAATGACCGCTTTAGGGAGATGTTCGCGCTCAAGAAAGCAGGTGCCTTTCGCCAGAAAGCATTTCACCTTTATATCATCGTCGCGCTGGGCGACTTCAAATTCCTTGACCGCCCACTCGTAGTCCCCGAGCTGTCGCAGGACAAGGCCCAGAAAGTAATGGGACCGGTAGCTGTTCTGTTCAAGCTTGATTGATTCAAGAAACATCTGCTTGGCTTCCTGGTGATTGCCCATCCTGTAGTAAATCTGCCCGAGATAATAGTACGACTGGCCGTATTTGTTGTTGCAGGAGACCGATTTTTTCAGGTACGCGGCAGCCTTGTCGTTGTTGTTCGCGTTAAAGAACATCACGCCGAGCTGGTAGTAGTTTTCAAAATTGTCAGGATCTATTTTGGTCAGAATCAGATATTCCTTTTTCGCGTCATCGAGCGCGTTCCGCTCCAGGAAGATTTTGGCGAGCTTTGCCCTTATTGCAGCCTCGTTGACCTTATCGTCGAATTTCCCGATCTTGAGCACCTGCCGGTATTCCAGTATGGCGTACTGGATATTGTTTTCCCTGCTGTATGCTTCGGCGAGCAGGTAATGGGCGTACGAGTTGCGCTCGTCTTTTTCAATGATGTCGTTCAGTTTTTTAATCGCGAGCTTGGTTTGTCCGGCTTCAATCATCTTCGCGATTTCTTCGATTTTGCGCGGGAACACGTAGGTGGAAAGGATGTACATCACGAAAATGGTGATGAGGACGAAGAGGATGAAGAGAAACACATAGGTGGCGATCATGAATTACCCGGGCACGGAGAAAATATCAGGATGTAATTACATCAATCCATATTAAATGTATCGAAATACAAGTAAAATTTATAAAGGGAATAATATAAACAATACTACAATAATAATAAACTAATTTCATGGAAATGCAAGAATCTTTTTTCGAGGCGTGGCTGGTTTGATGCGTGAACGGTAATGCGATGGTGAATCATTGCGGCAAAAACACGGCCAAAATTTATCATTGACAAAAAGAGGCGTGTTTTCGTATAGTCATCGAGTCGTACGGGGGCGTAGCTCAGTTGGGAGAGCGCTTGAATGGCATTCAAGAGGTCAGGGGTTCGATTCCCCTCGTCTCCATTTCCTCCCTGTTTCTCCACTGCATTCAGCTGTGTTTAGATCGTGTGAACCACAAGGCCGCTCCGCAGCTTCGGCTCGAACCATGTCGATTTAGGAGGCATGATATGTCCGGCGTCCGAGATCGAAATCAGGTCGTCCACTGACGTCGGAACCAGGGAAAATGCGATTGCATAGTCTCCTGAATCGACAAGCCTTACAAGCTCGCCGGTTCCCCGAATGCCGCCGATAAAATCGATCCTCCTGTCCTTCCTCGGGTCCGAAATGCCGAGGATGGGACCGAGCACCGTTTCCTGGAGTATGGTGACGTCAAGGCTTTCTATCAGGCTGGAACTGACGGTGAATTTTGGGGTGAGCAGTCTCCACCTTCCCGCTGCGTACATGCAGATCGTGTTCTTCCCCGGGGGGACATCGAACGAAACTTCTTCAATGCGAAACTGCGTTCCCATCCTCTCGAGCAGGCTTTCAACGGTGTTGCCGTTCAGGTCTTTGACAACACGGTTGTATGGCATGATCCTGAGCTGGTTATGAGGGAACACGACGCCCATAAAGTAATTGTAGTCCTCCGCGCCGGTGTGGTCAGGGTTCGCGGCCCTTCGCTTCATGCCAACCCTGACCGAGGATGCCGCGCGGTGGTGCCCGTCGGCGATATAGAGGATTTCGGGGCCGAACGATTCGCGGAAGGCGGAAATCAGGGACTCTTCCGTTATCACGCGGATGACGTGCCGGACACCGTCGACCGCGGTGAAGTCGAAGAGCGGCTCGATGCCCATGGCCTTTTCAAACAGCGCCTGAAGCGGGGCCTTTTCCCTGTACAGGAGGTACACTAGTCCCGTCTGCGCGCTCAGCACGTCGATGTGCGTCATGCGGTCGATTTCCTTTTCCTCGCGGGTAAGCTCGTGCTTTTTCACGATGTCGCTTACGTAATCATCGATGCTGATGCCGCACACAAGGCCGGTTTGCGAGCGCCCCTGCATCACCAGCGTGTAAAGGTACAGGTGCGCTTTACCATCGTAATGCATGGTTCCGGTGTCGATGAAGTGCCGAAGGTTCTCCCTGCCTTTTTCGTACACGCGGGGGTCGTACTGGTCAATCGACGCGGGAAGGTCGATTTCGGGTTTTGATATGTGATAAAAGCTGTAGTTGTTGTCCGCCGCAATGTCCCGCGCTTCGGCGGTGCTCACCACGTCGTAGGGGAGCTCCGCGACAAGATGGGCGATCTCCTTCCGTGGAAGAAGGCCTGTAAACTCCTTTATCGATGCCATTTCCTGTTCCTGGGTATGGTAATGTGTTCCGTTTCTACTCGAGGGGCTTTTCCAGCACTTCGCCGTGAACGGTTGTTATCTTCTTGATGTAATAGGTCCTTTTGCCGGCGGGTATGTTGACCTCGACCTGGTCCCCGACGGTTTTGTCGCTCAACGCAAGTCCTATGGGGGAGGCGAGGGATATCTTGCCTTCCGAGGTGTTGACCTCCTCGGATGAGACGATCGTCACCTCCATGCTGCTTTCGCTTTCCCTGTCGATGATTACGACCCTGGATCCGTATCCGACACGGTCGTTTTTAATCCTGGAAAAATCAATCTCGTTGAGCCTGGTCAGCTGCGTGGTGAGCTGGGATATCCGGGCCTTCACAAAGGCCTGGCGCTCGCGCGCGGCGTCGTACTCGGCGTTCTCGCGAAGGTCGCCGTACGCCCTCGCCTCGGAAATCCGCTTGGGTAGCTCGACCTTGAATTCATATTTCAGACGTTCAAGCTCTTCCTTGACCATCTCTTTTTTCGCTTCAATTTCGGTACTCATTCAATCAACCTCCAGAACAAAGTGTGACAACGCGTGAATTCTTTCAGGGGAAGCCCTGCGGAAAGCCAAAACGGCCGCGGGCAAAATGTGCTTGAAAAGCTTTCAGTCGGATCTGAGATGAGTGCGTTACCGTATGGCCATGAAATTACGGAAAGTGCTATATTGAAAAAACGAGCGGAAAATAGCAATAATTTTTTAGGGGGGCGGGAGTTGACAGGCGCTACTTGTTGATTTTTATCAACAGCTTCACCTTCTTCTGCTTGTCCTGTTTCAGCGTGTATCCCCCTTTTTTCAGGGATTTCTCTATCCGGTACGTGGCCAGGTCTATAATTTTTTTGTCCATGCCGTGCTTGTGATGATTCCAGGATGTGGTGCGAACGTATGGTACATCATCGGCTGCTCGGGTTCGATTGTTGAGCCATTAATGCTGTTCCCGGTGGCGGATGGAAAGGATTTCCGGCTCGCAGGATGATGAGACTGAAAGGCGCCTGGAGTACAGCGACGAAAGTGCGAGGGAGATTCCAAAGCCCGCGAGCCCCCCGATCCCCGATGCGAGATCGCCGTCGTCAATGAAACGATGCCCGAGCGTGGCGCCGGCGAACATGCCCGCCACAATCATCAGCACCGGCAGGCCGTAGACGATGAACGAGGAGCGCAATATGGGCTGTTCCCTGAAGTAGAACTCGACGATGTCGCCCGGCATGAAATCATGGTCCCGGACGCGGATCTTCCTTTTTGCAGTCATCGCCATTGACGCACACGAGTGCCGGGACGCGCAGGAGCGGCATGCATTCAGCGGGTCAACCTCAAGGACTGCGACCCCGTTCCTTACTTTCATGATAACGCCTTTTTCAATGTTCATCGCGTGGCCTTTTGTGGTCAGAATCTCGCGCTTATGTCGAGCCGTGCGAAACCATGCGCCGGGCCCGATTCGGCGTCCCATGAATAGGAAAGCCCCGCAGTCAGGCTTTCGTAGACAATGCCGATCTGCGCGCCAATGCTGCTTTTAAATATCCAATTTGTCAACTCATCGTGGAAATATCCCGCGTGGTACATCGGCCCCGCGTACAGAAGCTCGGAAAAAAGCTCAAATTCCAGGCGTACGCTCCCGAGCGCCCTGGTGTCGGCGGCGGTGTAGTCTTCGGGGAACCCGGGAAGCGCGTTATCGAACACGTAGCGCCATCGGTAGCGCTCGCACGAGCTTGTGTGGAAAAAGTCAACGCGCGGCCTTATGAGAAGCCAGGGCAGGGGAGCGAGGGGGCACTCCGCAGCGAAGGTGGCGTTGCAGTATCCATCGGGCTCAACGCTGTCGGCGCCGCCTTCAAGAGAGGCCTCCACGCTTTTGGTGCGCCTTTTGACAAGCACGAGCTCGCCGTCGCTGACGCGGATCGAAAGCCTTCCCTCACCGCCGCTGGCGCGCCGTTCCTGCGCATGGTAATTGTCGAGCAGGATGGTGTGCGCGGTGAAGGTGATTTCCGATGCGAACATCCCGCTGCGGTACAATGCTCCCGCGCCGGACGAAAAGGCGGTTTCGGAATACTCAAGCTGCCTGGATTGCCAGACCTCGGTGGAGTCGACTGCGGACGCAATGAGAAGAATGGCGAACGCCCCGCCGACAGGCCATGCAATGCGGGCGCGCCCCACGGCTCTCCGCATGTCCCCGTCCCTGAACGACGCGGAGGATTCAAGCGCGAACCCGAAGTGATCAAGGCTCTGTGCATAGCCCAGCCGGGGAGTGACGCCGTAGATCGCGTCGGAATACACGCCCCCGTAGAAATCGCCGTAGCTCCGGCGACGGGCGCGCACCACAAGCTCGACGTCCCCTTCCCGGTCCGCGTTGACGGCGCTCATTGAAATTGCGCTCAAACGGTGGCGGCTTTTCAGAATTTCGGCGTGCTCCCGAAGCGTCCGGGTGTTGTAAAGCCGGCCCTGGAGCGGACGCAGGAATGCCTGCACCTCTCCGGCGGATGATTCCGAAAGCCCCTGCACGGTGATGGCGGCGATCTTTGACTCCCTGATGCGGATGTCGAGCGCGCCGTCCTTCCTGATGATCATTTTGTCTACGTAGCTGGTGGCGTACCCGGCGGCATGGTAGAGGTCGGTTATGCCGGCCGCCATCAGCCTGATTTCCTCCTCGGTGAACGAGCCCCTTCTGGCCGGGATGACTTTTTCTATGCCGACATCGACGGTGTTCCCGGTGACGACGATTGAAGTGATTTCAATGGCGTAAAGCGGTGAGGCCGCCAGGCCCAGAACGAGCGCAAGTGCCGCGAGCACCGCGGATATTTTGCCCGGGCGAAGGCCATGAAATGATCGGTGATAATCGCGCTCCCGGACAGTCATGCGCTCTTTTACCGCCCGTCTGTGTCAAGGGAGCGGACTTTCATGCCGGGGTGGCGCGGAAGGGCGAAGATTCCGCTGTCGAGCGGGCGGTTGAGCATGACGTTCTCGTAGCGCGTGGTGTTGCGCGTGACGCTGTCACGTGTCCTCGTGAATACGTCGATCCTGTGGGGAAAGAGCGCCGGGCCGGCAGAACGGTAGTCGCCGTAGTGCTCGTGCACGATCTCGTAGCCGCGCGCGTCGGTGATGATCTTCCGCTCCACGACGTGCCGCGCGGCGTCGGTGATGATGGTGAAGCGAAGGCCGTTGGCTGCGTCCTCGACGATGAAGTGATTCACCCTCCGGAGAAGCGGTGAGAGGTGCGTTCCCGCGTACCTGGCGGTGAAGCGCGATCCTGAATGCGCCAGCAGCTCCCTGACGGGATTGGCCGGGGCGTTTCCGCCGCGGGCGGCCTCGTTGATCACGCACATCGTGTTGTCGTCGTAGAAGTACCAGTAAAGCGCCTCGCGGGTCTTCACCACGAGCTGCTTTGACGGCTCGGCGTAATCGATCCTGAAACGGCCCGCATCATCTGCGCGGTAGCGGCCTGAATATTTTTCGGTGGCGCCATTCTGGAATATGAACTGCGTGATCGACGCGTCCACGGTGCGGGTTTTAAGGCTTTCATCGATGACGAGGCGGAAAAGATCATGCTCATCCGGGGAGGCCTGAACTGAAAAGGTCAGAAGCGCAAGCAGCGTCGGTGCGAGAAGTATCCGTTTCATGTCGTGGGGAGTGCTACCAGAAAGAGGCGGTTTTGCAATCAATTTTTGCAATAAAAAGGGGCCGCCTTTCGGCGGCCCCCCTGAATACTCATACAACAACAGACTAGTCGCAGAGCTCGACGAATGCCGCAGCGCCCATGCCGCCACCGATGCACATTGACTCGATGCCGTACTTGGCGCCTTTTTTCTTCATCGCGAACACGAGCTGAGACATCAGCTTCGCGCCGGTGCATCCCAGCGGGTGGCCAAGAGCGATGGCGCCGCCGTTGATGTTGAGCCTGCGGTCCTTACTGTCGGCTGACCAGAACTTCTGATCGTCGATGCCGAGCTGGCGGGCGCAGTAGATCGCCTGCGATGCGAAGGCCTCGTTCATCTCGATGAGGAGGTTTTCGGTCTGGAGCTTCTTGAGGTCCCATCCGATCTGCTTGCAGAGTTTGGGAATCGCGAGCATGGGGCCGATGCCCATTTCATCGGGATTGCAACCCGCAACAGTGTAGCTGGAAAATTTTGCGATCGGCTTCTTGCCGTACTTCTTGAGAGCGGCTTCACTCATCAGAAGCACCGCAGCCGAACCGTCGGTGGTCTGCGAGCTGTTGCCCGCGGTGACCGATCCGCCGGCCGCGAACGCCGGTTTCAGCTTGTTGAGGCCTTCCAGCGTTGTTTCAGCGCGAACGCCGTCGTCGAAGTCCTGCAGAAACTCTTCACGAACCCACTTGCCGTCCTTTTCCTTGTAGCGGTTGGCGGGCGTGGGGGCGATTTCGCCGAAAGACTTGTTCTTCTGGGCTTCAACGGCTTTCATCTGTGAGTGGAAGCCGAAGAAATCCTGATCGGCGCGCGATACGTTGTACCTGTTGGCCACGTTCTCGGCGGTGATGCCCATCGAGATGTAGACGTCAGGGTTGATCTTCGCCCAGTCGGGGGAAGGCCGTGGCAGGTTGCCGCCCATGGGCACGATGCTCATGGACTCGAGGCCTGCGCCGATGCATACATCCGCCCAGCCGGCCTTGATCCTGGCGGCCTGGAGCGCGATCGCCTCAAGACCCGACGCGCAGAAACGGTTGATCGTCACACCGGTAGTTTCGAGCGGAAAGCCGGCCATCAGTGCCGCGATGCGGCCGACGTTCAGACCCTGCTCAGCTTCAGGAAACGCGCAACCGCAGAGAACGTCTTCTACGGCGGCTTTATCGAGTCCCGCTCTTTCAACGACGGATTTAAGAACATGCGTAAGGAGCGCTTCGGGCCTTGTCTGAGCAAGAGCGCCTTTCCCTCTGCGGCAACCGGGGGTTCTGACTCCTTCTACAATATATACATCACTCATATATTTCCTCCTTAAATGATTCTGATTCCTAAGGTGTTATATCATCAACGGCTTGCCAGTCTTGAGGATGTGCTCGGCCATCTTCTGGGTGTTTTCGGTCTTCCAGAGATCGACGAACGCTTCGCGCTCAAGAGTGAGCAGGTAGTCTTCAGATACCTCAGTTCCGGAAATAACATCACCACCGGACATGCAGAAGGCGGCTGTCTTGGCGATGTGCTCCATGTGAGGAGTAATATACCGGCCACCCCTCATGTTGAGCATTTCGGCCCAGATCATACCCTGCATTTCACGGCCGGCGACTTTAATCTTGGTTTTTGCTGGAGGAACATAACCGTCGTCAACCATCTTGAGGACTTCTTTCTTGGCTTCGCCAATGAGGTAGTCCTTGTTGAAGACGATCCTGTCCTGGGGCCTCAGGAAGCCGTTCTGACGGGCTTCAGCCGCAGACATGGAAACCTTCGCCTGAGCGACGCACATGAACGCGGGGATGAACAGACCGGCGAGGTCGGTGATGTTCGCAGCCGCCGGCGCGCCTTCAATGTACCTTCTCCAGAGGTTGACCATACCGCAGCCGCCGGGAAGCAGACCGGCGCCGATTTCAACGAGACCCATGAAGAGTTCGCAGTGCGCAACAATCTTGTCGGCAGCCAGACAGGTTTCGCAACCGCCGCCCAGCGTCATGCCGTAAGGAGCCGCAACTACGGGGAAGGGAGCGTACTTGGTTCCCATCATCGTCTGGTGCACCTTGCGGATGAAAGCGTCGATTTCGTTGAACTTGCCGGCTTTCGCCAGTCCGCCCATGTAACCGAGGTCGCCGCCCGCCGAGAACGCGCCGGGGATGCCGGGAGCCTGGTTTCCGATCACGAGACCGACACCGTTGTTCTTGATGTAGTCAGCGCATTCGGCCATGAAGTCGACGATGGTGACGTCGAGGGAGTTCATCTTGGTGTGGAACTCGATGTTGAACACGCCGTCGCCCAGGTCTATCAGAGACGCGGAAGCATTGGCTTTCACTTCTTTCTTGTCAGCCTTGAGGTTGTCAAGGAAGATCATGTTGGAGCTGTACTTCACGGGCTTGTATTCGGCCTTGACGAGGTCCCAGAACATCTTCTTTCCGCCTTCGACCTTGTAGAAGGACTTTGCGCCCTTGCTCAGCATGGTCTCGACAGCGGCGGGAATCTTGTATCCGTCGCCCTTCATCTTCTTGGTGAACGCTTCGAGTCCGAGGTTGTCCCAGATTTCGAAAGGACCGGCTTCCCACGCGTATCCCCACTTCATCGCGTTGTCGATTTCGACGATGCTGTCGGCGATTTCAGGAACGCGGTTCGCGGAGTAGATCACCATGCTGGCGATGAGCTTGTACGCGAACTGGTTGCCGTTGACAAGAACCTGCTGCTTTTCGCCGAGGGTCTTCTTGCCCTTCGTTTCGTCAACGATCGGGTAGCTGGCCTTCCTGTCGTAATCAACAAAGTTCATGCTCTTGGGATCGAGAACCTGCTTGAATTTCTTGCCTTCGGGTGTCCTTCCAGATTTGTAGAATCCGCCGGCGTCTTTGGTCTTGGTTCCGTACATCTTCTTCTCGAGCATCTGCTCGACGAATTTCGGCAGCTTGTAGATGTCGCGATACTCGTCTTTGGGAAGCAGTTCATAGGAGTTGTGCGCCAGGTGTCCGATGGTGTCGAGACCCACCATGTCGGCCAGACCGAACACCGCGGTGTTCGGCATGCCAAAGGGCTTTCCGAACATGGCGTCAACTTCAACGATGCTGCCGACTCCCTGGTCGATGAGCTTGAAGGCTTCGCAAATCAACTCAACGCCGATACGGTTGCCGATGAAGTTTGGAGTGTCTTTCGCCCACACCATGCCTTTTCCGAGAATCTTCTCCCCCCACTGATAGACGAAATCGTTGACTTCTGGGAGGACATCGGGTCCGGTCACGAGCTCAAGGAGCTTCATGTAGCGAACCGGATTAAAGAAGTGGGTGATGACGAAGTTCTGCTTGAATTCCTTGCTTCT
>CAZPZJ010000108.1:0-11583 GCA_964591055.1 uncultured Leptospiraceae bacterium
CCCTGAACCGGGATAAACTTGTTGAAACCGCGAGAAAAGTTTTTGAGGAGTAAACGGGGAAAGGGAATCGTGCGTGTACGGCAAGGTACAATAAAACGGCTGTCCGTTCTTTTCATCGCCGGGGTGTTCATGCTGCTGGTCGCGGCAATTCCCGCCGGGGCCGACCGCGCCGAGCGGCGCTACAGGCTCACCACCTGCGAACAGCGGTGCCGGGAGTTATTCTGGCAGTGCCGCGTAAAGGCCCAGCAGCGCAAAAACGAGAAAGCGAGGGAACGGGGACTGATTATCTGCGAAAATCACTTTCAGGGTTGCGTACGGCGCTGCGGCGAGTACTACCGCTGACGCGCGGCGGAAGCCGGATTATCCCGAAACCGCCGTCCTTCCGGCGAGCGACGGAGCATCATTCATCATCATCTTCTTCTTCGCCGAGCTCGTAGGTGACATTGAGATACAGCGGCTCACTTGATCCGGTAACGTGCGATGACTTCACTTTCGCTCCATCGCGATACACGTTTATTGCCAGGGAATACGCGTCTCCTTTCGTCGATGCGTAAATGTCGATATCATCCACGTCTTCGAAATAAAGGGTTCTTGAGTACACGCTGCTGGATACGCTGTCATCCTCGAACACGCCATAATCGTCATCTATAAAGTAATATCCGGAAAACCCGGCGCCACTTGAAATGATTATTACTTTAATCTCCTCGGTCTCGTCCGAGCAGGACATGGTGCACAGCGCCAGGGTCAGGCCGGCCGCCAGGATTACCATCTTTCTCATGAATCTCATCGGCGCGCTCCGGATTGTATATTGACTGTACGCCTGAAAGGTAATGATTCACGTCCCGGCTGTCAAGGAATTATCCCCCGGCCTTAAATTCCTTGACATTTCACGTCCCTGATTGTTACGTAATACCTCGTTTCAGCAATCCGTACGCCGGGCCGGCAGAAGGTACGCAATGCGCCGCCCGGATGGTCCGCCGGGAGCACGAATGATCCCCATAAAAATCAAAGCACTTGACGGCGCGCGCCTGCCCGAGTATCAGAGCGGGGGCGCAGCCGGAGCCGACATCTGCGCGTTTCTCGACGCGGACGTGGTCATCGCACCAGGAGCGGTCGCGCTGGTGCCCACCGGGATATCGATTGAGCTTCCCGACGGATACGAGGCGCAGATCCGCCCCCGCAGCGGCCTCGCGCTGAAACACGGCATTACGCTGCTCAACACGCCCGGCACCATCGACGCCGATTACCGGGGCGAAATCAGAATCATCATGGCGAACTTCGGGAAGGAGCCCTTCACCGTCTGCAACGGCATGCGCATCGCCCAGATGGTGTTCGCCCGCGTGTTCAGGGGGCAGTTTATCGAACAGCCGGAGCTTTCTACAACCGGCAGAAACGAAGGAGGTTTCGGACACACCGGCGTATGACAAAAGACAAGAACAAACTGCGCATCATTCCCCTTGGCGGGCTGGACGCCATCGGCAAGAACATGACCGTATTCGAATACGGCAACGACGTGATCATCGTGGACTGCGGCATTTCGTTTCCCACCGAGGAGATGCCAGGAGTGGACTTTCTGATCCCGGACTTCTCATACGCGGTGAAAAACAGGTCGAAAATCCGCGCCATCGTCATCACGCACGGGCACGAGGACCATATCGGGGGAATTCCCCATCTGCTGCAGGAGGTGAGCGCGCCAATCTATTCCACGCGCATCGCCATCGGCCTCATCCAGAAAAGGCTCGAAGAGAAGGCGCCCCCCTCCGAACCTTCGTTTGTTGAGATCGCCCCGCGCGACGTGGTGCATATCGGCCCCTTCACCATCGAGTTCATCAGGGTCAACCACTCCATCAGCGACGGCGTGGGGATCGCGATCCAGTCTCCCGTCGGCACGGTGGTCCACACGGGCGATTTCAAGATCGACCATTCGCCCGTCGACGGCGAGGTGACCGACCTGTACCGCTTCGCCGATTACGGGGAAAAGGGGGTGCTGCTTCTCATGTCGGACAGCACCAACGCCGAGCGGGAAGGTTACACCCGCTCCGAGAGCGTGCTCAATCCCAGGCTCATTGACATCTTTTCCGGTGCGAAGGGACGAGTCATCGTCGCGTCGTTCGCCTCCAACATCAGCCGCATTCAGCAGGTGCTCAACATCGCCCAGAGATACAACCGGAAGGTGGTGCTCTCGGGGCTCACCATGCAGAAGAACATCGAGATCGCCCGCTCGCTCGGCTATCTCTCTTACAAGGAAGACCTCATCGTCAGCGTCAAGGACGCCGGCAAGCTCCCCGACAAAAAGCTCGTGATCATCTGCACCGGCACGCAGGGAGAGCCGATGTCGGCGCTTTCCAGGATGGCCGGCGGCACGCACAAGCACTTCGCGCTGGGATCCGGCGACACGGTCGTCATCACGGCCTCGATCATCCCCGGCAACGACCGCATGGTCAACAACATCATCAACACGCTGATGGCCATGGGCGCCGAGGTGTACTACGAGCAGGACAAGGACATCCACGTCTCGGGCCACGGCTCGCAGGAGGACCTCAAGCTGATGATCGCGCTGACGAAACCCCGCTTCTTCATGCCCATCCACGGCGAGTTCAAGCAGCGCAAGGCCCACGCCGCCATCGCGGAATCGATGGGCATCAAGCCAATCCGCGTCATCATGGCGGAAAACGGCAGCGTCGTCGAGCTGTCCCCCAAAGGATTCGACATCGTGGAGCGCCTCAAGCTTGCCGACACCTACATCGACGGCGGCGCGATCGGAGACATGGAAAGCGGCCTGGTCAAGGAGCGCCATGTGATGTCGCAGGATGGCATCATCGTCGTCACCCTGGCCGCCACCCGCGGGAGGGTGCTGCTGCCCGCGGAAATCCTTACCCGTGGCTTCGTCGACCAGCGCAACCAGGACATCATCAGGGTCATCGCCTCCGATATCGAGGAACACGTGACCAAGCTGATGATGGACGGGGCGCGCGTCCGCGACCTCGCCCCGTCACTCAAGCGCAACATCCGCAACCACGTGTTCCGCCTCACCCGGCGCAACCCCATCGTGGAAGTTCAGATCATAGAGGTTTAACGCAATGGAATTTTTTCTGGTACTCATGGCCCTGGCGGTGATACAGGGAGTGGCCGAATTTCTGCCCGTCTCGTCCTCGGGCCACCTTGTCATTTTCGAGCACATTCCCCTCCTTCGGCGCAATCTCGACTCCATCGGGCCTGACATGATGCTGTTTCTCAACGTGCTGCTGCACCTGGCGACGCTCGTCGCGGTGATCATCTACCTGCGCAGGGACATCGCGGCCCTTGCGGCGGGCTTCCTGCGCGCGCTCTGGCGGCGCGACTTCAGCGGACCCGAGGCGCGCTCAGTGGCGTACATCCTGGCCGCGTGCGTCCCGGCCGCGTTCATCGGCGTTCTCTTTCACGACTTCTTCGAGCGGGCGTTCTCGTCACCCTTCGCCGCCTCGCTGATGCTGATCGCCAATGGAATTATGCTAATAACTACTAAAAAAATACCCATAAAAAACCGACAAATAGAGGAGATGGGTATAATGAGAGCGCTGCTGGTGGGCTGCGCGCAGGCGGTCGCGATTCTTCCGGGCATATCACGCTCCGGAAGCACGATCGCGGGCGGCTTTCTGGCGGGCCTTGAGCCCGAGCAGGCGGCCAGGTTTTCGTTTTTAATGGCGATACCGGTGATACTGGGCGCCGGGCTGCTTGAATCGCTCAAGCTGAAGCCCGCGGTGCTGTCGGGCGGCGCTGTATGGGCGCTCGCTATCGCTTCTCTGGTGGCGATCGCCGTCGCGCTGGTGGCGCTCAGGATACTCGTGGCGATGGTAAAACGAATCAGGATAGACGTGTTCGGCTACTACACGATCGCCGCCGGGATTATCGCGGCGCTGTACTTCAGTTTCTGCTGATACCGTGTGCGCCGCGAACGCCGGTCCTGCGTACCCGTCACCCAACGCAAATTCAGGGAGGGCATGGTGTTTCGCGATAAACGGTATCAGGAAATTGCGGGAATCGCCGTGCTGCTGGCGGGCGTGCTGGTGTTCCTGTCGCTCGCGAGCTATCGCCTCGCGGACGCCGATCTTCTCGCGGCAAGCCGCCCCGTCAACAACCTCATCGGCCCGTTCGGAGCCCTTATCTCCGGCGCGCTGCGCACCGCGTTCGGGTATTCATCCTACCTGGTAATCGCGATAATCGCCCTCGCGGGCTGGAGTGTGCTCAAAAACGGCAACCTCTCCGGCTCGCTTGAAAAAATCCTGTCGCTTGTGTACCTGACGGTCGTCTCGTCGCCCCTGGTCGCCTCGGCGCTGTCCACAAGAATCCCGCAGTTTTCAGGCGGCGTCATCGGCGAGTACCTGTCGCGGCTTCTCACCGCGCTCATGAACCCCACCGGAGCGACGCTTTTTATAATCCTGCTGAATTTGACCGGATTGATGCTGCTCGGGCTCTTTTCCGTGGCGGGAGTTGTCATCTCATCGGCGGCCGGGAAAGGCGCGCTGGCGGAAGGAATTTCAAAACTCAGGTCCGGCCTGAAAAACCGCCGGCTTCACATTCCCCAGAACCGCATCGAGCGCGCCATGAATTCCCGAAGAAAAGAGAAGATGCCCTGGATCACGAAAAAACGGATCGCACTCTACGACAATGCTCCTGTTTTTGAATCCGACCCCTTTGCCGAGCGAAAGCTCCTGCCGCTCAACAATCCCGTGTACACAGGATTCGGGCCGGATGCCGGCGAGCCGGCCGATGAATCTCCCCGGACGCTGTTTTCTCGAGGCATCGAGTACGATCCCGCCGCCGGCGCGAGCGCGCGTGAATGGGACGGCGCCGCGCCCTTCAGTTTGCCGGAGCCGGCCGAGCCTCAGATGAGCATATACGACACGATCACGCTTACCGGCGATGAAGATCCGTACAGAGCCCCGGGCAACCGTATCACGACGCTTGACGCCGCGGAGGAAATCGCCCCCCCCATCGACGTGGAGATACTTGAAGAGGCCATCCAGGAAGAGGATGATGACGAAGGGATTGCGTTCGACTCCGCGCAGCCTTCCCGCACCGTTGAGCGCGTGAGTTTCCTGCCGGACGACAATGGCGCTTTCGACGGCGCGGACACTGACACACCGCGCGAGGTGTTCCAGCGGGTGCCGCTCACCGGCAAGTACGACATCCCGACATCGTTTCTGACCTCGTCCACACCGAAAGATATCGAGAGCTGGAAAAGCGAGATCCGGCGCAATTCGGAGCTGCTGGTGGGGACGCTGCGGGATTTCGGCATTGAGTCGCGCGTGATAAACGTCAACCGCGGTCCGGTGATCACCCTCTATGAAATGCAGATAGCCGCGGGTATCAAGGTGAACCGCGTGGTGGCGCTCTCCGACGACATCGCCATGGCGCTCGCCGCGTCGCGCGTGCGCATTGTGGCTCCCATTCCCGGCAAGTCGGCCGTCGGCGTGGAGGTGCCCAACCTCGAGCGCGAGATGGTTACGCTCGGCGACATCATCAAAAGCCCCGAGTACCGCAGCGCGACGGGAAGGCTCAAGGTCGCGCTCGGCGAGGACATTCTGGGCGTGCCGGTGACGCTTGACATCAAGAAGCTCCCGCACCTGCTGATCGCCGGCTCAACGGGATCGGGGAAATCGGTGTGCGTGAACTCAATCATCACAAGCCTCATCTACAACTACACGCCCGACCACGTGCGCTTCATCATGGTGGACCCCAAGATGGTGGAGCTTCAGCTCTACAACGGGCTGCCGCACCTTCTCACTCCCGTCATCACCGAGCCGCACATCGCGCCCAGGGCGCTCAAGTGGGCCATGTTCGAGATGGAGCGCCGCTACCGGCTGCTCTCGGAGGCCCAGTGCCGCGACATCGACCGCTACAACGACAGGGTGTCGCAGTCGAAGGAGCCCATGGAGCGGCTTCCCTACATCGTCATCATCATGGACGAGCTTGCCGACCTGATGATGGTGGCGGCCAAGGAGATCGAGGGCTACATCACGCGCATCGCCCAGAAGGCGCGGGCCGTGGGAATCCACCTGGTGCTCGCCACCCAACGCCCGTCGGTGGACGTGATCACCGGCATCATCAAGGCGAACTTCCCGGCGCGCATCGCTTTCCAGGTGGCCCAGAAGACCGACTCGCGCACCATCATCGACCAGAACGGCGCCGAGAAGCTCCTGGGCAAGGGGGACATGCTGTACCAGTCGCCCATGAGCTCGTTTCCCGTCCGCATACAGGGCGCCTTCATCTCCGAGGACGAGGTGATCGCGATCGCGAAGCACCTGCGCCGCCTGGGCAAGCCCGCCTACATCGACATCGAAAGCTCGTTTCCCGACGAGGAGGACGACGCGGATTTCGGCGATGAAAACGACGACGAGCTTTTCCTGGAGGCGCTCAAGATCGTCGAGGAGACCAAGAAGGCCTCGGCGTCATACCTTCAGCGGCGGCTTTCGATCGGCTACAACCGCGCCGCGCGCATGGTGGAGCTCATGGAGGAGCGGGGATACATCGGCCCGCAGCAGGGCTCCAGGCCGCGGGAAGTGTTTATCTGACGACGTCACGGCTCACCATGAACGCGCACCATCCATCCATCTTTTCCACCGCATCCACTGCGAGGCTGTGATCGCGGAAACACCGGCGCATCTCGCGCTCCCAGCGCGCTCCAATTCCGCTTGCGATGAGCACTCCGCGTTCGTTGACAAGACTGGCCAGAACACCCATCGTGCGCTGGAGCACCTCGGTGAGGAGGTTCGCCACCACCACGTCATAGCGCGTCTTGGCGCTGAAGCCGGAAATGTCCGTGTGGAAAAACGAAACGCCCGCGCACCCGTTCCTCTCCGCGTTGGAGCGCGCCATGCGCACGGCGTCTGCGTCGATGTCGAGCGCATCCACGTGCGGGATGCCGAGCTTTGACGCCAGCACCGCAAGCACGCCGGTGCCGGTGCCGGCGTCAAGCAGCGAGACCGGCGCGTTTAGCGCGCATTCCGGCGAGGCGAGGCGGTTACAGAGCATTCGGGCGCACATGATGGTGGTGGGATGGCGGCCGTCGCCAAACGCGTCGCGGGGATCGATGTAGATGACATGCCGGTAATTCTTTTCAAGCGGCGTCGACGATGTGACGGGATACACGAAGACATCCGCGCAGAGCTCCCCGCCGTGACAGTCGGCAAGCCATGCGTTCTTCCAGATATCCTCCTCAAGCTCCTCCACTGAAAACGCCATGTCGAGAAAGCTTTCAGCCAGTTCGAGGTCCCGGAAGATCGCACGCACCGTCACCATGCCGCCCTCATTGGCATCGATGGAAACGCTGTCCGCGCCCCGCTCAAAAAGCCTGTCGGAAAGCTCCTCTCCCTCCTCCCCGCCGGTTTTGATTCCGATCCTGTGCATTCCTCCTTACCGCCTCACGCCGCATTTGTAATGAAAACCCGGCCCTTCCGTTCTGCTATTCATGCAGACAATACCATCCATCGATCCGGCACACCGCGGGGCCGCCGAAGAGCACCCTCCACTCCCCCCGCTGCTTGACGGTGTCCAGCATCACACTATTGGGGGAATCGCGCTCTCCGTTCTGCTCGATCGCGCAACGACCTCCGTCCCATTCGCCGCGACGGAGGAGATAATACCCGAACGCCGAGTTTCCCGATCCGGTTGCCGGGTCCTCCAGATATCCGAACCTCGGGGCGAACACGCGAGTCCGGTACCTTTGCTGCGCGCACGAGGTCTCACGCGTGTAAACGAGTACGATATCAACAGCAACTCTTTCACAGAAGCCCGCCAGCGCGTGTTCATCGGGAGAGAGAGCAAGACACGCCTCCAGCGAATGCACGGGCACGATGAGCGTCGAAAGCCCCGCATTCACAAAGCCCGTCCCGCCGGGCACAATTATTTCCCCGCCCGCATTGAGTGAGCGCGCGATTTCATCCTCCCCCGCCGGAACATCGGCAAATCGCGGGGAAGGCGCCATGATGAACACGGCATTGTCCTGCTCGATACGGTTGAACACCTCAAGGCGCTCGCGTTTCACCCTGATGGACAGTTCGTTTTTCCGCCGTATATCGGCGTCGCTCGCGATCATGTCGTACATGACGGCAACGGTTGCATGGCCGCAGAAGTCCACCTCGCGCGTGGAAGAGTAATATTGTAAAACCATGTCCTCACCCTCGCGGAAGAGAAACGCAACCTCGCTGACAAATCCCTTCATCTCGCGCGCGATCCGCTGCATCGTCTCCCCGCCAATCGCGGAAGGATTGTCCGGATACACGCATGCGGCAGGATTGCCCGATGAGCTTCCATCGGTAAACGCGTCGATCTTTTTAAACCGGTATCGCCTCACCTTTCCCATATACTCCTCACCCTTTCCCGCTCCTGCTCATCCTCCTGAACGCCGACGGCGATGCTCCAAAATGCCTTTTGAAATCGGAATAGAACGATGACAGCGAATCATACCCGCATTCCATCGCGATGTCAATCACCGGACTGTCATCAAGCTGAAGCATGATGGAGGCGCGCAGCATCCGGTACAGCCTCACATACGCGAACACAGAAACGCCCATATCCGCGGCAAACAGCCTCGCCGCATGCCGCGAGGTATACGGCACGCAGGAGGCAATGCGGTCCAGCGTGAGCTTTTCCCTGAACGCGCCGTGAATGAACTCCGCGATGCTTTTTCCCGCAGGGCCCTGCGCCGCGGGAAGCGTTACGATGCCGGCGGGGGCGCCAAGACCGCTTTTCATTTCGTGCATAAGAAGGGAAAAGCACTCCCTGAAATGCCGGTTTTTCATATCGGGTTTTTCGAATCCGCACAGCCGATCCATGAGGGCAAGGCCCAGCGGACCCATTTTAAACATGGTGACGTCTCGCCGGGCTGGAATGAGATACCGCCTGTGAAAGTACACCGTTTCGTAGAGCACCTCTCTGCCGAGCACGACGGTGCGATGAAGCTGCCCGGCGGGGATGAACGCGGCGGTGTGCCCGTACTGTGGAAGCGTGCAGCGATCCAGGTGAAACAGCGAGACGCCGTTGCGGATGACCAGCACCTGATGAAACGGGTGCCGGTGCAAACCGTCGGTGGAGCAGTCCTCCAGCATTCCCCTGTCGGTGCGCACCCTCTCGCGCTCTATATCGAAGCCAAGGTGAAGCTCATCGCCCCTGTTCATGTGAGATGTCCATTATCCGGCATTTATTATCATTATTCCGGATGAAAGTCAAGTCCAATACCTGTATTCTTGCTCTATTAAAAAACGGGAGGCGCTTCATGAACAAGGACAGATTTCAGAAGGGACTTGAAACTCTCAACGCCATCGACGGTGAGGCGGGACAGCGCGTTTTGGAGAGCCTGAAAGATATAGCTCCGGATTTCGGCCGGTTTCTTGCTGAATGCTTCGGGGACATCTATTCCCGGCCCGCGCTCAGCCTGAAGGCGCGCGAAACGGCGGTGATCGCCGCGCTGGCGGCCCTTGGCCATGCCATTCCCCAGCTCAAGGTGCACCTTCACGCCGGGCTGAACGTCGGGCTCACTCCGGACGAGATCAGGGAAATCATCATGATGATGTCAATGTACGCCGGCTTTCCCGCCGCGCTCAACGCGATGTTCGCCGCCAGAGAAGTATTCATGGAGAGAGGAGTGCGCTGATCCACCGCCCGGCACGCACACCGATTCCAGCATGCGCAATTATGCATGGAGTCCTGATGCCTCCCGGCAGGGAATTGTGGTTGATAATCATACTCATGCATGCGACAATATCCGGAGGGGAGTGGCGTCCGCCCCGCAGGAAGGAGGTCGGATGGAGAGCGTTAATCCTGCCATATTCATACTGTCGGCGGCAGTTGTCTTTGTGCTCTGGTGGTGCTTCATTGTGTACCTGCTCTCGTTCGCGGGAGGATGGAGGAAGCTCGCCATCGTCTATGGTTTGCCCGGCCACAGTCCTGGAGCCTGTTTTTCATTCCAGGCCGGCAGGATCGGCGTTGTGAGTTACAACGGTGCGCTTACATTAACCGTCTCCCCTGAAGGCATTGTCTTTTCCGTCCTGCCCGTATTTCGTCCGGGTCACAGCCCGTTTATGATACCATGGCGGGACATTGCCATAACCGGAACGGGCTTCTGGGGATTTGTGAAATTCCGGGCCGGGATGGCGGGTAAAGATCTTATGCTTAAAAAAAAGTTTTTTTTCCGAGCGTGGCAGCACCTTCCCTCCCCCATTCAGCAACAGCTCCGGGAAAGGGCCGACATTCACTCGAACTGATCTTCCCCGATTCCGCAATCCCGGAGCGGCGCCTTTAAAGCAGTGCCGCGCAAATAGTGTTGCTTTTTTATTATCTTTCGAAATTTTATCCCTGAAATCCGCTTGTCATGATTGCAATCCGGTTTTTTGCCGGTTTGTGGAGATAAATATGGAAAACCTCCTCGGAAACTTCAACATCTACATGATACCGCCCTTCCTCTCTCTTGTCGTGGGCATCGCGCTCGCGGCAACCTCCGTGGTAAAAGGAAAATTCAGGACGGAGAACGTGCTCTTCGCGGCGGTCTGCATAGGGTACAACCTGATGTCGGCCGTGTTCCTGTCGCACCATCTCTTCAGGGGGCGGTTCGAGCTGATCATGCTCATCGAGCGGTCCGTTCACTGCGTCTACGTGTTCCTGCCTTCGGTCGTGTTCCTGTACCTGTACAAGGCCTTCGGGTTCAGGAGCAGGGCCGCGGTCATCGCGTCGTTCTGTTTCAGCGCGCTCCTGTCGGTTTTTGTCTGGACCGATTTTTACTTCCACGGATTTTACGTGTATTCATGGGGATACAGCGCAAAGGGGGGCCTCGCCTTCGACATCTTCGGCGCGTACTGTTTCTGCGCGATTGTCTACTTCATATACTTTTTCTCCAGCCTGATAAAACGCACCAACAACCAGACGGACAACCTGAAGCTGCGCTACATCCTTCTTTCGTTCATTATAATATCGGTCCTTACCCTCCTGAACGTGCCCGCGATAAGCGGAATCGACTTCTACCCCTTCGGCAACTTCATGTTCGTCCCGATGTCAATCATGGCGTTCGGCGTGCTGCGCTACCGGCTGATGGACATACAGAGCATCCTCCACATGACGCTGATATGGCTGGTCACCTCATCGCTGGTGCTGCTGCCGAACGCCATTGTATTCATCACAATACTGCCCAGGATGAGGGAGCAGAGCCCTCTCACCGTGTTCCTGCTGCTCTTCGCCTGGTTTTTCGTCAACTACCTCTACATCCTGCGCATGCAGCCGAAAATCGACCAGCTCTTCAACAGGCGCCGCTACGACCTGCGGCGGGTAAAAACGAACTTTATCCAGAACATATCCTACCTGCGGACGCTCGACGATCTCGTGGCGGAGCTCGTCACCGTGATGACAAAGGCGATAAAGGTGAGGAAGGCCGACCTCTTTCTGCGTAAGGAAGACTCCGGCCTGTTTCAGAATGCCTGCGGGACGGAAGTCGACGTCCTGCCCGACATTGCAGAGTGGTTTCTCGGGGCGAACCACCCGGTCGAAAAGAGCATGGTGCAGACAAATCCCTATTACTCGCCCATACGCAACGCCCTTCTTGAATTCATGGAC
>CAZPZJ010000109.1:0-11565 GCA_964591055.1 uncultured Leptospiraceae bacterium
ATTTCCTGGTGCTGTACTGGAAGCGCATCTACCATGACATGTATTCGCTGCACCGCCCGCTGGTGAGCCGCCTGGCGCAGGTGTTCCACCGGTTGAAGGAGCAGAACGGGCTCAACGACATCGCGTTTGCGAACGTACTGGTGAGCTTCGTACAGCAGATGCGCTACGACATCCCGCCCGGCGTGGGCATCTACTCCCCGGCGCGGGTGCTGCTTGAAACCGGGCGGGGAACGGCATCGGCGCCTGACGACTCGCAGGCCACGGGCTGGAACGGCGCGGGCGACTGCGACACCAAATCGCTCTTCCTCGCGATGCTGCTGCGGGAGTGCGGGTTCAGGGCGGTCGTGTGCGATTCCTACCGCTACCAGCATGCGATGGCGGCCGTCGCGCTTCCGGGCATCGACGGCGTTTCAATCGAACACAACGGCGAGCGCTACTACTTCGTGGAAACTACGTACCCTGGATGGAACATCGGCCAGATGCCGCAGCAGTACACAGACCTCTCCTACTTCCACCCCATCGACCCGGCTGAATCGCCGCCCGGGGCCGTTGTCCCCGCACCCGCCCCCCTGCCGGGATCGAGCGCACGTCAGGGAGCTTCGGAGCGCGAGCCCAACAACAACCGCGGTAACGCCGACTCCACGCAGGTGCTCGTGATAAGCGGCGTGCTTGACGAAACGGACACGGAGGACTGGTTCCGCCTCAACGGCCAGGAGGGAACGATGGCGGCATTCACGCTGGCTCATGGACCCGGCGCCGATTTCAACATGGAAATCTTCAGCGGCGAACAGCGAGTCTGCGCCGCAACGGGCGCTTCCCGGGCCGAAACAGTGAGCGGCGACATCCCCGGGGTGTGCCACGTGCGCGTGTACCGCGTATCGGGAAGCGGCCACTACGCCGTGTACGTGCTTCCCGGCGGCAGCGCCGAGAAGGAGCCCAACGACACGTCGGATGACGCGAGCGAGGAATCGTCGCTCGCGATCTTCGGCGCGATTGACAGGGCCGGCGACATCGACTGGTTTTCGCTGCGCGGGCAGGAGGGCGTCAACGCCACCTTCACGGTGTTCAGGGCGCCGGACGCGAACATCGACGTCGAGGTGTTCAGCGACGGCAACAGCGTGGGGAAGATATCGTCGACGGCGGAAGGGACCTCGGTCACGGCCGACATCCCCGGACGATGCACGGTGCGCGTCAGCGCTGCGCGCGGGACTGGATGGTACCTCGTCAGGATCGAGCGCAACAGGTGACGGTCATGCGCGCTCTTTCGGGTGATTGATCCGGCCGATCACCTGATTGACGAGGTTGAAATACGATTTCTGCGCGCCTATGAACGATTTCACCATGGAATTTTCCCTCAGCCGCTCCTCGATCCGGCGGTTTTCCTCCGTCGCGGCGATTTCAATATCCCTGCCGCCTTTCGCCATTTCATTGAGGTTTCTTCCGAGCGCCACAAGCTTCTCCAGAAGGTCCAGCGAATTGGCGTCGCGCCTCATCACCTCCAGCATCGACCGGTATTCCACCGTCACCGGATGCTCCTCAATGAGCTTTGCGATCTCCGCGGCCAGATCGAGAATGCGTTCCTGTTCGTGCTCCATGCGCCATCCTGCCTTTTTAAAATCTCTCCCCGCCGTCGCATCCTGCGCCTCAACCTCCAGCCGGCATCACGCGGCCGAGTCGCTTTGACGCGTAGCGTACGGTGTGGAGCTTTTCGCCGGGATTTCGCCGCACCATCGAGGCCAGCGCGCCGACGCTGTCCACCGCACTCCACGCGGGGGCGATGTGCACGGCGCATCCGCTCTTGTTGAGCCGCTCCAGCGTGTACGCCAGCACCGCGTCCGTGCCCCAGGGAATATCGGTCAACGCGTCAAACACGGGCCCTTCCCTGCGAAAGCCGATGCAGTAGTATCCTCCGCCCGCAGCGGGTCCGACAACCGCATCGCCGGCGCCGAGGGCATCAAGGCACTCCATAACAATCCCGGCCGGGAGATCGGGCACGTCGCCTTCCACGAGCAGCGCGTCCGTAAATCCCAGAGAGAACGCCCGCAACAACACCGTGTACTTCCTCTCACCGGGATCGTCGCCCTCCTGGGGGATGATCCGCAGCCGCTTTCCAAGCCATGCCGCTATTTCGGTTTTCCGCTCCGGCGGATGACAGGCGACAAACACGGGCGCGCCGGCCCTGCTCACCGCGGCGATCGTGTCGAGTATGAGACAGCGTGCAAGCTCGATAGCGCGAATCGGCCCCACTCCCGCAGCAAGAGGAGTGCCCGCGTCAGCGCGGCCCGGATAATGCGCCATCACGATCACGCACGGCCTGCGGATGCTGTTTCGGAAAAACATGAAAATCATGATACACACTCCGTCAATTCATTTCAACCGCTTTCCCGAAGATTTTCATCGAATTGAAAAGCCGCGAAATGCTTGCAATACGACCGCATACAGGAAACAATAGGCGCCATATCACTCCCGGGAGCGTACAGTAAATGGGAACGAGATCATGGGAAGACGAGAGGTATGAGGAGGTGTTCGAGGACACCTGCGCCAGCCTGGAGCGGCGGCGCAAAACGGAATGCGGTTTCAACATCGAGCGCCTTGAGGCGATCCTGAAAAGCCTGTACAACCAGGAAGGCAACGCCTGGGACGGCATGAGCGAGATCCGTCACCTGACGCTGCGTGCCATGATCGCCGCGCACGAGCACATGCTCGCGGAGATGAAGAAGGCAAAGAGTTGAGGCAATCGGCGCTGACGGAATAATCATGGAGGGAGAACAATGCGTGATTATAAAACAATTTCCGGGCGGCTGAAGGCCATCCTGGGCATGAAGAGCGAGCCTGTCGGCATCCGCTTTCTCAGCGACAACATTCTTTCAGACGGCTACGACAAATCGGGAAAATATACTTTCTGCCAGTTTATTATGAGGGCCCGCGAGGGCAATATGCTTCTGGCCACCGCCGATACCGTGACGTGCCCCAACGGAAGCTCGGCGCTGGGATTTACTCCCGTACCGGAAAAACTGATGAACGGCGATTTCCTGCATCAGCTCGGCACATTCACAAAAGAAGGCGCGAAAACGACAATGGAGATGATGCCGCGCTTCAGGCAGCATCAGTACTCGGGAATTCTCCTTGCCCCCCTGGAGATAGTCAATTTTGACCCCGACATCATTGTGCTGGAAACGGCGCCTGAGCATCTCATGTGGCTGGGCCTTGCGTGCATTCACAAAAAAGGCGGGCGGCTCCAGTTCAGCTCAGGCATTTCAAACGGCACCTGCGTGGATATAACGATTGTGCCCCATCTGACACAAACTCTCAACGTCAGTCTCGGGTGCTATGGCTGTAGAAACGCCACCAGCATTCCCGTTGACCACCTGATTGCAGGCTTTCCCGGAAGCCAGATCGATGACATCCTTGATTCCCTCCAGGCCCTCAGCGAAAAGGCGATGCCGAGGACAAGGGAAAAGAAGGCTTATGAGCGACTGATCAGCACGCAGGTTACGAAAAGTCCTGAAACATAAAGTCAACTGCTTCATGCCGAACCGAAACCGTAATACGCATAAAAGCGCGAGCGGGCCGGACGGCCCGCTCGCGAATGGAATCATACTTCAGCGTATAATCGACGTCAGTTACTTGTCCCACTTGCCCTGTTTTCTGAGATCTTCCACTATCTCCTTGGCCCTGGTTTTCAGCATCATGTAGTCGGTCTTGGCGACGCGGTTGAGCGGGAACTCGCCGGTCTTCATGACCACCACGTGCGAGGGACGCGAGTACGAAGAGATATCGCCACAGGCATTTATAACATCGTCCGGCGTCACGTTCTGCCCTTCCAGAGTCTCGGCGAACACCATGATCGCTTCACTGAACACCTCGTGCTCGACGCCCACGCATGCGACCATGGACAGCTTGCCCTTCAGCTTCATGGAGATGTGGTTTTCCACGTCCTCGGGGAACACCTGGTATCCCTTGGGCTTGATGACAAGCTTGGCCCGGCCCGAGAAGTGCAGGCCCTTTTCGTCGTAAAAGCCCATGTCCCCGGTATAGCAGACACCGTCTTTCGAAATCGTTTTCGCGGTGTTGTCCGGATCTCCCAGATACCCCAGAAACACCTGCGGCCCGGAAAAGCATATTTCACCAACCCCGCCTTTCGGCATCTCATCGCCCGCGGTTTTGTCAGACTTCATCGGCTGGCGGATGCTGATGGGGCACAGCGGGGAATCGAATCCGATGCCCTCCGCGATCTCGTCCACGGTGGCGTCAACGTCGGTGTAGGTGCAGAATCCCGCCGTCTCGGTGAGGCCCAGGCCGGTGCCGATCTTGGGCGCCATCGCTTTCATCTTGGTGAGGAACTCCTTCGACACCGCCTGGCCGCCGTACAGCAGGAAGCGAAGCGAAGAGAGATCAAAGCTCGAAAACTCAGGCAGACGCCATTCCATGTTGAACAGCGCCGGAATCTGCCCCATTACGCTCACCTTGTGCTTCTGAACCGCTTCAAGCGACAGCTTGGGGTCGAATATGTGCAGGATGACGCTGGTGCCCCCGGCGAAAATCGTGGTCGCAAGCTGCTCGGTGGTGCAGCCCACGTGGGAAGGCGGAAGGTTGACGAGCATCCTGTCACCGGCGCCCATCTCGAACCCGACCGCCAGGCCTATGTTCTGCATGAGTATGTTTTCGTGGCAAATAAGCGCCGGTTTGGGCGATCCCGTAGAACCGGTCGTAAATATAATCAGGCATGCATCGCGCTTGCTGACAAGCTTGCGCGCCTTTTTCACGGAGCCCGTGAAAAGGCTCTTGATGAACACCTTCTTGATGTCCTTGACGAAGTCAGCCACTCCCACAGCGCCTTCCATGATCTGGTCGGCCTCTTTCTGGAACTGCACCCAGTGCCTGATGTAAGGCGAGCCCTGCATCACTTCCTTTACAAGCGGCCTGAAGTCGGCTACGGGGGTGTTCCCCAGGAAGAAATACGCCTTCGGTTTCATCTTGTCCATGCAGTACTGGACTTCTCCCGCCTTGAGCCTGAGGTCGAGCGGGGCGATGATCACGCCGATCCGGTAGCAGGCATACATGAGATAGATGTGTTCCTTGAGCAGCGGCAGGCTTGTGGCGACGATATCCCCCTTCTTCAATCCGATGGACAGCAGCTTCGCGGCAAAAGCGGAAACCGACGTATTGAACTGCTTCCAGGTTACCTGCTCGCCGGTGTTGTGCTCGATGATGGCAAGGTCCTTGGGCATCTTCGATGCGTACCGGGCGACGTAGTCGGCCATGTTGGGAAGCAGGCCCTCGTACATTTCTCCGCACAGCTGTCGTTTCTTTTGGTCCTTCATGGCATATCCCCTTTATGTTTTTGAATAAATTGTCACCGTCTTGTTTATTCTGTCAACATCAAAAAATGTTCATGAATGGTTATTTAAAATGGCACTCTTAATATTTGTTATTGACACCCGAAAATGTTTGATAATAATATTTTTCTATACAATACAGATCAACTATTGCGCGCCCAGGACAAATGCGGAATGCGCGCGGAGGTTCGCTTGAAACGAGGCGGGGATGAATGGGCGTTTATCGTGAACCCGGCTGCCGGAAACGGCTTCGGAAAAATTTTTTCAGATGAAATGCGCGCGGTGCTCGACAGCCGCAATGTCCGCTACCTCATGGAATTCACCTCGGGCAGGGGTCACGCCACGGAGATCGCGCGCTCGTTCCTGAAAAAGGGATACCGCCGCGTAGTGGCGGTGGGCGGCGACGGAACCGCGAGCGAGGTTGCGCAATGCCTTATCAGCGCGAAGAACGTGCTGTTCGGGGCGATTCCCGCGGGATCGGGCAACGATTTTACCGCGATGCTCGGCTTTCCGGAGCGCTTCACCGGAAAGGAGTGGGACATCTTCCTGTCAGGGCGCGCCACGATGCTTGACGCGGGCAGATGCAACGACCGTTACTTCGTGAACGGCATGGGGCTCGGATTCGATGCGCAGGTGGCGCGGGAAAATTACTCGAACGATAACCGGGTGCTCGACATGACCGGCCGCAAGAGCAGGTACATCTGGCACATCGTGAAAACCATCATCACCTACAGGGAAATACCGGCCACGATGACGTGCGACGGCAGGACGCTGGAGAGGAAGGCTTTTCTCAACACCATTGCGATCGGCAGAAGGCTCGCGGGCGGATTCTATCTCACCCCCCTGGCCTTTGCCGACGACGGCCTCTTCGACGTATGCATCGCGGACAACATGTCGCTGGTAAAGCGTGTACGGGGGCTCATCGCGGTGATCCGGAATAAACACACGAATAATCCTATGTTCTCCTGCTTCAACGCGAAAAAGCTATCATTCGATTTCGGTCGCGAGGTCCCTGCGCACCTCGACGGCGAGATGTATTTCAACTCGAAGTTCGACATCTCCATCGCGCCCTCGGCGCTGCGCGTCATTTACAATCCGGGCGGCCCGCACTACTTTAACCGGCCCTCACCGGGTTCCTGAAAGGGTTTTGTCCATTCGCGAGATGGCGGCGTTCATCGTCCGGGAAATTCCCAGGAGGCTTTGCGACATCGCCTCCAGGTCTTTGTAGAACTTCTCTATCTTCGACAGCAGATCGCCCGACCTGACGATCTCCCCGGAGCTGCGGTCGGCGATTTCGTTGATGAGGCGCGTGAACTCCACCGCCAGCTCCAGGTGGGTCAGGAGCGTCTGCACGTCCCCGCCCTGCGATTCCGCCATTTTCTCAAATTCCGCGAGGAAGTTCCTGTTGTTCTCGACGAAACCCACAATGTCCTGCAGCGCCTTCGAGGTCTCCCGCATCTGTGTCGACGCCTCGCCTATCCTGCCGACGGAAAGGCTGATGATCTGCCCTATCTCCTTGGCCGACACGATGCTGCGGTCGGCGAGCTTGGATATCTCCTCCGCCACCACGGCGAACCCGCGCCCGTGCTCGCCCGCGCGAGCCGATTCGATCGACGCGTTCAGCGAGAGCAGGTTTGTCTGGTCGGCGATGTCGTTGATGGTGTTGGAAATCTCCTGTATCTTGTTGGACTCCTCCATGAGCTTCGCGACAACTCCCTCTGCGTTCTTGAGCATCCGGAAGCAGTCCTCGGAAAGGCGCCTGATCCTCTCCGCCTCCTCCCGGGCCCTGACGCCGGCGCCGGCCGTGCTCTTCATGTTGTCGCGCAGGCCCGCCGTGAGGTCCTGCCCGCGTCGGTTGGTCTCCGTCTGTCTGTCGGTCTCCTGCCGGAGCTGGGCCAGAGAGTCGTAAATGACACGGCCGGACTCTCTGCTCTGCGAAAACAGCTCCGACTGCTCCCTGATTGTCGAGGTGATTTCGTCTGAAAATCGACGGAGCTCCTCCATGGCGTCGAGCACATTGGCGGACACCTGCCTGGCCTCGTTGACGATGAGCTCCTTGCTCTCCTTGTCGCGCTGAAAGCGCTCCGTCTGCTCCTCGAGTGCGATGGAGTCGTCCCAGCTCTTCTTTCGTATGCGGTCGAGAATATAGATGAAGCTGTACGTGAACGCGATGATGGCCATGATGTCATTCTGCGTGTATTTTCCCGCAAGGCCGGAAAAGCTCATGCCGCGCGAAAACCCGATGGAGAAAAAGCTGCCGATCGACATCGTCACCATGGCCCAGAGCACCGACTTGTGAATGGGCGCAACCACGACGATGACCAGCACGAAGAAGTACCCTCCCATGTACACCGGATCCGCTTTCGTGAGAGCCGTAAGCACTCCCGTGGCGGTCTCGATGTAAAAACCCAGCACTGCGAGAAGCCACATGCTGCGCATGCGAAACCACGGAATCGCGTACAGGACCAAAAGCAGCGCTGACACCAGGGACAGGCCGAACCTGAGCATGACGATGAACGGCTGGTCCGGGTGGAGGGCGGAGTCGACAGGTGGGTACGTCAGCCATGCAAACAGGCAGATGATCGAAGCCGGCAACACCACCCTGCTGGACTGGTAATGCAGCTCGCCTGTGAAGGTCCCCGGATAGCGGGAGCGGTCCAGGAATACAAAATGGAGAATGCGCTGAATCATGGCATCACCGCCGGATTTCAATAAAATAATACTGGTAAATATCTGCGGGAAGTGCAGGATTGCAATGCTTTTTTACCGCTGCAACAGCTTAACATGCGGATGGTACGGAGTATGACACTTCGCCGCGCCCATGAGTGGGAGCAGCAGGGCAGATTTTTACCGGCTGCATCACCGGTACGCCTTACGGCCGTTGCGGTGATTGCGATGTGCATCGCAGCGTGCCCGCAGCGCGACACGGGCTTTCCGCCGGCTGGACTCACCCCGGTACGGGAGATAACCTCGCCGCAGGGTGATTACCGCGTTGTGCAGTTCATGTCGGGAGAGGAGCGGCAGACCTGGATTGTGCAATCCAGATCGTCCGCCCCGCCCTTAAGGCTTCCTCCGGCGCCGCTGCCGGGAGGCGACACAACCGACACCGCCGGATGCCTGATCGACTATTTCATCTCACCCGACGGGCAGTGGATCATCGCGGTCCAGAAGTACATACACAACGTGTCCATCGCCGTTCTGTACCGGCGGGTAAACGGATACATGTTCATTCCTGCGATGGAAAGGTTTGACGACGAAGCGTGGGCCTTTTTCGCCCGCGAAACCGGCGCGCGTCCCTCCGATATTCCCGCCATCGACGCCGGACCAAGGATCATTGCCTTCGACGACTGGAGCCCTGACTCGCGGCGCGTGGCGATAAAACTCACCGGCGGGCCCGCCGGCCGCGAGGTTACCGGATGGCCGTGCCGGTTCCATACCGGCAACGGACGCTTTGAGCGCGACCAATGACCGTCGAACACGAACCAGGGAGGACTAGACAATGCCGGTCATAGACTGCTCCACCTACAAGGCGCCCCCGCTTCTCGGCGCCGGCCATCTGCAGACCACCCTCCCGACCCTGTTCAGGAGAGTCAACGGCGTTGAGTACCGCAGGGAGCGCATCGACACTCCCGACGGGGATTTTATCGACCTGGATTATGCCCCTGTAGGCTCCGACCGCGCCGTCATCGTATCGCATGGCCTGGAGGGCAACTCCAACCGCGCCTACATGAAGGGTATGATACGCGCGTTCAACCGGCGCGGCTGGGACGGCGTCGCATTTAATTTCAGGGGGTGCAGCGGAGAGCCCAACCGCAGGCCGGAAACCTACCACAGCGGCAAGACCGAGGACCTTCACACGGTGATCAATCACGTGCTCTCTTCCGGGCGTTACCGGACGCTGTGCCTGATCGGATTCAGCCTGGGCGCAAACCTCACGCTCAAGTACGCGGGAGAGCGCGGCGCCGGCATCTTCCCGCAGATAACAAGCGCCATCGGCATATCCGCGCCGTGCGACCTGGTGTCCTCGTCGGTGGAGCTTCATAAAATGAAGAACTACGTGTACGCGAAGAGGTTTCTCTCCACGCTCGTCGGAAAAATGAAGGAGAAGGAGCGCCTCATGCCGGAAGGCATCACCCGCGACTACTCGTCCATAAAAACGCTCCGGGATTTCGACAACGCCTTCACCGCTCCGCTCAACGGATTCGCCGACGCGATGGATTACTGGAGGCAGTGCAGCTCGCGGCGGTTCCTGAAAGACGCGGCCATCCCCACGCTCATCATCAATGCGAAAGACGATCCGATCCTGGGGCCGGAATGCTTTCCCCGCGAGGAGGCGCGCGCCAACCCGCTCCTCTACCTGGACGCGCCCGACAGGGGCGGCCATGTGGGCTTCATCACCTTTGGCAACGGCGGCGAGTTCTGGCATGAGACGAGGACGGCGGAGTTCGCCTGCGCGCAGGGGCGGAGTGACCGTTAAGAAGCGGCTTCAACGTGGCGGCGGGCGCAACCCGTCGCCCTGTTGTGTACGCAAGCGCCGCCGCGACCATCAGCCCGCAACCCTCTTTATTGTCCCGTTCTCAATCATGTTCTGAAGCTCGGCAAGCTGCCGGCGCTCCTGGGCATCGATCACTCCGTCTTCATCGGCAATCATCATGATCTGCTCGTACTCGGTCGTCGTAATCTTGTGGTCATCCATCGCTTTTTTGATCATGTCGGCAATCCGCTTTCCGGAATCTCCCTTTGTGTTCACCATGAAAATTACTCCTTGTTTTATATAATCATACCGGAAATAAAACTCCGCAGCACGGAGCATGCCCGGCGGGCATGGGTTGCGGTGCATCCTTCCGGATGTCGTTCATGCGCAGATTAAATTTTTTTTAAGCAGCCGGTCGGTGTTGGCGGGCTCCCGGCGCCGTATTGAATTCGCGGCATCCGGTCAAACCCGCGTGATATCACACTGATTCGATATGGCGCGCCAAAACACGTCAAGCCTTTTGTCGATTTTTATTGCGGCCCGTCCGGCGTTTCCGCGCAGACGGGCCGTTCAGCGATCCCGGAGGAACGCCGGAAAACGTCACTTTCGCCACCACCCGTCACCGGCGGCGCAAGCCTTCCGGGACGGGTTTCAGCATCAGCGGACATCCAGGGCGAACTGCCTTCCAAACTGTACGCACTCTGACGCCGCATTCTCGTCCGGGGTCCACAGCGCCCTTATCCCGTCGGAGACGACGGTGAAGCCGGCCTTCGACGCGAGGTCATTGAGCATCTTCACGGACTCACCGCTCCAGCCGTAGCTGCCGAACGAGGACGCCTTTTTGCCCCTGAATTTCAATCCCCTCACCTCCTCGAGCAGGCCCGCCATCCCGGAAAGGATGCCTCCGTTGATCGTGGACGATCCGAACAGCACCGCCTTTGATTTGAATATCTCGAGCACGACATCGTTCCTGTCCGATTTGGATATGTTGAACACCTTCACGTTCACCGTGTCGTCGGCCTCCCTGACGCCCCGGACAATGGATTCCGCCATCAGCCTCGTGTTCTCCCACATGCTGTCGTATACCACGGTGATCTGGTTTTCCCGATAGCTGTCGGCCCACTCGAGATACCTTTGAATTATCTGCGCCGGGTTGTCTCTCCATATAACGCCATGGCTCGTGCAGATGCAGTCGACGGGAAGATTGAACGACAACACCTCGTTGATCTTTTTGGTGACGAGCGGGCTGAACGGGGTGAGGATGTTGGCGTAGTACTTCATGCACTCGACAAACAGCTCGTTCCGGTCGACGAGATCGTTGAAGAGATACTCCGACGCGTAATGCTGCCCGAACGCGTCATTGCTGAACAGCACGTTGTCTCCCGTCAGGTAGCACATCATGCTGTCGGGCCAGTGCAGCATCTGCGCCTCCACGAAAATGAGCTCCTTGCTTCCGAGGCTGAGTTTGTCCCCTGTTTTGACAACGCGGAAATCCCAGTCGGCGTGGTACTGGCCTTTCAGCGATTTCACTCCGTTGGCGGTGCAGTAGATCGGCGTATTCGGAATTTCCTTCATCAATTCCCCAAGCGCGCCGCTGTGGTCCACCTCGCCATGGTTTGCGATTATATAATCTATCCTTGAAAGATCGATCCCCTTTTTCAGGTTCCGGACGAATTCCGTCGCAAACGGCTTCCATACCGTGTCGACGAGCGCAACCCTGTCCTCCATGATGAGGTACGAATTATAGGTTGA
>CAZPZJ010000110.1:0-11519 GCA_964591055.1 uncultured Leptospiraceae bacterium
TCTTGTGGATGCCGCGGCAGTCCATCACCAGCGCCATGATGTTGCCGATGAACTCGGACGGGGTGATGATGGTGGAGCTCACGTAGGGCTCCTCGATGTACTCGATGTTCGCCGGATCGGGCAGGTTGGTGGGATTGTCGATCATCACCACTTCCATGTTCTTGAGCGTCACCCGGTACTCGACGCTCGGCGCGGTGGTGACCAGCGCAAGGTCGAACTCGCGCTCCAGGCGCTCCTGCACAATCTCCATGTGCAGCAGCCCCAGGTAGCCGCAGCGGAAGCCGAAACCCAGCGCGTACGAGTTGTCGGGCTCGAACACAAGCGACGCGTCGTTGAGGCGCAGCTTGAAGAGCGCGTCCTTCAAGTCCTCATAGTCCTCGCTGAACATCGGGTACAGGCCGGAAAAAACCATCGGCTTGACGTCGCGAAATCCCTTCAGGGGAGCATCGGTGGCGCGGTTTGAAAGGGTTATGGTGTCGCCGATCTTGGTGTCCACGACCGTTTTGATGCCGGCGACAATGTAGCCTACGTCCCCGGGCAAAAGCACGTCCCGCTTCTCACGCTCAAGGCGGAACACCCCCACCTCGGTCACCGTGTACCGCTTTTGAGTCGACCAGAGCAGTATCTGGTCATCGCGCCGCACGCACCCGTCGAATATCCGCACCTTCACGATCACGCCCACGTACTTGTCGAAAAACGAATCATAGATCAGCGCTTTCAGCGGCTTTTCCGGATTGCCTTCCGGCGGGGGAATCACCTCGATGATCCGCTCCAGAAGCTCATCGATACCGGTCCCCTCCCGGGCGGACGTCAGCACGGCCTTCGACGCGTCGAGGCCAAGGCTCTTTTCGATGCTCTCTTTCGTCCTTTCGATATCCGCGCTGGGCATGTCGATCTTGTTGATCACCGGAAGCATCTCAAGGTCGTTTTCCAGCGCAAGGTACATGTTGGCGATCGTCTGGGCCTCAACCCCCTGCGACGCGTCAACCAGCAGGATGACGCCCTCGCACGCCGCGAGAGAGCGGGACACCTCGTAGGTAAAGTCGACATGCCCCGGCGTGTCAATCAGGTTGAACAGGTAGTCTTCACCGTTTTTTGCCGTGTAGATCAGTGAAATGGTGTTGAGCTTGATGGTGATGCCGCGCTCGCGCTCGATGTCCATGGTGTCGAGCAGCTGGTCCATGTGCTCGCGCGGGTTCACCGCCCGGCACTTCTCTATAATCCTGTCGGCGAGGGTGGATTTTCCGTGGTCGATGTGTGCGATGATGGAAAAATTCCTGATGTGGGCAAGGTCCATGTCTGTTGTTACTCGCTGTTCCGGGCCGGGGCCCTGTTCTGGTTCTGTTAAAATAAACAGATAATTTTATATTGACACTTCGCGGAAATGATATATACAGTATGACATCGGGCGCGGACGTCAGGCCGCGTCGCCGCTCATACAAGTATATACAGCAAAGAGCGGTCGCGAACAAAAAAATCATGAATTGTTCGGGCGGCCGGCCGCATGCGCTGCGAATGGCCGCCTTCCGGCGAAGAACGATTTATGACCGAAAGTATATTGTGAATGGTGATATATGAAAAAGGTCATGATCCAGATCAACTCATTTTTCTGCATCCTTTTTATAATTGTCAATACGATTTTCTGGGGCACCATTTCACTCACGTCAATTATCTACAGCCCGGGAGGCGCAGTCGCCTTTCTGTGCATGCGGTGGTGGTCCAAAACGGTGCTCGCCTTCTGCCGCGTCCGGCTCTCGGTTTCCGGCCTGGAACACGTGGACAGGAGCGGCGTCCAGATTTTCGCCTCTAACCATTCCAGCCACTTCGACATCTTCGCCCTGAGCGCGGCCCTTCCGGTTCGATTCGGATGGGTGGCCAAAAAGGAGCTGTTTAAAATACCCTTCCTCGGCTGGCACATGAAAATGCAGGGCTACGTGTCGGTCGACAGAAAGCACCGGGACCGCGCCATCGAAAGCCTGAACCGGGCCGCCGGGCAGATTCGAAACGGCAAGAGAATCGCGATGTTTCCTGAAGGCACCCGCAGCAGGGTCGGGGCCCTTCAGCCCTTCAAAAAGGGGCTCTTCCACCTGTGCATCCGGACCGGCGTGCCCATCGTGCCGGTGTACATCAGGGGCACCTATGAGGTTCTCAAACCCGAAACCATCACTATCCGGCCGGGAAGCGTGACCATGTATTTCGGCGATCCCCTGCCCACATCGGGATACGGTCCTGATGAGACTGGCCGGCTGATGGAGGACCTCAGAGCGCGGATGGAGAGCCTGCAGGAAACGGTCTTTTCAGCGGCCAAATGACGCGGCGCATTCAGCCGGCCGCATCGGGTTCGGGCTTTTTCACCTTCCTCTCGCTGAAATACATCCTGTGGTGAATTGCTTTTTCAAGCTCGTAGATTTCCTCAAGGCCCTCCTTTACCCGCGGGTCCACATCGGCGTTGTTCTTCACAGTCCTGAGCATGTCCTTGAGCACAATAAGGTCGTTTCTGCGGTACAGCTGATTGTCCTCTATGAGCTTTTTCAGGTATTCGTACTGGCAGTTTCGAAGATTCACCTTGAGGAAAAACTCGACACCATAGATGTTGAGTATCCGCTGCAGCGGATACTTGCTTTTCTTTGTTATGAAATCACCATAATGCCTGGAGTCAACCGCGCGATTACCGCCCCTTTCCCCCGTTGACGGAGTTGACGTGGCGCGTTCTTTTTTTTCACCGGCAGGTTTCTCTGATTTTTTATCCGCGTCTTCAACAAGATTGAGGCGCTCAAGCTCCGAGTGCAAAAGACGCTCTTTCTGGTCCTCTGTAAATTCCTGGAAATCCTTTTCCATCATCTTTTCAAGCTCATCGAGCATGATGGCCTTGTTCGCGGCCTTACCGATGGGGGTGTTGTTGAGGCTCCTGATGATGGGGAAAATCTCCCTGACCACCTGGTGCACCATGAGGTCCTTTTTAAACTGCTGGGCGTAAAGGCGCACCAGCTCCTGCTGAAACATGTTTCTCAGTCGCCTTACGGTGATTATTTCGGTCGCCACGTAAGCGTCAACGCGCGGCACGTCTCGAGACTCGTCGCTGTGTACAATCTCGAATGAAAACACCCTGTGGGAGTTGACGAGAACCTCAAGGAACCGGGACACCTGCTCAGCGGGAATTCCCAGCGTTGCGCTCATCAGCTTGATGAATTCATCTGACTGCGGGATGCAGTTATCTCCCGACTCGGCGTTTCTCTTTTTAATCTCTCCGTAGAGCTCTTCTATGATCTTTGTCGACATCTCGCCTCCGCCCCGAAATCTCCCGACTCCATGCCATTGTGAAATTGATTCGGCTTTTACTCCATCGACCAGGAAATTTTCTGACCACGTATCCCGTTTTCCACCCTCCCGGGATTACTTTTTTCAGCCTGGCCCCATATTTTTTATTGACACAGGGGGCCATTATCCTTCACTGTACAACACGTTCTCTTGGGGTGTTAGCTCAGTTTGGTTAGAGTGCCTGCCTGTCACGCAGGAGGTCGCGAGTTCAAGTCTCGTACACCCCGAACGACAGCCGGACCGGAATGGCCGGCTTTTTTTATTTTACCGCACTCCCTGTCAGCGGTTAAAACCGCTGGAGTCCGACACGCCAAGCGATTCATAGATATTGATCGCGGCCCGTGACTGGTTGAGCGTGTAGAAATGGATGCCTTTCACTCCGTTATCAACCAGGTCGAGCACCTGCTCCGTCGCCCAGTGAACCCCCACGTTTTCAACATGCCTGTCGTCCTCCGCCCGTGACAGCGCTTTCAAAAGCTTCGCGGGATAACGCATGCCCAGCGCCAAATCCGACATCCGGCGCATATTGCTGAGGGACGTGATGGGCATGATGCCGGCGATGATCGGCACATTGATGCCGGCGAGCGCACACCGGTCGCGGAAATCGTAAAAATCCCTGTTGTCAAAAAACATCTGCGTGCAGATGTAGTCGGCGCCGCAGTCCACTTTTTGCTTCAGGTGCTCTATCTCCGTGAGCCTGTTGGGCGTTTCCGGGTGGCCTTCGGGATACCCCGCCACGCCGATTCCCATGCCGGGGTAGTTTTCTCGTATAAATGATACCAGCCCCGCGGCGTAGCGAAATCCCCCCTCCGTCTGCCGGAATCCGTTTACGCCCTCAGGGGGATCGCCCCTGAGCGCCATGATGTTGCAGATGCCGTTTTCCCTGTAGCGGTCCAGGATCCGGCGGATTTCTTCCCGGGTGGCGCCAACACATGTCAGGTGGGATACCACGGTCAGCCCGGTTTCACGCTGTATGCGAAGCACAAGATTGTGTGTGAGCTCCCTGGTTGAGCCGCCTGCGCCATAGGTTACGCTGATGTAGGCGGGCGCCAGCGCCGCGAGATCGGCAATGGAGGAGAATAGCTTTTCGGATGCGGCCTCGCTCCTTGGCGGGAAGAACTCGAAGCTGAAGGATATCCTGTTGTTTCGCAGTATGCGTGCGATGTGCATTGGCAGTTACCCGGCCGTTAAGATAGTATTCGCTGAGTGGACATCCTCCACGGTCGCATGTCAACGAGAAAACAGAAATCCCCTACCCGCCGATCTTCTGCATGCCCCTGCCGGCCATGATCGCCCCGCATCCCTCTTCATCACGGGAGCAGTCTACCGCGTGTTCCCGCTTTTTCTCGGAGACCGCGCGGAGGATGACATTCCTGATGGCGTCGTCGCCCATGTCCATCCTGTAGGGAGTTTTAATATCGTACTCCACGTTAGAGAGCAGGCAGGTGCGCAGGTGACCGTCGCAGGTGAGGCGCAGCCTGTTGCATCGAGAACAGAACTTATGGCTGAGGGAGGGGATCACCCCGATCTTAATATGGTATGATCCGCGGTAATGGAGCGTAAACATCTCCGCCACCGTGGTATCGTTGAACACCGTCCGCTCAAGGGCTCCGCGCCTGGCAAGCCGGGCGGTTATTTCGTCCGACGTCACAAAGCGCTCCCCGCTCCGTGACGAGCCGAACGGCATCCTCTCTATGAACCGCAGCACGACGTTTCTCCCGCTGAAGTAATCGAGCATGCTGTCGATCTCTTCAAGGGTTTCAGGCAGCAGCACGGCGTTCACCTTGACGTCGAAACGCCCCGAGTCAATCATCATGTCCAGGTTTTTGAGTACCCTATCAAGCTCGTCATACCCGGTGATGGCGGCGTAACGCCGCCTGTCGAGCGAATCGAGACTCACGTTGACCTTGCGAAGCCCGCAGTCGCGCAGCACATCGACATACCCGTCAAGCAACACGGCGTTCGTAGTCAGGCACAGCTCCACCCCGGGGAAGCGGCGCGCCGTCTCCGACACCAGTTCCGCGAATCCCCTGCGCACCAGCGGCTCTCCCCCGGTGAACCGGATCTTCCTGACTCCCAGATCGACGAAAATCCCCATGAAATGGAGAAACTCCTCGTTGCGCAGCACCTCATCGTGGGAGAGGTAACTTACCCCCGCCGGCGGCACGCAGTACACGCAGCGCAGATTGCACTTGTCGGTCACAGAGACCCTGAGGTAATCGAGCCTCCTGCTGAAGCGGTCAGTGAGATTATTCATAGCCCGTGCGTCCATTTCATAAAGATAGTCATTTCATCCCCATAATCAATAGTAGCGCACGAATACTGAAAATCAAAGGTCGGGATCGCGTTTTCATTGAGTCCGTTCACCCTGTGCCAGACGCTCAGCAGTGAGGCTGAATACAGCACCGCGTTGGCAAGCACCGCGAAGGTGATACGCTGCGCCGCCCGGTCGTATTCCTTCTCGTAATCGTCTGCGGACATGTACCCGCCGTCCGGGTCTTCGAACTCGATTCGGTGCGCAGGATCGATTTCATCGTTGGCCCGCCGCGCGGCGCGGTACAGCGAGCGTCGGTACTTCCAGTCGCGGTAGCAGTAGTACACCGCGAATGCGCCGATCACCTTGAGGGTTGCGAAGGTGACGCCCGCTCCTGTTGCGCCCGTGTAGAAATGCCCGCCTCCCGGCACCGCGAGATCGAGCAGCAGCGCGTTCGCCATTGACACTTCCCGATCCCGGCGGACCTCAAATGTTGCGCCCGGCGAGGCTTCTTTCGTCTGCGTGCGTTCGGTTATCACCCGCGATTCCCGGTGATCTTCACCGCGCATTCGCGGCGTGGAGCCCCTGTCCGGACCCGCGTTCTGTCCCCGCGCATCCCCCGCCTGAAGCGCGAGCGCGCACACCAGCGCGCACCACACGATCAACGCCGATTTTGTGTTGTTCGATCCTCTCATACCGGCCTACAGCGTCACTGCGACCACATTGGAATGATCGCTTTCCCTGCCTCCATCATGGGCGCTCATCCAGAACCATGCGTTTCCGGCATACTCGCCGATCTCAACAAACACGGTTTTTCCCGGCGCTTTCGCGTCTTCAACGTACCCCAGGTAAAACCTCTCATCGTAGTAACGCAGCGGATCGCCCAGGGATTCGGGGTCCTGCGTAGCTCCGTAAAACAGATAGAAAAGATTCCCGCTGGAACCGGTATCCGGATCGATCGTGGCGGTGGTGGTGAAATCGATCACCACGAACTCCCCCGACCTGACGACTGAAGAGATGACGGGCGGAGGAGAGGGCTTCTCTCCCCCCTTCACCCTTCCCGGATCGAGAAAGTAATCATCTCCCACCGGGTCCTGTACGCACGAGATGAAGGCGGCGAACACCACCATCGCGATCGTCGCGCTGCGCATGAAAAGCCGGCGTCCGGAAGAGAGCGTTTTCATGCGCGAATCCTCATTTACGCTCCTCCGCGTCACGGCGGCGCGTGAGGAAGAGGAAGTTGTGGCGAAAATGGTCATTGTCGGGCTCTATCAGGCAGGCCCGGGAATACATCTCGAAAGCCTCCGCGCTCCTCCCCGTGATCTCGTACACGATGCCGAGGTTGTTGAGCGCCGCTGCGTTTCGCGCGTTCTCCCTGACCAGCTCGTTGAACAGGATTTCGGCCTCACCCATCCTGCCGGCCGTGAGGGACTGTACGCCGCGGGAGTTGATCGCCTCCAGCGGGCCCGCGCTTACGCCGGTTACGCAATAACGGCGTATGTGCACGGTATGGGAGCGCGTCACACCGCGGCGTCGCAACACTTCGTCCGCGGTTTTCCCGGAAGTCCGGCCCGGATTGTTTTCCTCAACCGCGCTCACGCGCACGGCCACTCGCACCGTTTTGTACGAATAGCACGAGCACACAAGCGCCGCAAGCGCCAGCACGGCGCTACATGACAGGCATGATCGTTTCACCGGAAAGCTCTAACGCCATGGCGATGTTGAGAATCTTCTTTTCCTGGAAGTGGCTTCCCATGATCTGAAGTCCCACGGGCATGCCGTTGACGTCCTTCCCGGCGGGGATAGAAAGCCCGGGGATGGCCGCAAGGTTCGCGGAAATAGTCAGGATATCGGAGAGGTACATGTCGAGCGGATCGCTCATCTTCTCTCCCAGGCGGAAGGCGGACGATGCAGTCACCGGCGTCACAATGGCGTCCACGCGCGAGAAGGCCTCCCTGAAGTCGTTGATGATGAGTGTGCGGCCCTTCAGCGCCTTCAGGTAATAGGCGTCGTAGTATCCCGAGCTCAGGCTGAAGGTTCCAAGAATGATCCTGCGTTTGACCTCGCCGCCGAAGCCCTCCTGCCGGGTGCGGGTATACAGCTCGGCCAGACGCCTGACATTGGGGGAGCGGTATCCGTAGCGGACGCCGTCATAGCGGGCGAGGTTTGACGACGCCTCCGCAGTCGCGATCAGGTAGTACACGGGAATGGCGTAATCGGTGTACTTGAGCGAGATGCGCTCCAGCGCCGCTCCCGCCGATTCCAGCGCCGCGAGCCTTCGCTCAAGAATGCTCCTGAGATCGGGGCTCAGCCCTGCATAGTATTCCTCGGGCACGCCTATCACCATTCCGCGCACGTCGCCGGTGAGCTGATCCGGCGAAAAATCCACCGGCATTTCGATGGAGGTCGAATCGCGCCTGTCGTGCCCGGAAAGCGCCGCAAGCACCGCGGCAGCGTCCTCCACCGTCCGCCCGAAGCTCCCGATCTGGTCCAGCGAGGAGGCAAACGCCACAAGCCCGTAGCGCGACACCCTGCCGTACGTGGGCTTGACGCCAACCACGCCGCAGAAGGCTGCCGGCTGCCGGATGGAGCCGCCCGTATCCGAGCCGATCGACACCGGCGCCATCAGCGCGCTCACCGCGGCTGCGGAGCCGCCGGAGCTCCCGCCGGGAACGCGCGCTTCGTCATGGGGATTGCGCGCCGGTCCGAAGAAAGAAGTCTCCGTGGTGGAGCCCATGGCGAACTCGTCCATATTGGTCTTGCCGATGGTCACAAACCCGTTCGCAGCGAGGCGCTCATACGCGGTCGCGTCATAGGGCGGCACGAAATCGCGCAGGATGCCCGACGCGCAGGTGGTGCGAAGCCCCCGCGTGCAGATGTTGTCCTTGACAGCGATGGGGATGCCGTCCCACGGCGAACGCGGATTTCCCGCCTTTCGCCGTTCATCGGACCTGTCCGCTTCGCCGAGCGCGCGCTCGTGGTCGACGGTGATGAAGGCGTTCAGCGACGGGTTCTTCTCATCAATCCGACTCAGAAACGCCCGGGTGAGCTCACGCGAACTCGTCTCCCCGCGCTCAAGCATGGCCGACAGCTCTTTCATGGACCTTTCAATCATACGTCTCCAACCCCTTTCACGTTCGCTATATGAAGCATGTCTCCGAAGACACCCGCGTCAATACTTTTTTCCGCAATCAGCACGGGGCGGAATCGAGCTTTGCAATGAATTTCATCATATGGTCGGGCAGCGGCGCCAAAAAGCTCATTCGTTCCGCCGTTTCAGGATGGGTGAACTCCAGCGCCACCGACGCAAGCAGGAGAAAAGGCACCCGGTGCCTGCCCGGTTTTTTTGAATACACCGCGTCCCCGACGATGGGAAGGCTTATCGACGAGAGGTGAACGCGGATCTGGTGGGTTCGCCCGGTGTAAAGCCTTATGTCGAGAAGCGAAAAAATCCCGTTGCCGGTGTTCCACATTTTATTCAGGGTGTACTCGGTCAGCGCCTCTCTGCCCGATTCCACGACCGCCATTTTATGCCGGTACTTCGGGTGGCGGTCGATGGGACGGTCGATGAGCGCGTGGTTTTTCACGGGCTTGCCGGTCACCACCGCGGCGTAGCGCTTCACCACGCGCCTGCCGGCGAACTCGTCGGTCAGAAACTGGTGCGCCCTGTCGTTTTTCGCGACCACCATCAGCCCCGCGGTGTCCTTGTCAAGGCGGTGCACTATCCCCGGGCGGATACTGCCCCCAATGGAGGAAAGATCTTTGAGGTGAAAGAGAAGGGCGTTTACCAGCGTTCTGTTCCAGTTACCGGGGCCGGGGTGAACCACGATGCCGGGGCTCTTGTTGATGACCGCGATGCTCGCGTCCTGATACACGATGTCAAGCGGGATGTCTTCCGGCTCAATCGTGAGCGCTTCAGGTTCCGGAAGCACAAGCTCTATGCGATCATCGGTCTTCACCCTGTAGTTCTGCTTCACCGGGCTGCCGCCGATCGTGATGCAGCCGTTTCTGATCAGCTTCTGAATGTAACTCCGCGAGATATCCATCTCGAGCGCGGACGTGAGGAAAACATCAAAACGCTCCAAGTGGGATTCTTCGGGAACGATGATTTCAATTTTTTCAGTTGCCATAACCGGGCCTTCCGGTATCCTAGTGACGTTCAATTCAACACGGCCGACGGGAGCGCGACACAACCCTATGGATGAAGCAGGTAAGGTCAAACGATTTTTTTTGCGGGGAGATTTCATCCGCGCAGGGCTCGGCGACACCGCCGCTGAGCGCATCAATGTGCTCGTTTCCTACTTCAACATCCTGTATTTTTTCGAGGTGATGCAGCTCATGCTTCTTCTCGCCTTAGTCGCCGGCAAGGGCATCGCGCTTTGCGTTGGAGCGCTCCTCTCCGGCGGCCTCACGGCGCTCATCATAGGGATGTACTACCGGAAGGGCTGGTCGCGGCGCGCCCAGCTCATCCTGATGGACATCCACCTCCCCATCGCGCTGGTCACGTCGGTGCGAATTCTCGTGTTCACACCCGAGGCTGCGGGTGCGGCAATCGCGCTTTCGGCCATCCGCGCGATCATGGTGATCGGGGAAGCGGCGCTGGTTTTCCTGCTCACCGACGAACGGGTTGTTTCATCGTTCGGCTGATCCGCTCAGACCCCCTTCACCGGAAAGGTGATCCTGAAACAGGTGCCCCCGCCCGACACCAGCTCGATATCCCCCATGAGCTGCTGCGTCAGCGCGTTGACGAGCTGCAGTCCCAGCGTCTCGCCGCTTCTGAAATCGATGCCTTCCGGAAGGCCCACTCCGTCGTCAGACACTTCGATCATGTAATCACCGCCCCCGGTCTCTTCCACTTTTAAGGCGATGAGCCCTCCCCTGCCGCCGGGGAACGCGTACTTGATGGCGTTTGACACAAGCTCGTTGACAATGAGCGCCGCCGGCACCGCCCGGTCGACACCCAGGGACACATCGTGCTTCCCGACTTCGATGCTGATTCCCGCGCATTCGTCGCAGTACGTGGTCCTGATGTCCTGCACGAGCCTGCTCAAAAAATCGTTGAACCGTATGCTCGCCAGATTTGAGGACTGGTAGAGTTTTTCATGCACAAGCGCCATCGAGCGCACCCGCGACTGGCTGTCGATGAAAAGCCTGCGGTCGGCCTCATCGCGGATAAACGCCGACTGCAGGCTCAGCAGGCTTGATATCACCTGCATGTTATTCTTCACCCGGTGGTGTATCTCCTTGAGAAGGATGTCCTTCTCGGCGAGGGAGCTTTTCAGCGTCTCCTCGTTCAACCTCATCTCCTCTTCGAAACGCTTTCGCTCCGTGATGTCCCTGAACTCGGTCACCCTTGCCGTCATATCGTTATATGGAATGACTTTCCCCCGGATCTCAATCGGAAATGTCGATCCGTCGCGCCGCAGCCCTACCGCGTCATAGGGCATTTCATAATCGTTGACGATTTTTTGCATGACAAGGTCGCGGTATTCCGGAGCAATCAGCATAAGGCCGTCCATGCCGATAAGCTCCTCGTAGGAGTACCCTGTCATGTCGCACAGGCCCCTGTTGCAGTCGATGATGCGGCCGCGGTCATGAATGCCGATTCCTCCGAACGACGCCTCCTGCAGATACCGGAACCGGGTTTCGCTGTCGCGCAGCTGCGCTTCCACCATCTTCATCTGCGTAATGTCCAGATGCGTTCCCACTATCCGCAGCGCCGCTCCCGCCCGGTCACGCTCCACCACTCTTCCGCGGCTGAGAATCCATATCCAGCCGCCGCCCTTTTTCAGAAAACGGAACTCCATCGAGTACCGGGAGGATTTCCCGGCGGCATGATCCTCAAGCCTTTGGAGGGCTTCCGGAAGATCCTCGGGATGCACTCTCTCGCGCCAGCTTTCGAAGAGAGGCGGAAAATCATCTGGATCGTAGCCCGCCATGGTGTAAA
>CAZPZJ010000111.1:0-1941 GCA_964591055.1 uncultured Leptospiraceae bacterium
GTCCGTGCATCCTTATAAAATTTTAAAAAAATGCAATGAAATTTTATAGAAAGATGGGATTTAATTATGTAGGTTATCACTAACGTGCAATGGTTGAAATCCAAGGGCGCCTTTAAGCCGTTTATTTTATTTGACAAAAAATAGTCTCATTTTAACGTGGCGGTGCACGGTAATCAGGCGGCTTCTTTCACATAACAATATACAGGACATGAAATGGCGGTTGTCCGCCGGGCCGCGAATGGATTTTGTACGGCGTGTTGTCTTCGATTGAAACGAATCAATTCTGCAACTGACAGGGTGGCTCTATGTTTCAGGGTGTTGAGAAGGAATTTGACGACGAGGTATATGAGGACGAGTTTTACGAAGAGAATTTCGATGAAGAGGAGCTCTTCGACGAGGAGGACAGGATTCGCGAGGACGATGACGATTTCGGCGAGGACTACCTCGATGACGACCTCGATGCGGAGGAAGGTTGGGACGACGACAGGAAGGGAAAGAGAAAAGTCGAGATGAGCTATTCCTGCGACGATTGCGATTACCGCTGGGACCATGTTGAAATGAGGAGCAAAAATTCGGTCGATGACGATTATGAGCAGGACGTGATCTGCCCGATGTGCGGCTCGACCAACATAAGCATTATATGACTATCGAGCACATCCGGATCAGGGGCGCCCGCGAACATAACCTGAAAAACATTTCAATCGATATTCCGAGAGACAGGCTGGTTGTAATAACCGGCCTGTCCGGTTCAGGGAAGTCATCACTGGCGTTCGACACAATCTACGCCGAAGGGCAGCGCAGGTACGTCGAGTCCCTTTCCGCCTACGCGCGCCAGTTCCTTGGCCTCATGGAAAAGCCTGATGTCGATCTCATCGAAGGCCTCTCTCCCGCGATATCCATAGAGCAGAAGACCACCCACCGCAACCCCCGCTCCACCGTGGGCACCGTGACGGAAATATACGACTATCTCCGCTTGCTTTTCGCGCGTATTGGGGTTCCCTACTGCTTTAAATGCGGAAAGAAAATATCATCGCAGTCAATTGACCAGATCGTTGAGACGGTTATGACCCTGCCTGAGAACTCGCGCATTCAGGTCATGGCGCCGGTTGTCAGGGGGAGGAAGGGGGAGCACGAGGAGCACTTAGAGAATGCGCGCAAAAAGGGCTTCCTTCGCGTCCGGGTTGACGGGGAGCAGTTCACGCTCGACCAGCAGATAAAGCTTGAAAAGAACAAAAAGCACCACATTGAGATAATCGTGGACCGCATAGTGCTCAAGGACGGCGTACGCGCCCGGCTCTCGGAGTCGATAGAGGCCGCGATTGAGCTGGGTGACGGGCTGGTCGTCATCGACGAAAACGGTGAGGACAGAATATATTCCACCAGGCTTTCCTGCCCCGATTGCGGCGTATCGATCCCGGAGCTCTCGCCTAGGATGTTCTCTTTCAACAATCCTTACGGCGCATGCCCCAAATGCGGCGGACTTGGATTTTTAATGCGCTTTGATCCGGATATCATCGTCTCCGATCCGGAAAAATCGCTGATGGACGGCGTGCTGGAAGTGTGGGGAAAAACGACGAGCTACTGGTATATTGAGCAGATCAGGGCGCTTGAAAAGAATTTCCACTTCGACGCCCGCACGCCGTGGAAGGACCTCGCCCCGGAAATACATGAAATGATACTGAACGGTTCCGGGGAACGGAAGCTGAAGTTCGACGTGAAAAGGAACGACAGCGAGTTCCGGTTCACGCGTCCCTTCGAGGGGGTCCTTCCCAACCTTGAGCGCCGGTACAGGGAGACGAAATCAGAGGACATGCGCATGTGGATGGAGAAATACATGTCCAACCAGGTGTGCGACGCGTGCTCGGGCAGGCGGCTGCGACCTGAGAGCCTTTCGGTGAAAGTGGCGGGGCGCACCATCGACTATCTTTCCGCCCTTTCGAT
>CAZPZJ010000111.1:2041-11416 GCA_964591055.1 uncultured Leptospiraceae bacterium
GCCTTTCGGTGAAAGTGGCGGGGCGCACCATCGACTATCTTTCCGCCCTTTCGATTCGTGACGCCTTCGGGTTTTTCAAATCAATCGAGCTCAACGAAACCGAGAGGAAGATTTCCGCGCAGGTGACCAAGGAGATTCTGGCGAGACTCGGGTTCCTAAACGATGTGGGCATAGAGTACCTCACCCTTGACCGGCCCGCTGGAACGCTTTCGGGAGGGGAGTCGCAGCGCATACGCCTGGCGACACAGATCGGGTCAAGCCTCATGGGCGTGCTCTACATCCTGGACGAGCCGAGCATCGGCCTGCATCAGCGGGACAACAGCAAGCTCCTGGCTACGCTGAAGGGACTTCGCGACCTCGGCAACACGGTGATAGTGGTCGAACACGACGGTGAAACCATACTCGAGGCCGATTACGTGGTGGACCTGGGGCCCGGCGCCGGCGTTGAAGGCGGCCACGTTGTCGCCGCGGGCGGCGTCAAAGACATCATGAAAGTGAAAGACTCGCTCACGGGGCAATACCTTTCCGGCAGGAAGTCGGTGCCGGTGCCGGACAGGCGGCGCGAGCGCACAGGCGTCCTCACCGTCAAAGGGGCGAGGGAGAATAACCTTCGCAAAATCGACGTCGAGTTTCCCCTGGGCGTGTTCACCTGCGTCACGGGCGTGTCAGGTTCGGGGAAGTCGACGCTGGTGATAGAAATTCTCTACAGGGCGCTTGCAAGCCTCAAGATGAAGGCCAAGGAGCGTCCGGGGAAATTCACGACAATCCGGGGCCTTGAGGCGATCGACAAGGTGATCGACATCGACCAGTCGCCGATCGGCAGGACTCCGCGCTCCAATCCGGCCACCTACACCGGCGTTTTTACCCCGATACGCGAGCTCTTCGCCGAACTGCCTGAATCCAAAATGCGCGGTTACAGGCCCGGAAGGTTCTCGTTCAATGTGCCCGGCGGAAGGTGCGAGTCATGTGAAGGTGACGGCATCAAGTGCATCGAGATGCATTTCCTCCCCGACGTCTACATTACCTGCGAGGTCTGCAAGGGCAGGCGATATAACCACGAAACGCTTGAGGTGCGCTACAGGGGCAAAAACATCTTCGAAGTGCTTGACATGACCGTGGCCGAGGCGCTTGAGTTTTTCCGGAACATACCCGCCATACGATCGAAGCTGGAGACCCTCGACCGCGTGGGACTTTCATACGTCAAGCTGGGACAGCAGGCCACAACGCTTTCAGGCGGGGAGGCCCAGCGGGTCAAGCTTGCGACGGAGCTCTCGAAGCGCGCCACCGGCCGCACGGTCTACATCCTCGATGAGCCTACTACTGGCCTTCATTTTGACGATGTCCGAAAGCTTCTTGAAGTGCTCGATTCGCTTGTAGAGCGGGGAAACACCGTCATCGTCATTGAGCACAACCTCGATGTCATCAAGACCGCTGACTGGATAATCGACCTGGGCCCTGAAGGCGGTGACGGGGGCGGACTTGTCGTGGCGCTTGGCACTCCCGAACAGGTCGCAGCGGCCGGGGGATCGCACACCGGCGCGTATCTCAAAAAGGTATTAAAGTGATTGCGCGAATTCCTGCGCTCCCCGTTTTCGTATCCTTCTTGACATAATTCCGCAACGCGCTACACTTCGCTTTAAAAAAGCCGCAACCATACAAAAGCGCTCGGGGTTTCAGGATTGCGAAACGGGGTACGAAGCATTCTCATCTTTGTCGTTGCGCAGATGCTCGCACACGCGCTCATGGGCGTTCCTGCCGCGTTCTCCGCTCCCGGCGACCTGGTGAGGTTCGAAAGAGCCAAGGACCAGTTCCGCAAGGGCGTGCATTTTTTCAACAAACGGCAGTACCTGGCCTCGGTGGAATTTTTCAGAAACGCCGTTTCCATCTATCCGGATTACCACACCGCGAGGGAATACCTCGCCCGCTCATACAAGTATTCAGGCTTCGTCAACGAGGCGCTATCGGAGTGGGAGACGCTTGCCGAGCTCAATCCCGACAACGTGTACATTCGCAACAGGATCGATACGCTCAGGTTCAGGGCCGCCAGGGGAGAGGTTTCGGCGGACCTCTCGGATTTTGTGCTCTCCGACCAGATCATTTCGGCGGCGATGAAGCGCTTCCGCTTCCCGGAGCCGGTGGACATCGCGATGGACGCCGAGAAGAACGTGTATATCACCTCATTTTCTTCGGGGAAAATCAGCAAGATCGATCCCAACGGGAAGGGCGTAACCACGTTTGCTCCGTCTTTGAAGAGCATGCTATTCGGCATTGCCAGCAATGGGAACACCCTCGCGGTGAGCGATTTCAAGGCCGGATGCGTGTACCTGCTCGACACGTCCTGCCGGGTCAAATCAAGCTTCGGGAAGCCCGGCAACGCCGACGGGCAGTTCCGGGGACCGGAAGGATTGTGCTTTGATGAAAAGGACAACCTGTACGTGGTCGATTCCGGCAATGACCGGGTGCAGAAGTTCAGGGCCGACGGCTCGTTCATACTGAAATTCGGGACCAGCGGCGAGTACGAGGGGCAGCTCAACGGCCCCACCGGAGTGGCGGTGATGGATAAGAAGGTGTACGTCACCGATACGGGAAACCGACGCATATCATGCTTTGATGAATACGGGAACTTCATCTCGGTACACACCGATGAGCGACTTGAAAAACCAAGGGGAATCAGCGCCCATGCGCGCTCCCTGATGGTGTCGGATGAAAGGAACGGACTCATGATATTCGATCCTGACACAGGGAAAACCGGCTGGTTCGACTCCTGGGACAGCGGCAACCAGCGCTTTTCACGGCTGTACTCGTCCCGGTTCGACAGGGACGGACTCCTGTACTGCCTGGATTACTCCTACCGCCGCGTGTTCGTCTTCTCGCCTTCGCAGGTGACCTATTCCAATCTCGATGTCGAAATAACATCTGTTGAAGCCAGGGACTATCCCACGGTCGCGGTGTTTCTCAACGTGAGGAACAGGTCGGGAGGGCCCATCTACGCGCTCAGAAAGGAAAACTTCCGCGTCACCGAGGACGATGCCGCGGTGGCGAGGCTCGGCGTTGACTACCTGAAAACAGTGAACCAGTCTGCGAGCATAGTGCTATGCGTGGACAGGTCCTCCGAAAACCGGGTAAACCATGCTGAATTGCCGTGGGCTGCGGAATTCCTTTTGAAGAACATGCGCAGAAACGACCGGATCAAGCTGGTGAATTTCAATTCTGATTACTGGACGGGCAGCGATTTCGACTGGAGCCGCAGGCGCACGCTGGAAGCGCTTCGGGAAAACCGGTACGGATCCGGCAGGAACATCGGCGCGGCGCTGTACAACGCGGTGACGGATCTCATACACAGGGAAAGCAGGCGAGGGGTTGTGCTGCTCACCGCTGGACCGGCCGACAGCCAGGCGTTCCAGCAGTACTCGGCGCAGTATGTCGCGGAGTACGCCCGCAGCCATTATATCCCGATTTACATCGTCACCTTCCGCGACAGGGACCCCGTGCTCGCGAAAATAGCACGCGACACGGGAGGCGACATCTTCCGCGTGCAGGAAATAGACGGCCTGCGGCGCATATACGACCGCATACGCGGTTCAGAGGAATATCGTTACGTTCTGCTCTACCGCAGTTACAAGCTTCCTTCGTTCAAGGGGTGGTGGTCGGACATCCGAATCGAGCTCAATTACCGCGGCCAGCGCGGCTTCGAATGGGGGGGATACTTTGTCCCCTAGGGAAATCGACAACTTCGTGGTGGCGCGCGAGAAGATGGTGCGCACCGTCCGCGAACGCGGAGTGCATTCCGGGAACGTGCTTCGCGCACTGCTTGAAGTTCCGCGCCATCTGTTCGTGTCGGAGGCGCTGTCGTACAGCGCGTACGATGACAGGGCGCTTCCGATCGGGTTCAACCAGACGATAACCCGCCCCTCGACGGTCGGGCGCATGGTGCAGGAGCTGAACCTCCGGCCCGGCGACCGCGTGCTTGAGATCGGCACCGGATCCGGATACCAGGCGGCCGTTATATCGAGGATCGCGGGCGAGGTGGTGACCACGGAGAGGATCGAGGAGCTGTACCGGCGTGCGCTCGACATGCTGAAGATAAGGCTCAATTACTCCAACGTACACGTCGTCCATAGCGGCGATTTTACGGGCCCCAGGGGGACATTTGACGCGATCATAGTCGCCGCCTGCGCCTCAGCCGTTCCAGATCAGCTGCTCGAATACCTGAACCCGCACGGGACGATGCTCATGCCTGTTGAGCAGGACGGCGGGCAGGTGATTCGCAAGTTCAGGTATGACGGGCGTGGAGGTATCTCGGTCGAGGACGCGGGAGAGGTTTCGTTTGTGCCGCTGGTGTATTGAACATCCCCGGTTTATTCAGGGAGCCACCCTCGATGCTTCCCATATCCGTTCAATGATCCATTCGAGGGATTTCCTGAACTGGCCGTCGCCACCGGCCTCGTTGCCCTGGTCGGGGTAGGCCTCCATCGTTTTGTCGCAGTTGAGACGGTTGAACAGTCCGAATATGCATTCGGGCGGGGAAATTTTATCGCGAAATCCCACTGTCACCATCACGGGGCAATTCACCAGGTCGGCGAAGTTGAGCGCGTCAAAGTACGTAAGGTTCTTTTTGATCGATTTGGTGCGGCTTTTCTGAAGACGGAGATAGTCGTTGATCTCATTCGCAGCGGGACTTTCTGAGATGTTCTGGCTGAGAGGCAGCTGCGCAAATGATGGAGTGTCAAGCACGAGCGCCTTCACCCTCTCCGACCTGGTTGCGGCAAATGTCGCTGCCGCCGCGCCGATTCCCTTGCCGATGATGCCCATTGAGCCGCAATCGAGAAAATTGCGCATCCTCAGAATGTCAATCGAGCGAAAAGCGTCGAGATAAATCCCCTTGACGTAGTAGTTGTCCCTGTCGGTGATGCTTTCTATCATGTAACCGGGGCTCTTCTGCTCCTCGTCCTTGGTCGGTTTAACGAATAAATCATGCCCTTTCAGGTTCAGGAAAAAGTACGCGACCGATTTTTCAAGATGGTGTTTCGGGTACGATTCGTTTGCCGTGTAATCCGGTATGACGATGACCACAGACGGTTTGCTGACGTCATGGGGCACATAAAGCGTGCCTGTGCTGATGGACCGGTTGAAGCTTTTAAACGATATGTCGTGAGCGGTGAACTTTGCCGTTGATTTCTTCCGGTTTTCGGAAACGGTTGCATCCGCAGGTATTTTCCGAAGCTCCTTGAGCGACGAATCCCAGAATGACATGAAATCGTCGCTCCGGTCGAAAGCGGGATAATTCCTGAAATACCTGTCGAAATCGCTTGCCACAATCCCTACCGTTTTTGATCACCAAAGTCCGGCCAGTGAAAATCGCCGGTAATCACGCGTTTTAATTTAAAATCCTGTATATGAAATAACCGTTGTAGTGGAGCAGGAGATATATGCAATACACCAGTACAATGGCCGCAAAACCCACGATGATTGCGAGTGAAACCGCCGCGAGGGGCCTGGTAATCGCATGTTTGATTATTTCACCGGCCTTCAGACCGTTTTTCCTGAGAACAAACACACGCCTGGTGAAAAGCGCGATCAGAATCGCAATGACGCCGATCCAGAAAACATCACGAATGAAAAAATTGAAGGCCTGCTTGAAATGTATGGCGAATAGGGTGATCGGAAGTATCAGAATGTCCATCACGATCGCGGAAAGCACGGCGGCCAGAAGAATGAAAATAAAAAGTATGCGGATATCACGCATGCGATCGCTGAGGCTTGTTTTCTCTATCGGGTTTGCGCCATTCATCGATTCTTCTATTCCTCCGGTGTGTCGCCGCTTTCATCCTCCGTTTCCGGAGGCGATTTTTTTCCGCTTTTATTCGCGGGTGTTTTATTGCGGTCGCGTGTTTTCCTGCCCTTATCGCCTGCAGATTCCTTCGGCTCCTCAACGGCAATGCCGAGATCTTTAAGCGCCTTTCTCGCTTCAGACTGCACCTTGGGGCTTGGATCATATTTCATGCGGTGTTTTAAAATGTCAATAGTTCTTTCACCTTTGATATCCTTTAGAAGACGTATGGCCTGAATGCGCACGGTGTCATTGTTGCTTCGCGATGAGTTGACGAGCCTTGGATAGGCCCGCTCATCGCCCATTTTTGCGAGCGCAGCGATGCCGTGCATGTACAGCTTGTGATAGCTCTGCCGCTTCTTGAAAGGATATGATTCTATTGTTTTTATGACACCGTCGATTTCGGGGGCCGCCTTTTTAATATCTAAGCTGGCGATGGAATTGCATGCGTACGCCCGGATGACGGTGTCCTCGTCCTCGTCTTTGAGACGCTCAATCAGGAAATCACCTGATTCAGTAATCCCCGCTCTCCCGAGGAACAGGACGAGCTGCTGGCGGTTGTTGACTCCCGTGTGTGCGTCCTTGATGTGCTCAACGGCGAAATCCTTGAGGTCTTTGACCTTGAAAGAGGCGAGGGTGTTGATCAGCGCTTCGATGAAGTTATTGTCCTTTTTCAGGTCCTGCTTTTTCAGGATTTCAGACATCTTTGGCGCAATTGAAGGGTCATTGATTTTTTTTAGCGCGTACACCGAAGCAATGCGGATGTCTTCGGTTTCATCATCCAGGCCGGCGCTGATCTCCGGCATCAATTCCTTTAACTGGATTTCTCCCGCGACATACAGCGCCTTTGTTTTGACTTCTGAATCAATTTCTTCTTTAATGATATTTCTAAGCTTAAGTCCAAGCTCCTTTTTCTCAGACGGGTTTCTGATGTCCATGATCTTATTAATGGCCTCGATGCGCTCTCTCTGAATGCCGAATTCCAGCGTGCGCTCTATCCACTCCCGGTTTTTCCTGTCACGCTCATCATCGCGCTTTTTTTGTTTTTCCTCAGCGGAAGCCACGGAGTCATTTTTCCCGGGTTCTACGGATTTTTCGGATTTTGAAGTTTTTTCCGGAGCGGGAGGTGCGGGTTTGGTCGCTTCCGAAGATTTTTGAGCGGACGTGCGAGTGGTCGGTGCGGGAGCGGCGTTCCCTGCAAGGATGCAGGCGGCGATCGATACGGTGATCAGAGCTATGTGGAGTATTTGCTTTTCCATATCATTGTGCCGTGAGGAAAACCGCTACCATGGCGGCCGGAGTTCGTCAAGTGAAAACGGCATTTTCTCTCTTATCGGCTTTTTGGGACATAAAATTGAGCGCATAAGTCGTGCCGGAGTCCAGACGAACGGCCCACATCAAGTATTTTGGTTGAAATAATACGCATGGTGTGTGAAAAGATAGCTGATTACTTGAACTTAATCCCCATACGGCCGGTCATGAGCGAACAGCAGATCAGGATACTACTAATCGACGACGAGGAGAAAATCGTCACGCGGCTTTCCCGAATCCTCGCCAAGGATGGATACCTTGTGGAGTCCACCACCAGCGGCGCAGACGCGCTTCACAGGCTCGAGCGTGAATCTTTTGATATCGTGCTCACCGACCTGAACATGCCCGATAAATCCGGCTTTGAGGTTATGGATTTCATACAGTCGCGGGGAATCAAGACGCTGCCGCTTGTGCTGACCGGATACGCATCGGTGGAGGGGGCTATACAGGCGATCAAATACGGCGCCTACGATTTCATCGAAAAGCCCATTGACGCACCCACGCTCTCTCTGGTCATGAAACGCGCGGTTGAAAGTATTTATCTGCGGAAGCAGAACGAAGAGAACATGAAGGAGCTGCGCAAGCTCAATGACCTGAAAAACGAGTTTCTTTCGGTGGTATCCCATGACCTCCGATCCCCGCTTTCGACTATCGGGGGATACGTGAACTTTCTGCTGAAGAAGGGCAATCTCGATGACATGCAGCAGAAATACCTTGTTATCATCAGGGAGATATCAGACAGCCTGTACATACTCGTCAATGAGCTTCTCGACATATCAAAAATCGAGACCGGAATTATACAGCTGACACCGGAAAGCACTGATATCGCCGAGCTGATCGGATCGAGCATCAACAATTTCCTCATTCTCGCGGTTGACAAGAACAACACGATCGACTTTTACAACGATCTGAGCGATACAACCGTCGTCATTGACCGGATGAAGATGCTCCAGGTGATGAATAACCTGATCAACAACGCGATCAAATTCACTGAAGGCGGAAAGATTACAGTCAGGCTTTCAGGCGATGAATCGCAGGTGAAGATCGAGGTGGACGACACCGGCGTTGGCATACCCCCCGAAATGCTGGAGAAGCTCTTTTTTAAATACGGGTACTGGCAGAATGTGGGCACCCGCGGGGAGGGCGGCAGTGGCCTGGGTCTTGTCATCTGCAAGAAATTCATCGAGCTCCATGGCGGAAGCATCGAAGCGACAAGCACTCAGGGCGCCGGGAGTAAATTCGCAGTGACCGTGCCCAGGAAGGTACAATGAAGTCAATCGGGAAGGGAATGTCGAAGCGCTTTGTTGTCATCAACACGGCCATCATGGCGGGCATTATCCTGGCGATGGCGATCGGGTTTGCAGCATCACTCAATCTCAATCAATCGGTCCTGAAGTCCGTTCTGCTGAGGTATGAAGAGCCCATTCTTCTTGAAAAGGCCGCGCTTATCCGGGAAAGGATCGCCTCCTCTTACGATGTGCGCCATGCCGCTCCGGGCGCAATATTGCGAAGGTCTCTTTCGGGAGACCAGACGGTGCTGAACGCGATACTGTTCAGGCAGTCGCAGGACGAGAATTTTTACACGGTGGTTGATGTTATCCAGACAGATCGCGCGTTTGATCCCGGCGTCAGGACCGGTGAGACGGTAAGGGAGGACCGTGGCGAGAATTACCTGGAGAAGGGCATGTTCGGCCCCGTGGTGGACCCTTCAATAAGGACCCGGGGGACGGTGAACTGGCGCACATTGTATTTTCCCTTCGAGGTGAGAGGGCGCACGCATGTCGTGCGGATGGCCGTATCCGCCTCGCAGGCGGTGACCGCGCTCGACGAGCACGAGCGCTCCACCGCCCGCATCAGGCGCTATACGCTTTACGCAATCGCGCTCGCGGCGCTGCTCATGCTTGTGATCATGTCTTTTTTCGCGATCAACTTCTCGCTTCTCATCAGCGGCATTTCCGGCTCGCTGAAAAGAGTGTCGAGCGGTGAGATGGTGAACGGAATGGACACCCATGGGGACGGCGACCTCAAGGAGCTTGCTGAATCCTTCAACTGCCTTGTCGAAGAGATGAAAGAGCTGCGGGAGAGGGGAAGCCGCCCGGTCGAGGAGGAGCGCGTCAACGCGGGCGAGCTCTTCAAACGCGGCGTGGTGGACCTCAAGGACGGCAACCTGGAGGACGCAATCGCCATGTTCCGCACGCTGCTGGTGTTCAATCCATCGAGCTTCGGAAGCTTTT
>CAZPZJ010000112.1:0-3008 GCA_964591055.1 uncultured Leptospiraceae bacterium
ACGATGCGGTAGTCCTTTTCCCGCGTTTCCCCCGTTTCGGGCGCGGGCGATGCGGTATCGGCGGTCCCGGAGAAGAAATCCTGCGCGACTGATTTCATCTCGAGCCGGTTGAAGTACTCCCTCATCGCCTGCGCATCCAGCGCCGGCATGCGCGCCTCCTCGATGCCGATGCGCAGGGGCACGTCGGTCCTGATGGTGACGAGGTCGCGGCTCAGGTACGCGCTTTCCCTCCCTGTCTCAAGGTGCTCCCGCTGCTTTCCCTTGATCTCGTCAAGGCGGCCGTAGATTGCGTCGATGGAGCCGAAGGCGGCGATCAGCTTCTGCGCGTTTTTCTCGCCGATGCCCTTTACGCCCGGCACGTTGTCGGACGCGTCTCCGGTGAGCGCCATGTAGTCGATCACCTGTTCGGGGCGTACGCCGAGCTTTTCGGTGACGGCGGCGGCATCATACATCTCGTACTCGGAGATGCCCTTCTTCGCGGCGTAGATGCGCACTCCCTCTCCAACAAGCTGGTAGGCGTCCTTGTCGCCGGTGACGAGCACCACCTCCACATCGTCACGCGCGTACCGTTTCGCGATCGAGCCGAGGACGTCGTCGGCCTCGTACCCGTCCTCCTCGAGCCTGGCGATGCCCGCGAGCTCCACCATCCGCTTGATCTCGTCGATCTGCGGGCGGAGGTCGTCGGGCATCTTCTGGCGGTTGGCCTTGTAATCGGCGAAGAGCTCGTGGCGGAAGGTTTTACGTGGAGGATCGAACGCCACGGCGAGGTAATCGGGCTTCTGCTCGCTGATCAGCTTGAAGAGCATCCTTGCGAACCCGAAGATGGCGGAGGTGTTCTGGCCGCTGGAGTTCACAAGCGGGCTGCGGATAAACGCGTAGTACGCCCGGTAACAGAGGGCGTGGCCGTCGATCACGAAGAATCGCTTTTTCATTGTCCGCTCCTGGCCGGGCCGGGGAAATCGGGTGCGACCACCCTTCGAATCGGCAACCGGGCTGCCGCGCTTCATGTGAAGGTACGGGCCGGGCGGCCGTTTGTCCAGTGAATTTTCAGCCCCCTCCCGCCCGGAAGTTGTTGCATTCTCTCCCCGCTGTTGTGATACTGCTGCGATATGGCACGCGGGGTTCTGGAACAGGTGAGGCGGGCGGCTGCACCCGCGCTCGGTGCGGGCAGGGTGACGGCTGCGACGATGGTCGCGCTTGCCGCCATTACACTGTCGCTTGCCGCCGGCAATGACCGCCCGCCGGCCGCCGCCACGCCGGTGTCCGCGGCCTCGCGCATCGTCTCGCTCTCGCCGTCGGTGACGCGCATGCTGATCGACATGGGGGCCGGGAACAGGGTGGCGGGCGTCACCTCGTACTGCCCGGCGCCCGGCCCTCACACGAAAAAAGTCGGCACCATCGTGCAGCCGTCGATGGAGGCGATTGTCGCGCTCCGCCCCGACTTGGTCGTTTTTTCGCGCGAGGACAGCGCCACCCAGCACGCCGACCGGCTTGTCGCGATGGGCCTGCCCGTGTTCGTGCTCCAGCGCGGCGAAACATTCGAGGCCATCCAATGCGCCTACTCCGCGCTCGCGGCGCGGGCAGGATGTTCCGCGCAGGCCGCGGAGAAAACCACCCGTTATGCAGGCGAGCTCGCGGCGCTGAAAAAGAGGGGACGCGCGGTGCGGGCCGCGTTTTTCATCTCGCATGATCCGCTGGTCGCAGTCTCGTCCCGCTCATTCATCCACAGGATCATGGCCGACGCGGGCGCACACAACGTGATAGGGGAGATGCCCGCCTCCTATCCCATCGTGTCCGCCGAGCTGCTGCTCGCCTCGACACCCGACGTCATCATGTCGATCCTCCCGGACGCCGCCGGATTTTTCTCCGCGCTCTTTCCCGCCGGACGATCTCCCGCCGCGGTGCAGAAAGGCCGCGTGTACACGGTGAGCGACGCTCACATCCCGTATTACACTCCCGCGGACTACCTCGCATCGGTGCGGCAGATCGCGTCACTGCTGGCGGGGCTGGAGGAATCGCCTTGAACAGAATCACGCTGGCAATACTGCTCGCGATCGGAGGGATCGCTGTGGCGCTCCTGTCCCTGTCCGCGGGCCCGATGGCGGTCTCGCCGCTGAAAATCCCGTCGCTGCTGCTGCCCGGCCCGGAATCGGTTGAGCGCGCGGTGCTGATGAGCTTTCGCCTGCCGCGCCTGATGATGGCGCTTGTGATCGGATCATCGCTCGCGGTGAGCGGCGCCGTGTTTCAGGCGGTGATGAAAAATCCCCTCGCAGACCCCTACACCACCGGCGTGTCGGGCGGCGCGGCCATAGGCGCCACCGCGGCCATCGCGTGCTCGCTCGGCTACTCGTACGTGGCGCTCTTCGCGTTCTGCGGAGCCACCGGAGCCGTGCTGATCGTCTACGGCCTCACGCGCCTCCGCCGTCTTGACGGCACTGGCATGGTGCTGGCGGGAATCGCGCTCAGCTTCATACTATCGTCGGGAGTGCTGCTCGTCTTCGCGCTCAGCCGGGCTGAATACGTGCACCGCGCGCTGCTCTGGCTGATGGGCGACCTGTCGCTCGCCCGCTACGAGTCGGTCGTCAGGGCGCTCCCCGCCGCAGCCGCGCTCATGGCGCTGGCCTTCCTGCTTCACCGCCGGCTCGACATCATCTCGTTCGGCGAGGAATTCGCCATGGGGCTCGGCGTGGGCCGCGGGGACGTGCTGAACCTGTTCTGGATCGCCTCGCTGCTCGCGGCGCTGTGCGTGTCCCTTGCCGGGGTCATCGGATTCGTGGGGCTCATCGTCCCGCATTTCATGCGGCCGCTCACCGGGCCTTCGCACCGCTTCCTCATCCCGGCATCGGCGCTGGGCGGCGCGCTGCTGCTGGCGCTGACAGATGCGCTCGGCAGGATGATCGCGCCCCCGTACGAGATTCCCGCGGGCATCATCACCGGCTTTTTCGGGGGATTGTTCTTCCTCCTCATGCTGCTGCGCGCGAGGAGGGACTGATGGGCCTGATCTCCCT
>CAZPZJ010000112.1:3108-11339 GCA_964591055.1 uncultured Leptospiraceae bacterium
TTCTTCCTCCTCATGCTGCTGCGCGCGAGGAGGGACTGATGGGCCTGATCTCCCTGCGCGGCGTGACGGCCGGCTACGCGAAGAAGAGCGTGCTGCGCGACGTGTCGCTTGACATCAACCGGGGCGATTTCCTCGGCATCATCGGTCCGAACGGCGCGGGCAAGAGCACGCTGCTGCGCGTGCTCTCCGGCTACCTCCGTCCCTTTTCGGGGAAAGTGCTCTTCAGGGATGCGGAGCGCTCCGCCGCGGGGAAAAAACATCTCGCGCAGGAAATCAGCGTGGTGAGCCAGTCGATGGAGGGAGTCCCTCCCTTCCCCGTGAGGGAATACGTGGCGCTGGGAAGATTCCCGCACCAGAGAGCTCTCTCCCCGCCTTCAGGTGAGGACGCCAGAATCGTGTCAGCGGCGATAGAGGCCGTCGGCATCACGCACCTTTCCGGCCGGCCACTCGGCGCGCTTTCGGGGGGAGAGCGCCAGCTCGCGCACATAGCCAGGGCGCTCGCGCAGTCGGGCTCGGTGATGCTGCTTGACGAGCCCATCTCCCACCTCGACATCAGCCACGCGATCCGCGTCATGGACACGCTCCATTCCATGCACCAACGCGGCATCACCGTTGTCGCCGTGCTGCACGACATCAACATGGCCTCGGAGTACTGCTCGCGGCTTGTGGCTGTCAGGGAAGGGAGCGTGTTCTTCGATGGAACCCCGGAGGAGGTGATGACCTACACCAATGTCGAAAGCCTGTTCGGCACCGTGTGCGTGGTGACGGAAAATCCCTGCTCAAAAAAGCCGCTGACATACCCGGTGCCGGGCTATGTCAGAAACCCGGACCGGTAGCCTACTGCGCCTTCTGCCGCGACGCCCTCACGTTGAGCCTGGTTTCCGCCGTAATCCTGTTGTCAAGGCGCGTGCTGGTGACCGTCAGGCTTGTAATCCTCTCCAGGTACGGCGCCACCGGGGCCATGAAAATCCCCGCTGGCGTGCGCAGCAGCTGCGCGCTCAGGGCGCCGACGTCCAGGAAGAACATGAGGTGGGCGGTCGAGGGATTTGCGCTTTCAAGGCCCGGAAGCCTTTTCACAAGCGGATCGTTCGCCCTGCCCTGCGAGAGCGTGTCGATGAGCGACCTTTCGGGAGTATATGTCATCTCCCCTGACGAGAAGAGGAGGTAATGGCGCTCCAACACGGGCTGGCTCTGCTGTTCACCGTCAGGGACCTGCGCAGTCCGTGGGGATTTCTTCACGGAGGTAATGGTCCACAGGTCGCCCAGCGAATGGGTTTCCCGGAGAGGGGGATTTCCCGTGACGGTGTTCGCGGCCGCCGCCCCGAGGGCGCTCATGAAGCCCTTGATCGTGTCCGCGCTTTCCGCCCTGTAGCCCGCCGAGATGGCGAAGCTGACCTCCCTGCCGGCGCCCTCAGGAAACCTGTCGATTATAAGGGAAAAATTTCCGTTCATGTTGTTGAGCACGGCGCTCTCGGGGTTTACGCCCGTTTTCTGCGTGATCTGCGCCATGGCGATGCTGTACTGCAGGTTGAAGTTCGGGATGATGTTGCGCAGAAGCCCGATCAGCCCGCCGACATCGAGCCGCGCCCGCAAAAACATCACCGGCGTCGCGGCAAACCCGTCGGACAGGAGCGGCTGGCGTGTGCTCTGGAACAGCCGTGGCACGGTTTTGCCGGTGTCGTTCAGGTATCCCGGCCGGTACAGGCTGTCCGATTTCATGACAATCCCGTGTTCCCCGGCCCGTATCACGCCGCCCTCGGAGATCAGGTTGTCGGCGATTTCCTTCGACAGCTCAGGGCTGATGCCGCCTCCCTTCGCGCCCCCCGCCGCCATCGATTCGGTGAACTCCCGGAAGTTGACGCAGTAGGCAAGCGTCTGTGGAATGGCGCCGTATTCCTTTTTCATGTGCGCGGCGAACCCGGTGAAAAACGCGGCGCGTGAGATTGGATTTTTTGATTTTACAATGCCGGCGAGCGCGCGGCTTTTAGCGTTTGAAAGCACGAGGAACGTCTCGCCACGGCTTATAAACATGCCCTGGCCCGGCACGTGAAGCAGCTTTCCGGCCTCAATCTCGATCGCGCCTCCCCGCGTGGCGTCCGCTCCCGGCGCCGTCCGTGAGAACGCCTTCTGCAGATGGCGGTACAGTTTCTGCGAGGAGGAAGCCGGGAGAAAGAGCGACCAGTCAGGCCCCGGCACCTTCGTAATTTTTGTCTGTTTCGGACGGCTCCCCTGCTCCCCCTGCGGCTGGGGGATGCGCGCCATTGAAAACGCGATCGGCCCGTCGGTTGAGATGCCTGCCTCGGCCATGGAGCGATCGTCGAAGATGCTGAAGCCGGCGGTTTCTTTCATGCCGGCCGAAAGCATCACGATTTCGTTCTGGCCCGTGTCGGGGCGAAGCCCCATGTAGAAGCTTCTCAGGTCCCCGGCGAGTTGCCTGAGCCGCGCGGTTTCGGCATAGATGATATCCGTCTTCGGCACATAGTCGCGGTAGCGGAACGCGACGCCGGCCTCCTGCGCAGGCAGCGTCCCGGCGGTGGCGGCCAGAAGGCAGGTTGTAATGATTATCAGGGTTGTCCGGCTGAAGGGAGACATCGCGCGCTCCTTGGAAGAAGGATAGGGACCCGCGAGCGGGCCCCTTTTTTCACTGAATATGATCGGGCTTTACAGCGATCTTGCGCGTGACAGCCATCCGCTGCGTGCGCTCCTCCAGTTGGGCGCCTGGGCGCTGAACAGGATCGACGTCTCGCACTCGACCAGCGCTCCCCCGAGATTGCTCAGGGAGTTCGATCCGCGCACCCTGTTGAGCCACGCATTTCTCCTGGAGGGCCAGTTGTTCACCTGGGCCGAGTAATTAACGTTGGTCTCGAATTCGATCAACAGCGCCTTCATTCTGTCCAGCGTGTAGGCCGACCTGACGTCGCTTATCCAGCCCGAGCGGCGGCTTCTCCACTGCGGGGTCTGATAGCTGTAGAACACGCTCGTTTCCAGCTCGATGAGCAGTGAGCCGAATTGAGGAATTCCGCCCACGGAAGGCAGATAGCTCTGCGGCAGGCTTGCGCATGACGTGAACGCGGCCGCGGAAAGCAGCGCAAAAGCGGCCAGGATGAATACTTTTTTTCTCATGATGCTTCATTCCTCCTTGTTTCCGGGAGATCCGCGCGGATGCGACGACAAATCTCCCCCCGTGCGAATTGTTTTTATACTGACACGATGGTAAAGATAGTGCGCCCTGCTGCATAAAAAATCAAGAAGATTATTTGATTTTTCATGCGGTCCCGTTTGAGCGCGGCCTCCAGTTGCGGTCAGGCCGTGACATCACGAAAAACGTGATGGCTGCAACTGTCTCCGGGTGAATTGAAAAAAAACCAAAAGCGGCTATCCTGTTATCATGAAGAGCGCGTGGAGCGCGATCAGGGCGATAATAAGATACAAAACGGAGGCTGTTATGAATACATACAAATCGGGCAAAACCGGAAGCATGAAGAAAATCGCAGCGGACATTTTCAACATCAATTTCATCGCTGACAGTTCGAAATCCAGGGAATACTTCGAGTCCAAGATGGAACAGATCATCGATTTCGAGTTGCGCTATTTCTAAGCCGGGCGGCAATCATTCCAATACCGTGACACGACACAGGGAGGGCGGTCCCGCATCCCCCCGGAAAGCGGCTTGACGCCGGCCGGCGGGGCCGTTCCTCTCTCCTCCTTTACCTCCTGTTGCGCACATTCCACTGCACCGCGGACTTCACCAGTTCGTTGAGGTCGGCAAAACGCAGCTTCTCCTTTATGTGACGCCGGTGCGTTTCCACGGTGTTCACGCTTATGCCGAGCGAGCACGCAATCTCCCGGGCCGGGATGCCGTCCCCTATCATGATGAATATCTCGAGCTCGCGGTCGGAGAGCGCGTTCTCCGGCAGCAGCTCCGATCCGTCCTTCGTCGCCAGCAGCTTGCCCACGATGTTCTTCGCCGAGCGCTCGCTGAGATAAAGCTCGCCCGCCATGACGGTCTCGATGGCGGTGATGATGGTCTCGTCGGCCTCCTTCTTCATCACGTACCCCCGGGCCCCCGCCCTGATCGCGCGCTCTGCGTAAAGCGACTCGTCGTACATGGAAAGCACGAGCGTGGCGACGCCCGGGAAGCGCTCTTTGATCGCCTTGACCAGATCGATCCCGTTCACGTTTCCCTCCAGAGAGATGTCGGCGATGACGATGTCAGGATTTCTGTCGGCGATGATGCGGATCGCCTCGTTGGCGGACGAGGCCTCGGCCGTCACGCTGAAGCCCTGTCTCCGCTCGATGATCATGCGCAGTCCCTGCCTGACGATGGGGTGGTCATCCACGATCATGATCGCCGTTTGCTTTTCGCCCGCATCAGCCATAGATCATTCCTCCCGGTCCTGCGGCGCGGGCAGGTCGAGCCGGAGCGCGACGGTGAAGCTCTTCGGCCCGCGCTGAAAATCCACTGCTCCTCCGATCAGGTTGGCCCGGTACTTCATGATGTCGGTGCCGATCCCGCGAATCCGCTCCGGAATCTCGGCGCCGGAGCGCACGTCGTTTTCCACGGACAGGCAGAACATTCCCTGCGAGGATACAACCCTGATGGAGATGGAGGAGGGATTCGCGTGCTTGAGCGCGTTGTTGACCGCCTCCTGCGCGATGTGAAAGATATTGACCGCCTTGAAGGCGTCCCCGACGCGCGCGTCGCCGTCCTGCTCGAACGAGCAGATAACCGGGAACACCCGGCTGATGTCGCCGCACAGCTCGCGGAGCGCATCGGCAAGGCCGTCCTTTTCGATGGAAACGGGGCTGAGCCCCTTGGAAAGCTTGCGGAGCCTTTCGATGGCGATTTTAATCTGCTCTGAAATCGCCGCAGCGTCATCGGCCTCGGGAAGCCCGCGCTCCCGCAGTGCGTCCCTGAGCACCGCCGTCATGTAGGAAATGCCCGTGAGGTGCTGGCCCAGGTCGTCGTGCAGGTTCTGCCCCAGGGCCTGCCGCTCGGTCTCGCTGATGGTGATGATGGTTTTCTGAAGCGAGAGGAGCGCGGTGACGTCCCGCGCGAAAAACGCGATGTGCATGAGTTTGCCCGCCTCGTCGCGCACCGGGCGGATGTTGATGTCGAATGTCTTCCTGTCGCGCGCGTCCTCGTATCGCAGCGTGCCGCCTGTTTCCATCACCTCCCCGATCTCCCGGTTCCTGAAGGCCAGGGTGTCGCGCGGGATGAAGTCGTACAGGTGCCGGCCGATGATCTCGTCCTTGCCTTTTCGAAGCCGCCTCGCGCCGATGTCGTTGATGTCGAGGACGGTGCCGTCCACATCGAGCAGCGCGATGGTCTCGGCGGAGACGTTGAGGATCGCCTGGGCGATCTTTTCGCTCTGCCGGAGCGCCTGCTCCCGGACCGAGACGGCGCTCTCCGCCTCGATGCGCCGCGTCACGTCGGTGAAGATGGCGATGAGCCCCGTGACGGCGTCGCCTCGCCCGGTGATGTAGTTCCAGTCGATCTGGACGTCGATCACGCGCCCGTCGCCGGTTTTGCACTTGCATATCCTGGTGGCAAGCTCCCGCCTGCGGCCAGCGATCGCCATGATGAAATCGTGAATTTCAATGCGGCCGGCCTTCGACACCATGAGGTCGTACAGCGGCCTTCCGGCCATCTCCCCCGGTTGAAAGCCGAAGATGCGGTGCGTGGCGCGGTTTGCGAGCGTGATTTCCCCCCTGGCGTTGAGCACGCCGACGCCGTGCGGGATCGTCTCCACAAGCGTCCGGTAGATGTCCTCGCGCGCCGGGACCGCCCCGCCGTCAACGATCGCCCGATGATCGCCTGCTCCTTCCGGGCGCCCGCCCGCTTTCACCCGGTCCGGCGCACGCGAGAGGCGCGAAAGCGCCCTGCCGATCAGGGCGGATATTCCCCGCGCGACAGCCATGCGATCACGTGTCCCGGTACTTTTTTTCGAGAGATCGGTGGGTGAACTTCTTCCTCCCTTCCGCGTAATCGGCGACCGTCTGCCCGCCGCCCTGGATTATCCACTTGTAGATCACCAGGCCCTCGAGGCCCACCGGGCCGCGCGCGTGGATTTTTCCTGTGCTGATGCCGACCTCCGCGCCAAGCCCGTAGCGGAAGCCGTCGCTGAAGCGCGTGCTCGCGTTCCAGAACACGTTGCCCGAGTCCACCAGCGAGATGAATTTCGCGGCGCTCGCAGCGCTGGCACTCACGATCGCGTCGGTGTGCCCCGAGCCGTACGTGTTGATATGCCGCACCGCCTCATCCAGGGAGGCGACGGTTTTCACGGAGATGATGCAGTCCAGATATTCGGTTTTCCAGTCCTCTTCGGTCGCCCGCTTCACATCGATGATACGGGCGGTCGCCTCGCAGCCGCGGATTTCCACGTGGCGCTTCTCAAGCGCTTCTTTCACTTTCGGTAAAAACGCGGGGGCGATGTTCTCGTGCACCAGGAGCGTTTCCGCCGCGTTGCAGACCGCCACATACTGGCACTTGGAGTCCACCGTGAGCGAGACGGCCATATCGACGTCGGCGACCCCGTCAACGTACACGTGGCAGATGCCGTCGGCGTGCCCCATCACCGGGATGTTGGAGTGGTCCATGATGTAGCGCACGAACTCGTTGGACCCGCGGGGGATCACCATGTCGATGAGATCGTCGAGCGCGAGCATTTCGGCCACCTCGTCGCGCGTCTCCAGAAGCTGTATCCATCCCTTCGGGACGCCGGCCGCCTCCGAGGCGGAGCGGATGACGTCGTAGAGCGCCCTGTTGGTGTGCGCCGCCTCGCGCCCGCCCTTCAAAAGCAGGGCGTTTCCGCTCTTGAGGCAGAGCGTGGAAATCTGCACCAGCGCGTCCGGCCGCGATTCGAAGATCACGCCGATCACGCCGATGGGGCAGCTCACGCGGAAAAGCTCAAGCCCCCGGTCCATCTCCGTGGCCGAGAGGGTCCTGCCCACAGGGTCTGGCAGCGCTACAAGGCTTCGGATACCGGCGGTGACGTCGGCAAGCTTTATCTCATCGAAACGAAGCCGCTTCATGAGGGGGGTTGCAAGGCCAACCTGTTCGCTTTCGCGAAGATCTGCCGCGTTCGCTTCAAATACTCGCTCCCTGTTCGCGTCAAGCGCCAGTGCAATCTGTTCGAGCGCGCTGTTTTTCAACTCTGTCGGCGCCGCGGCAAGCTCGATCGACGCCGCCCGCGCCTGCTGCGCCAATGCCCGTATGTCCATGGCTTCCTCCGTGTCGTCCGGGTGTCCGGAAAGTCAACTCCACGCAGGTAATCATATCACTGCGTGGGCAATGTCAATAATTTATAAGGGAACCGGGTATTTTTCACCTCCGCCATCCGTGCGTGCGCAGGCCGGGAGGTGGGCCCGCTTTGCCCGGCGCTCCACGCTATAAGCGCCGCCAGCCCGTGTGGGTGGCGCAGCAGGCGTATCGTCTGCTGATGGTGCAATTTTTCCTGAAATTTTTCATCTCCTGCGACAGCGGAAAACCGATTATAACATCAGAGACAATCCTAGGGTAAAGCGATCATGAAAAAATTTCCAGTTTTCATCAGCAATGGCGGCTTTAAAACGACATGGAACATCATCGTCGTGTTCGCTGTTCTGACGTTTTCGTTTATCTTTTCCTACCGCTTTACGTTCGGCATATATAAAAGCGACATCCTGTACTGGGCCCTTCTCCTGGTTTTCGCGCTCGACGTTCTTGTGAATTTCAACTCATCGGTGAAAATAGAGCATGCGGTCTCCACCGACAGGAAGACCATCGCGAAGAAGTACCTGGCGGGATGGTTTATCGTCGATTTCATCGCGGCGTTTCCATTCGACATCCTCCTGCTCAGCGTGCTGGGAATTCCGGACGAGCACGCCGGACGCGGTGTCTTCTTCATAGTGTTGCAGGTGATCACCCTCGTCAAGCTTCTCAAGATCAAGAAGATCGCCAGGGAGCTCAACCAGAACCTGAACGTAAATCCCGGTGTGATGCGATTGATGATCTTCGCCTTCTGGTTCGCCCAGGCGGTGCACTACATATCCCTGGGATGGATCGTCATCGGAGCGGTGGAAGCGGCGCGTGCCCATCTGGACCAGTACATCAGGGCGCTGTACTGGAGCGTGACGACCGTCGCCACCATCGGATACGGCGATTACTGCCCCGACCACGAGAGCAACCTCCAGATCATATTCACCATCGGCGTACAGATCTTCGGCGTGGGCATGTACGGCTACATCAT
>CAZPZJ010000113.1:0-3237 GCA_964591055.1 uncultured Leptospiraceae bacterium
ACGGACAAAATCGCCGCCGGGAAGATATCCAACATGTACGATATCGCCGGGGCGATGTCGTCGGCCGGAAGGATTGTCATGCCATGACGGAAAGTCACGGCTACATGGTGGCGCTCTTCGAGTCCGTCAGCTACGTGCTGCGGTCCGAGGAGCTGCTCAAGGAGGCCGGCGTGCAGTTCAAGCTGATTCCGGTGCCCAAGAGCATCCACACCAATTGCGGCATCTGTATCCGCTTTGCGCCCGCCGACCGTCCCCGCATCGAGGAGGCGCTTCGCGGCCGGGTGGCGATCAGCGATATCAGGGACATTCCAAAGCAATAACCGTGGAATTCTCCCCGGCCATTGTCCGCTTCACTGCACCGTCATCTCCCGCCCCGGGTCAATCAGCTGAAGCGCTCGTCGATAAACCTCGCCAGGTTGTCCAGGGCGATTGAAAGATTGTCAAACTCGAAGGAAAGCGCCTCAAGCCTTTGCCTGGCCTGTTCGCTGCCGCAATGCGCCCCGGCGATCAGCGCGTCGAAACGCTCTCCCTGATTCGAGGCGAGGAGGTTTCTCAGCTCCTCCAGCCTTCTCTGTATCAGATCAATTTCCGCCTGCCGCATATCTCACCACGCCGGTAGAAAATGTTCCCCGCCCGGGCTCGGGGCCCGTGCGGGGATCGGGAGCACTCATTCGCTAAAATTCTTCAAAGCCGTCCTCTTTCATGGCCGAGGAAAATCCTTCCTTCTTCGGGGGCTTGCCGACGGATTCCGCAAGCTGCCGTTTACCGTTGCCCTCCTGCGGCTTCGGTGCGGGGGCCTTCTTCGCGGCCGACTCGGCGGCCTTGATGTGGATTTCCCTGTGGCGGTCCCTGGACACGGTGGTTTTCACCGCCTCGTTGATCTTGAACTGCGCCATCATCTCGAGCATGGCCTGCGCCTGCGTGGCCATCTCCTCGCTGGCCGACGCGGTCTCCTCCACCAGCGCCGCGTTCTGCTGCGTCATGTTGTCAAGCTCCGAGACGGCGGTGTTGATCTGGTCAAACCCGCGCTTCTGCTCATCGCTGGCCGCGGCGATCTCCGAAATGAGCTGCGCCGACGTCCTTGCGGAATTCACAATAGTCCCAAGCGCTTCCCCGCTCTTCTTGACCAGGTCGGTGCCCTTGTCCACCTTGTTCTGCGAGTCGCTGATGAGCGCGCCGATCTCCTTGGCGGCGTTGCCCGCGCGCTGCGCCAGGTTGCGCACCTCGCCGGCGACCACCGCGAAACCGCGTCCCTGCTCTCCCGCGCGGGCCGCTTCCACCGCGGCGTTGAGCGCGAGCAGGTTGGTCTGGAACGCGATCTCGTTGATCACGGTGATGATCTCGCCGATCTTCTTGCTGGACTGGTTGATGTCGTTGATGGCGTGGACCGCCTCGTCCACGACCTTGCCGCCCTCGGCCGATTTGACCGCGCCCTCGTCGGTGAGGTTCTTGGCGTCGCGCGAGTTTTCCGCGTTCTGGTTGACCGACGACGTCACCTCCTCGATGGTGGCCGCCACTTCCTCGAGGGCCGAGGCCTGCTCGCTGGTGCGCTGCGACAGGTTCTGGTTGCCGGCCGATATCTGATCCACCGCCTGCACCAGGTTCTGTCCCGACACCATGATCTCGGAGATCATCCGCTCCAGGTTGTCGGCCGACTGGTTGAGCGCCTTGACGAGCATGCCGAGCTCGTCCTGCTGGTCCAGGTCGACGCGCTCGGTGAAGTCCCCGGACGCCAGGCGCTGCGCGAAATCAAGCCCCTTGCGCACGGGAAGGTTGATGGCCCGCGCCAGGATGAACGTGGTGACCACACCCGCGAACAGGGCGAGGATCAGGTAGAGTATCGATAAATACGTCGTGGTGTCGGCCGATGCGGACTGCGCCTGCATGAGCTGCTGCCCCGACTGTTTCTGGAAGTCCAGGAGCTGGTCGGTGGTTGCTTTCAGCTTCTCATACCCGTCGCGCCATTCCACCAGGTGCGCCCATGCCGCCGCCAGGTCCCGGTTGTCGAGCGAGGCTGCAAAAAGGCGGCGCTTCTCGGCGGGGGCCTTGGATTCCTCGACCCATCTGTCGGCAATCTTCTTCTGCTCGGCGCTCATGCGGATAGCGCTGAATTTCTGCCACTGCTCGGCGTAATCCACCCCAAGCTGTCTCGTCGCCTCCCTTCGCTCCTTCACGGTGTCCCACTGCTGCTTCTCGGCGTACAAATACTCCTGCAGCATGTTGACTCGTATCTGCATCAAATCACGTATTAATTTATCAAGATACAGCGCGGGCTCGAACTGCTCGCCGTAAAAGCCCTGGAACGCGACCTTGTCGTTTCTAACTGCCGTGATGCCCTGAAAGGCGATCAGCATGATCAGCGCGATCATGATCGCGCTCGACATGAGCACCTTGTACACTACTTTCAGATTATTAAACCATTTCATGATGTATCCCCCTTGCTCTCGACGCTCCGGGCCGCGGCGGGGAGGAAGCAACCAGCCCCGGACCGGCCCTGCTTTCATAATAATACCACCGGGGGAAGGGTTCAACAATCCACGGAAGCACTTCTTTTTCAATAGGAGTTTTGACCTAGGGACAATCCCCCATACGCGGGGATTACACGTTCATGGTGCCGACCCAGTCCACCGCGAGGCGGGTGAGCTCGGAGGCGGTGCGGACGCCGATTTTGCGCTTGATGTGGTCGCGGTAGGTTTCGATGGTTTTGGTGCTGAGGTTGAGCTCGCGCGCGATATCGCCGGGCTTGTAGCCGCGCCCGATCATGCGGAACACCTCGAGCTCGCGGTCGGTGAGCTGGTCGATCGCGGAATCGCTCATGTCCTGCTCCGGCAGCGTGAACTTCTCCAGCAGGCGGGACGACATCTCGTCGCTCAGGTATATCTTGCCCGAGAGCACGTGGCGGATGGCGCCCACGATCTTCTCGGACGCCTCCTTCTTCATGATGTAGCCACGGGCCCCGGCGCGCAGCGCCCGCTCGGCGTAGATGGACTCGTCGTGCATGGAGAGCACCATCATGCACAGGCCCGGGAAGCGCCGCTTCAGGCCCTTGACGATGTCGATGCCGCTGGCGTTTTCCAGGAGGACGTCCACGATGACGCAGTCGGGCTTGAGATTGATCACGTCGCGCAGCGTGTCTTCGGCGTTGTCCGCCGAGCCGCACACCTCGAGGTCGCTTTCCTGGTTGATCACCTGCGTGAACCCCTTGCGGATGATGGGATGGTCGTCCACCAGGTAAAT
>CAZPZJ010000113.1:3337-4506 GCA_964591055.1 uncultured Leptospiraceae bacterium
TTTTTCAGCCCGTGCCCGTCGTCGCGCACGATGAGCGCAAGCCGCTCGCTGTTCTTCCTGAGGATGATATCGACTCGCCGGGCGCGCCCGTGGGAAACCGCGTTGCGGAGCGCCTCCTGCGCGATGTAATACAGGTGCGTCGCGCTGGCGGGGTCTTCCATGGAAAAGCCCTTTTCCACGTCGAGCGCGCAGCGGATGGAATACATCCGGTGCGACGTGTCGGCGAGCTCGCGGAGCGCGTCCTCCAGGCTGTTGCCCGAAAGGTCGACGGGGACGAGCCCGCGGGAGATCGTCCGTGTCAGCCCGATTGCCTCGTTGATCAGCGACTGGATTTCAGCCGCCCTGCCCGATGCGTCGGGGTCCTTTTCCGAGAGCATCTTGCGCAGCGCCTCGCTCATGAACGCCGCGCCCGTGAGTATCTGGCCCAGGCTGTCGTGGAGCGCGTGTCCCAGCTGGAGCCGCTCGTGCAGGCCGGAATCGACGATGCTCTTTTCAAGCGCCTTCTGGCCCGTGATGTCGCGCGCGATCGCGGAGGCGCCGATGATCGCGCCCTTCCTGTTGACGATGGGCGAGATGGTGAGCGACACGTCCAGGAGGCGGCCGTCCTTGCGCCTGCGCACCGTCTCATGGTGCTCGATGCGCTCCCCGCGGGCGATGCGCCTGAGGATGTCGTTGAACTCATCGCGCATCTCCGGCGGAACGATCATCGTCACCACCTGCCGGCCCAGCACCTCTTCCGCGCAGTAGCCGTACATGATCTCCGCGCCCCTGTTCCAGCTCCAGGCGATCCCGCCCAGCGACTCGGCGATGATCGCGTCGTCCGACGATTCCACCACCAGCGAGAGCAGCTCGCTCTTTTCCTCCAGGCCGCGAAGCTCGAGGAAGTGCGACAGGTGCAGCGCAAGCTCAATCAGCAAATCCATCTCCTCGCAGAGAAACGGGCCGAAGCCGCGCTCGGGCCGCTGTTCCCGGTAATGCACCGAGATCGTCCCGCGCCGCGCGCCCGCCACGAGGATGTTGCACATGATGCTCCACGGCGTCTCGACAAAGCCGTCGGTCACGTACTCGGCCCCGTCGTAGTAAAGCCTCGCGCAGGTGATTTCCGGATACTGCATCGCCCCGGGAACGCACTCAAGCAGCCGGACGAACAGCTCGTCCGTGGCGAGGCT
>CAZPZJ010000113.1:4606-10006 GCA_964591055.1 uncultured Leptospiraceae bacterium
GAGCCGGGGATTGGCAAACAGCATTCCCCGTTCGTTGACGACAAAAATCCCCTCGAGGGCGTTTTCAACAAGAGAGCGGTAGCGCGCCTCGCTCTCGTGGAGCTTTTTCATCAGCGCGTGCTTCTGAATGGCGGAGTCGATGTTGGTGAAGAGATCTTCGCCCTGAATGGGCTTGATCACGTAGCCGAACGGGTCTGTCTCGCGCGCCTGCAGGACCGTCAGCTCGTCGGCGTTGGCGGTGAGGTAGATCACGGGGATGTCGGCGTGGCGACGTATCTCCGCGGCCGCCTCGATCCCGGTCATGTCGCCTTCCAGGATGATGTCCATCAGTATGAGGTCGGGGCGCGAGGCGAGCGCCATGTCGATCGCCTGCCGTCCCGTGCGGGCGCATCCCGTCACATCGTACCCGCAGGTCGCGACAAGCTGGGAGATGTAGTACGACGTCACCGAATCGTCTTCGACGATGAGAATCGAGGCCTTTTCCATGCCCTCCTCTACCCGGTTTCCGCGGCGGCGTCAAATGAAAAATCCATCCGCCGGAGGCGTCCGCCTTTCACCCTGCGCGCGCACTCACCGCCCGGAGGGGCGCTTGCGCACCGCGTGCGCCGCGGAATACAGGACGAGGCCGAGCAAAAACAGCATCGCCGCGTAAAAGAACGCGTCGCCCGCCCGCGAGTAGAGTGTGCGGCGGTTGAGGCTGAAATCGATGTCGCCCGTCAGAAACCCCTGCCTGAGAATGGGGATCGACGCCGTCTCGCGGCCGTAGGGGTCGATGATCACCGTGTAGCCGGTGTTGCCGGCCCGCAGGAACCACACCCCGTTCTCGATGGCGCGGAATTTTGCCGCGGCGTAATGCTGCATGTGGCCGTTGTAGGTGTGCGTCCACCCGTCGTTGGTGATGTTGACCAGGAAATCCACGCCGAGCTTTTTGTACTCCCGGCACAGCCTGAAGAAGATGCCCTCGTAGCAGATGAGCACGCCGAACCTCCTGCCCCCCAGCTCGAAGCGCACCGGGACTGTTCCGGGGTAAAACGACGACGCCCCGAAGCTCTGCGTCAGGCGGGACACCCAGGGCAGCCAGCGCTCGTAGGGAAACCACTCGCCGAACGGCACCAGGTTGATCTTGGGGTAGGCGCGCACCACGCATCCCTGCGCGTCGATGAGCACCGCGCTGTTGTGGAAGTACGCGCGGCGGTTCATCACATCGTCGGTGCGGCCGATCTCGCCGGTGAGAAGCGGCCGTGCGAAGCCCCGGACGCTCTCGAACAGCCGCCGCTCGAACATGTTGAGCCTGCCGAACATGTAATCGAACGAGAGCATCTCCAGCGTGGCCGACTCCGACCAGATCACCAGGTCGGGGTCGCGCTCCACGGCGCGGGCGGTGTACTTTAAAAGCTCGTCGAGAAAGCGCATGCGGTTGAGCGTCCAGTTGTCCCACGGGTCAATGCACGACTGCACCATCGCCACCCGCATGTCGCGCCTGGAAGCGCTCCCTCCCGCACGCATCAAGGCCCATCCCGCTCCGCTTATGAGCGCCACGGCGACACCCAGCGCGGCCGCGCGGCGAAACGCGGGAATCCGCATCAACCGTCCCGGCGACGCCCCGCCGACGGGGATGGAAAACCACAGGTCGGCGAGCGCGCAGTTGCCGAGCACCACGAGGAAGGTCACGCCCATCACGCCCGTCACCGACGCCATCTGGATGAGCGCGGTGAAGGGGTACTGCGAATAGCCCCAGTACGTCCAGGGAAACGCCAGGTGCCCGACGGACTGAATCCAGTCCACGCCGATCCACACCGCCGGGTAGATGAGCATGCGAAGGCGCTCGAAGCGGCGGGAGAGATACTCCGCCACGAGGATTTTCGCGGTGAAAAACCCGGTGAGCGCGGGCACCAGGAAGAGCAGGATCACAGTGTAGCCGCCGCTCACCTCCGCGCCGAAGTTGCCGATCCACTGGTAGGTGACCAGGTTCCCGGCGAGGCCGGTGATGAAGGAGGCGACAAACACCTCCCTCATCGTCTTTCCGCGGACATAGGCGAACAGAGGGACCAGCGAAACCCATGCAAACAGCGGGAAGGCCTTCAGGGACGGCAGGTCGAAGCTGGGAAACGAGAGGAACATGCCCAGCGAGGTGAGCAGGTAGAAATGCCGTTGCAGCGCCGTGAATATGACCTTTTTCATTGCCCCTCTTCCGCCATCGCGATGAACTCGTCCTCGGAGATGATCGCAACGCCCAGGCTTTTCGCCTTCTCAAGTTTCGACCCGGCGGCCTCCCCGGCGACCACGTAGTCCGTTTTTTTGCTGACCGACCCGGACGCCCTCCCGCCGCGTGACTCGACCATCCTCTCGGCGTCCTCGCGCGTCAGCTTTTCCAGCCTGCCGGTGAACACGAAGGTTTTTCCCTCGATCGCGGCCGCTCCCCGCTCCGGGAGCGGCTCGTCGGCGATTTCAAGCCCCGCCGCGCGCATGGAAGCGACGAGCGAGCGCTGTGCGGGATCGCCGAAGAACTCGCTGACGGACTCCGCCACGCCGGGCCCCACCTCGGGAATGCGCATCAGCTCGTCGGCGGTGATCGTGAAAAGCGCGTCAAGGCTTCCCACCGCCCTCGCCACCACCTTCGCAAGGTGTTCACCCACGTTGCGGATGCCGAGGCTCTTCAGGAAATGGGACAGGGACACCGAGCGCCGCGCGTTGATGGATTCAAGGATCTTGTCGGCGAGCTTTTCGCCCATGCGCTCCATCGCCAGGAGGTCTTCGCGGGTCAGGGAAAAGAAGCCTGCGATGGTGGCGAGCTTCCCCGCGTCGTAGAGCCGCTGCACCAGCTCCGGCCCGAAGAACTCAATGTCCATCGCGTCCTTCGAGACGAAGAACTTGAGGGATTCGAGCGCCTTTCCCGCGCAGGAGGGATTGACGCAGCGGATGTATATCTCCTCTTTTGAAAGCGCATGGCCGCACGCGGGGCAGCGCTCCGGAGGCTCGATCACGCGCGCGTCGCCGGGCCTCCGGTCGGCCAGCACCTCGACCACCTTGGGGATCACGTCGCCCGCGCGGATCACCTTCACCGTGTCGCCGATCATGAGGCCCAGCCGGCGGACCTCGTCGAAGTTGTGCAGCGTGGCGCGCTTCACCACGACCCCCCCGATGTTGATGGGGTGGAGGTTTCCCACCGGGGTCACCACGCCCGTGCGTCCCACCTGCGCGTCCACGCTCACCAGCACGGTGAGCGCTTCGCGCGCCGGGAACTTCCACGCGGTCGCCCAGCGCGGCGCCTTGCTGGTGGCCCCCAGCCGCTCCCGCAGCGCGAAGTCGTTTATCTTGACCACCACGCCGTCGATGTCGAAGTCGAGCTCGTGGCGGCGATCCTTCCAGCGCCGGTAAAATTCCCCGACTTCCCCGATGCCGCCGAAGCCGACATGCTCCGACACGGGAAGGCCGAATCGCCTGAAGAGATCGAACATCTCCCGCTGCGAGGAAATGGCCAATCCGCCCGCAATGGTCCCGGTCCCGTAGAGCGCAAGATCGAGCCGCCTCCCCTCCGTGACGCGCGGGTCAAGCTGGCGCAGCGATCCCGCCGCCGCGTTGCGCGGATTGGCGAACGGCGCCTCGCCCGCCGCCTCCCGCTCCGCGTTCAGCCGCTCAAACTCGTCGTGGCGCAGAAACACCTCGCCGCGCACGGAGAGCCGCTCCGGCGCGCCGCCGGGCAGCACGCGCGGAAGCGATTTCACTGTCGCCAGGTTGGCGGTCACGTCCTCGCCCTTCTCCCCGTCGCCGCGCGTGGAGCCCTGCGCATAGCTCCCGCCGAGGTACACCACCTCGACCGCGAGCCCGTCGAACTTGAGCTCAAACGAATACTCGATGTCGGACGCGCCCAGCGCCTTCACGCAGCGCTCGTGGAACTCGCGGAGGTCGTCGTCGGAAAACACGTTGCCCAGCGAGAGCATGGGGGGATCGTGCCGCACCTCGGAAAACGCCTTCGGCGCAAAGCCGCCCACCCTGGCGGTGGGAGAGTCGGCCGTTTTCAGCTCCGGGTGGTCCCGCTCCAGCGCGGCAAGCTCCACGGCAAGCGCGTCGTACTCCGCATCGTCCACCAGCGGCGCGTCAAGCTCGTAGTAGTGGTAATTGTATTGTTCAATCAGGGCCGCCAGCTCCCCGTATCGCTCCCCGGCTGACTTTCGGGCCATAGTCATATTCCCTGCGTGCGCTCGATGCCGGCGGCTTTTTGATATGCGCCGGAAGCCAGAGGATGGATGAAACAAGTGAAAAATCAATGTTTTTTCGCCGGTCCGCCGCAGATCAGCGGCGCTTCGGTGCAAATTTTCAGCGGGGTGAGATCGGAGAGGAAAGATGCACTGCAATCAGCCATGCTCTGCTTTTATTGTAATCGCCACGGCTTTCAGGGGGGCAAGGTCTTTGCTGCAAATCGCGAAAATTTCATCAGGATCGATATTGAAATAAGCGTGGGCCAGGATGTCCCTCACGCCCTTGACACCGGGCCAGTATATTTCAGGATACCGTGCGAGAAGCGTACCGCCCGTGATTTTATCGATATTTTTAAAACTCTCACCGATTGCTATGAGCATCATGGCGATTGCATCAAGACGGTCAATGCCCTCGTCGCTTTTGACAAAATCATCCGCGCATGAAATTCCTTCAAACCTGCGTTCTATCCTGTTAATCGCTTCCTCAATCTGCACTGCCATATCCCGGACAAGGCTGCGGTCATACATAGAAGGCCTCGCGGTCAATGCGCAGTTTTAACGATGGGTTCATGCGATCGGAGTATCGGGTAACATCCACCCTGGAATGCAGCATCTCCTGAAGCTCCTGCCGCAGGGCCGAGCGCTTCAGAAGGTCGGGTTTCATTTCAACGACAATGTCCACATCGCTCGTATCGGAGGCCTGGCCACGCGCCACCGATCCGTAAATCCCGATTCGGGTAAGGGAGTATTTTTGAAGTAAATACGCTTTTTTTTCGCTGATGATCTGTACAATCCGGTCTTTTTCCGGCTTCATACGCTCACCTCGATGATTATCACAGCATGATTTCGAACAATAGCAACTACTTTCCAAATCTCATGAAAAATCAATGTTTTTTCGTTGACGATCTCACGCATCCGGGGCCTTCACTGTGGAAGAGCGATGGAGGCCCACTCATGAAAATACTCAGCGGCATCACCAATGGAATCATCATTACGGCCATAGGCTTCATTCACGTGGCGTGCACCTTCCTGCCCCGCCTCTACGGCAGGCAGTTTGCGCACTTTTCGGAGTTCTATTTTTTCAGGATCGGCATGGACCACGAAAGCTTTGCGGCATTCTGGTTCTTCTACTTCGGCCTGGCACTGATCCTCATAGGGCTGCTGGCCCATCTTCTTGAAAAGGAAACCGGGGCGCTGAAAA
>CAZPZJ010000113.1:10106-11326 GCA_964591055.1 uncultured Leptospiraceae bacterium
GTCCGGAAACCGCCGCGATGAAGCGTTTACGCCCCACCGGGGGAAGGCGGTGCGACGTTATTATCCGATCGCCTCGCCCTCTTCGATTCATAACGCACAGACCAGAACGACACCACATTCCACAAAAGCACAAGGCCCGTACACAGCATTATCCCGAAATTCCTTTTTCGAGCCGCGTATACGTTGATATCAGAGATCAACTCCACAAACACGATGTTGCCGGCGACATGCAGATCATGATCTTTCACGCCTCTTTTCACCGACACTTCAAACGATTTATAGTGATCTGATTTTTGCCGGACAATTCGCTTCGCAAACCGTTTCCCGGGCTGAAAGGCATCATCGCAGCTGCCTGAATTCCCGAATGTCTTTTCACACACCGCGAAGACCTCAACACTGTCGCCGGGGCCCCAGCCTTCGTCGACAACGGGAACGGCATACACGTGGATTGTCGCGCTTTTGTCCTTGTATCGCCAGGTCCCGGTGTACGATGATTTCATTTCCCGCACAATACGATGATTGCGCAATTCAAACACATCCGACGATGCATGCGCCTTGAGCTCCGAGGGCCGCGCAACAATTACACGCTCCCGCAGGAGATGAAGGTACTCGCCGATAAACACGCCGGAGAACATGCACGGTATGAGGACCAGCGCGGTCAGCGGCGATACCGGCCGGGCCAGCTTATAGATCGCATACCCGATCCCGAACGCGCCTGTCACACCGCAAATAAAATACGTCACACCGTTGTTTTCGGCAATGTATGATACAAGAACACTGAACACCGTAAACACCGCCGCCGCCAGTGATCCAACCGCATAAGGCCTGAGCGCTGATAGTGTTTTTCTCATCGTTTCATTCACGGCAATGCCGGGCGCACTTACTTTGTCCTGTTTTTATACTGCGCATAGATAAAAACAAATCCCAGAGCGACAACGAATAAAGAAATGACAGGTATATGGATGTACCTGTCCAACTCCGTTGCCGGCGTCGTCCTGAACAGCGCATACATCGCGACGACCCCGATCAAAATGCAAAGTATTCCCGCGAAAAGAAAGAAATACCTCTTTTGCATTATATAGAACACACCGTAGATTGCCGCACCTCCGGCCAGAAGAAGACTACCCCGCCCCAGGGTATAGAACAGGGCAAGGAGCGCGGTCTGGCTTCTGCTGTTGAGGGAATACTGTGCGGTTATATACTCATTGTATTCCGGGCTT
>CAZPZJ010000114.1:0-11162 GCA_964591055.1 uncultured Leptospiraceae bacterium
CGGCTGCATTATGCGCCTCATACCGTGGCAGGGGGAAAAGCGACTGGTTCCTGCCGTCGGGAGACGAGCTCAACGCGATGTACGTGAATTTACACAAGGCGGGAATTGGCGGTTTCGCCAATTACTATTACTGGAGCTCTTCGGAATCCCATGCGTACTATGCTCATTTCCAGAGTTTTATTGACGGAAGCAGGTATTTTTTCAATAAAGTTGATATTATCAGGGTCCGGGCGATACGGGCATTTCAGTAATTCCGTATCGTTTCTGATTGCCGGGGCCGGAACTACATCCCGAAGAGAGGTAACCCGTTATGGACAACCGACCAGTCGCCACGACTCCAGCACGTTTTGGAAAAAAACTCACGATGGCGTTACAGTACGGCCCGGCGGTATTGCTGTTGATCGCTGTGGTAGTGATCGGGATCGGCTGCGGCAATTCCGGGAGCGGCGCCGGCGGTTGTCCCGAAATCAGGAAGGGGGACACCTCGGCGGTACGGGAGGGCTGGTGCGATGAGCACACCTTCCGCGTTACAGCGACGGAATCGCCTTCTGGAAACGAAAATGACTCCGCAAAGCGAAAGAGCCTGTCGTATGCGCGCGCCGTGGTGTTGGCCAGATACATGATTGCCAATAAATTCGTCGCGTCGCGAATGGAGGGTCTTGGCCGCGTCATGGATGATGAGGCACGCCGTGCAAGGGACGCGCATTTCAGGAAATTTTTGGACGATGTGCTCGATAAAGGCAGCGTCATCAGGCGGTTGTGGGGTGAAGACGATGCTTGCGAGGTGGTTGTTCAGATAAGGAGAGCCAATTTGAAAAAGTCTGTAGAAACGGAATTTTAATTGGCCTGTCGGTTCCTGTTTATCCTTTTCGCTCCCGGTATGCGGTCGGGGTCATGCCCGTGACCCGATAAAAAACACGGTAGAAGCTTCGGAGGCTCTCAAACCCCGCGTTCATCGCAACGTCGATGATCTTTGAGTCGGGGCTTGAGAGCATCTCCGCCGCCTTCCGCACCCGAAGCTCGTTCAGGCAGTCGCGTACGGTTTTGCCCATGTGGCGCTTGAATAACTTGCCCAGGTAATCGGGGTTCATGCCCAGGTCGTCGGCGATCTCCTCCCGGGTGATCTCCTCCGCGTAGTGTTCTTCAAGGTAAGCCAGGGCCGATTTCAGGACAGGATCGCCGGCGGCCCCGGTTTTTTTCTCCCCTTCGGCGCCGGCGAGGCGCTCCCTGAGAAGGGCGTTCTCGATGAGGATGGCCGCGGAGGAGAGGAATTCCTGAAGAAGAATGGTGTGGTCGCCGGAGAAGACCCCGGCGGCCAGGTCATTGTCCAGGTAGAGCACCCCGTTGACCAGGTCGTTGTGTTTCACAGGCACGCAGAGCACTGACTTGAGCCCGTAGAGGGAGACGCTTCGGTACTCGGTGAACTCCTCCTCGATCTCGGCGTTGGTGGTGAGCACGGTCTCCCCGGTGTCGAAGACCCGCCGTACGATGCGGGAGGAGTGCTCGGCTTCGCGGCCCGGGCCGGTATGCCGCGATGATATGAAGCGCGGGGGGTCTCCCACGTCTTCGGATAAAAAGAAGCTCGCGCTCCGCGCCCCCGTGAGCTCCATGGCCCGGACGAGCACCGCTTCGAGGAGAGGCGTCCTGTCGTAGATCACGGCGAGCTCTTTTGAATACTCCGCGACCCGCGCGAGGCGTTCCCGGCGAAGAAGCTCGGCCAGGGCCGCGTCCCTGTCGGCTCCGGGCCCCATGCCCAGCATGAGCGCGATCTTCTCTTTATAGGGAGGGGCCCCGATATCGTCAAAGATTTGGTAGGCCTCGGTAAGGCTGTTCCATGACTCGGCCTCCCGGCCCCGCTTGCGCAGGAAGAGGCCGTATTCATAGAGGGTCCAGGCGTGCTCGTAGCGGCGATTGAGACCTTTGCTCCATTGGATGCTCTCGTTGAACAATTGGTCTGCCTTCCTGTAATCTGAGACAAGATCAGCATACATGGCATTATAGCGCAAGGCAATCCCATAGTAATAACCCCAGGCTTTTGTATGCCTGATCGAGAGCCTGCAGAATTTATTAATTTTTTTTAGATGTGCCTTTTTGCTCTTTCCATCAAGTCTGCTTTCCTCGCGTCGATAATTCTGTATCAAAGCATTGGAGTAATAATAGTGCAAAGTCCTGTAGTGGGGTGGGATTATCTCCCTCTTCTCAATGGAATATGCCTCCATGAATGCCTGTAGTGCCTCATCCAGATTATTCGTTTCAGTGAGATAGAGCCCATAGCCCGAAAGCAGTATGTAGAGATTATAAGTTGATCCCACTCTTCTCGCTTTTGCAATATGATCATGGAAAAAAGTTTTTGCAATATCATACTGTCCTGTTTCGATATAATAAAGCGAGGGATAGTTGGCAGTCATATTTCCAAGTTCGTCAAAAACATTGGTAATATATCGTTTTGATCTTTCATGATACCGGGTTGCCATGTCATATTCAGAAATAAATGAATACGCCAATGTTATCAGATGAGTGGCAAAGTTCATCTCCATTCTGTCGCCGATTTTTTCCAGTAACTCGATTTCTTTTTTACAGAAGTGAATGCATCTTTCAGTGTCATTCTTTACAATCCAGTAAAAGGCCATGCCGTTCATCATCTTTGCGATTCCCAGCGGGTCCTGAATTTCCTTCACGATTTTTTCAGCCTTTTTTAAATAGAAATGTGCAGTCGAAAAGAATCGTGTAATCATGCAGGAGAAGCTGAAATAGTAATAGGCATAGGCGAGTTCTCTGGAATATCCTATTTTCCGTTCAGCGATGGTGAACATGCGCAGAACAATTCTGAGCAGCTTGTATCCTCCTGAAAAGAAATAGACCCAATTGAGCCAGTCATAGAACCAGATGATCATTTTGTATTTTTCGATATTTCGTTTTTTCTTCCTTGCTGGTAGCGGTTTAACCAGCAGAAAAATGAGTAATTCCCGGATTGTCTCCATTAATACGGAAAACTTATTCGTAGGGAGTCGTTCTCCTAAAAGCTCCAATCCCTCTTTAACGCAGGATTCACATTCACGCAATCTTCCCTCGCGAAAGAGGGCTTTGCTCATGAGGTGATAGATTTGGGCCTTTTTTATTTTATCATTGATATGGGGGAGTAGCCCGTTAAGGAACTGCAGGGCATAGTCGGCATCACCGGTGAAGGTGTGGATGGTCCCGATTCTTTCCATGCACTGAAGCCGGATTTGATAGTGTGGGTCTATGCTTTCGGCTTTTATGTCAGGAGAAATTCTTTTCTCGACACGAGTAAAATAGCTTAGGGCTTCGACATAGGCAAAATTCTCCTGGGCCTTTACTCCCGCCTCACAGGCATATCGCACGATACGCTCATCGTCCCCCGCCTCGATGAAATGGTTTGCCAGGTCAAAGATGAAGGGTTCGGTGTTGTCTCCGCACATCTCCTCCAGGGCAAGCCCCGCCCGGCGGTGAAGGGCGCGCCGCTCTTCCCCGGGGATGGAACCATAGAAGGCGTCGCGCACGCGGTCATGGGCAAAGGTGAATCGTCCCGTCGTGGCGTAGTCTTCGGTGACAAGTCCCCTCAACGCGGCGCGCTCCAGGGAGGCGAGGATGCCTTCAATGCGCTCTTCATTTTTCCCGCTGCCTGCCCCCCCGGCCGAAGACTCCACGCATCTGGCCAGCAGCGCGAGGTCAAAAGCCCGCCCCAGTACGGCGGCGCGCTGGAGAATGTTCCGGTCGTGCGGCTCGATGCCGCCGATGGTGTGAAGGATTGCCTCCACGATGGAGTCGGGCAGGGCCGCGGCGGCGAGCTTTGCGCCGTCCACGCTCCAGCGGCTCTGTGAGTCCCTCCCGATGATCCCATCCCCCGCAAGGCGTTTGAGTATCTCGATGGTGAAGAAGGGGTTGCCGCCGCTTTTTGCGAGGACGGAGACGAGCCGCTCGGTGTCGTCACCGTTCATGGCAAAGAGGGCGCCGATGAATTCCCTGGTTTCCTCCGGAGTGAAGCGACTCACGCTGATAATCGAGGTCTCGTGCTTCCGCACCAGGCCCGTGAGTGCTTGTTCGCCGGTGACCTCGGTGTCCCGGAAGGCCATGACCAGGCAGAGGGGCGCTTCCTGTATCTCGCCGAGGATCTCCTCCGCGAGGCGTACGCTCCCCTCGTCCGCCCAGTGCATGTCCTCAAGTACCATGACGAGCCCGCCCTCGGCCCGGGCGAGGCACGCGAAGAATCGGGTCATTATTGAATAAAAGCGGTGCATTTCCCGCTCGGGCTCAAGGGAAACGATCCGGGGGCACTCGCCCAAAAGGTCCAGCGCCCGGGGATTAAAATCGATGATGATGCGCCCCAGGTCGCGGCATTCCTTCTGAACGAGGGCGGCGAGAGCCGCTTTGCGCTCCGGGTCATAGCGGCGGAACTCCCGCATATAGGCCGTGAGGGCCTCCCTGAAGGGGCCGAAGGGGGCCCTGTTTTCCCGGTCGGGGGCCCTGCCCTCAAGACAGGTAAGGCCGCGGCGCAGCGCTTTGGCGCGAAACTCCCCGGCAAGACGGGTTTTGCCCGCGCCCGCCTCCCCGGAAAGAAGCAGCAGGCCGCCCCTGCCGGGAAATCCCTCAAGGATGGAAACCATGCGGGCAAGCTCCCTTGCCCGGCCGATGAGCATTGTTTCAAAACGGAGGGCGCCTCCGGTGTCGGCTTCCCCGATGGTAAAATCCCCCTCGCCGACGGCGAGGCGCTCAAGGTCCTGCAACACTCCTCCGGCGCTCCGGTAGCGGCCGGCGGGCTCCTTCTCAAGGAGCTTCAGTACCAGGCGGTCCAGAGCCGGGGGTACTTCCGGTTTGCGTGCCGAGGGAGGCGGCGGAACCATGGCCGCCTGCTGGTGCAAAAGCTCCGTGAGCCCCGCGGCCGCGAAGGGCGGCGCGCCTGTGAGCATCTCGTAGAGGATCACGCCCAGGGAGTAGAGGTCGCTCCGCTCGTCCACGGGAAGGCGGAGGATCCCGCACTGCTCCGGCGCCATGTAGCGGAAGGTCCCGGCGATGCAGGCGGTGTCAAAGGCCGTGAGGTCCCGCAGGCGGGCAAGGCCGAAGTCCGCGAGTTTGATAGTTCCGTCAATAGATGCTCCCCCTCTCCTCTGAGGAGAGGAGGCCGGGGGGTGAGGTCTCTGGCACAGTACGTTCTCGGGCTTGAGGTCGCCGTGGATGACCCCGGCGCCGTGCAGGGCCTCCAGCGCCCGGGCAATACAGGCCGCCACCGCGAGGGCCTCCGCTGCCGGAAGGGCCTGCAGGAGATGCTCACGCAGGCTTGGGCCCTCGATGTACTCCATGGCTACGTAGAACCGGGGCTCTGCCTCCCCGGTACGGCCAAAGTCGATGATCCGCACGATATGGGGGTGATCCAGCCCTTTGACAATTGAAAGGACGGTCTGGTAACGCACCTGGTCCTCGATGCGGCCGCTGACTGCGGCGGGGCGCAGTACCTTCAGTGCAACACGACTCCCGGTGTTTCCGTCCAGGGCCAGAAAGAGTTCTCCCATGGAGCCCTCCGCCTGCTTTTCCTGAATAACAAAGCGAGATTGCATGGCCGCCCCTTCCCGCAACAAAAGGATCATTCCGGGAATAATTACACGTTCAGGAATAGACCATTATGGGGGAAAAGTCAAGTGGAAGATGGCCTCGCCGAATCCCCCGGAGGGGGCTACGCCCCACCCGGAGGTTGTATCCAGCGTTTTACGGATCAAGAAGCAGGCCGGAAGCCAGGTCGATTGCAGCAATGCGGTAGGCTACGACGTCTCCGACGGTATGAAAATCCCCACCCGCATAGATCTCGGATTCGTCCCCGTGGATATACATCGCCCTCGTCATTCCGCCCATTTTGGGATTCCAGGAAGAGACCGTTCCGGTCGAGGCGTCGATGCGCGCGATACAGTAGCGTTCCTCCCCTCCAATATTATAGAAGCATCCACAGGCATACACGTTGGAACCGTCGACCAGAATGGATATGACCTCTCCGTCAGGCCCCGGGTTCCAGCTTGTCGCCTTCCCGTCGGATATCGCAAGCTGGGCGATGCGGTTCCTGTCCTGGCCGCCGATTTTGGTGAAGTTCGCCCCGGCATAAACGTAAGTGCCGTCCATCGCCAGGGTGGTCACCCGTGCGTTGGAGGAGGGGTCCCAGGTGGTCGCCGAACCGTCGGAGAGATCGATCTCGGCGATGCGACCCCGGCCCTCGCCACCGATGGAAGTGAAGTCGCCCCCCACGTAGGCGGTGCTTCCCGCAAGCAGGATGGTCCACACATTACTCTTCGCCGAGGGGTTCCAGGAGGTGACCTCCCCGGTGGAGCGGCTGACTGAGGCGATGTATGGACGCGATGTGCTGTCCACATGGCCGAACTGGCCTCCCAGGTAGACCGTGCTGTCATCGATCTGCACGGTTAGCACCGAGCCGTCAGCGCCGGGATTCCAGGTCGTGGCGGTGCCGTCGGATGCCTTGAGTTCGGCGATATGCATCCGGGTCTGCTCGCCGATGGTGGAAAAGGCGCCCCCGGCGTAGATCCTCTCACCGTCGACGGCGATGGAGTAGACTTCACCATTCGCCTTGGGATTGAAATTGGCAGGTCGCCCGGTATAGGCATCAAGAGCGGCGATGCATTTACGCTCTACAGTGCCCGCGTACCAGAAGGATCCAGCGGCAAAGAGATGAGTGCCGTATGAGGCAAGGGCAAGCACATAGTGCTGCGCGCCAGGGTTCCAGTCCGTGGCGGTGCCGTCCGCGGCTGACAGGGCCGCCAGATTATTCCGTGTCTCGCCGGCAATGACGGTAAAGGAGCCCCCCACATACACCATGGTGCCGCTCAGCAGAATATCATACACCGGCAAGCTGGCGTGCGGATCCCATGAATCGGTATCTCCCGTTGACGGATCGAACCGGGCAATGTAGTAGCGTTCTACCGTTCCGCCCTCGGTGGTGGTAAAATCCCCCCCGGCATAGACGTAAGTGCCGTCGAAGGCCAGAGTATTGACCGTGTTGCTCATATGAGGGTCCCAGGCGGTCGCCGAACCGTCGGAGAGATTGATCTCGGCGATATAGTTGCGTGTCGCCCCGCCTATTTCGGTGAATGGGCCCCCCACGTAGGCAGTCGTTCCGTTGAGTACGATATCATACACCGCAGCGTTGGCATCATTATCATTGCTCCATGACGGGTTCAGCGACCCGTCGGTCGTGCTGATCGAGGCGATGCCGACCTGCGAGGACCCGTTTACCGTGGTGAATACGCCGCCGATATAGACATAACTGCCGTCAACGCGTATGACGCGTACTGTGCTGTTGGTGCTGGGATTCCAGGCTGTTGCCGTACCGTCAGAGGTCTTAAGCGCCGCGATATTATTGCGCGTCTTTCCCCCGATAGTACTGAAGTCTCCCCCGACATAAACGGTGCTCCCGTACAGGGCGATCGCATAGACATGCCCGTCGGCACTGGGATTCCAGTCGCTCACTGTGCCGTTGGAACGGATATGGGCGATATACTTTCTTGTTACAGTGCCCACCTTCGAGAATGAGCCCCCCACGTACCAGCCGCCGCTCCCGTCGGACACCACCGTGATTACCTGTTGATTGAAGCTCAGGCCCTTCACCCCTTCAGGGAGAAGCCCCGTTGTGGTGCTGAGAATGGTCCCCCGGGCGCTTGGCGGGGCCACGTGGTTGAAATTACCGCCGATATACACGGTGGACCCGCACCGGGCGACCGTATAGACCGATCCGTCCACGGCGCCCCACATCTGCGCCGGTATTGAAGGCGATGGCGAACCAGGATTGCCGTTGTCGTCTCCATCTCCGTCTCCTCCTCCGCCCCCACAGCCCGCCGCGAACGCCAGGAACACCGGCAGGATGAGCACGGTGACGAGGTAAATGATTCTTTTCATTGCGGTTCCTCCCCCGTTGTATTTTTACAGGTAAGGTATGCCGAAAGGTTCATGATGTCGTGCCATTGGAAGATGTCTGCAAATGGCACTGCCGCCAATTGTCGCGAAATCGAGCCGGAGTGAGGCCCGCATAGTGACGGAACACGCGGAAAAAGGTGCGGAGGCTTCCAAAGCCGGCCCTTCGAGCGATTGTCGGCAGGGGAAGCTCTGTTGTGCCGAGAAGCTTCCGGGCGGCTTCCACCCGCAGGGAGTTTTCAAATTCCCTGAGGGTGGTGCCGGTCAGCTCCTTAAATATCTTGCCCAGATAATCGGGGGAGATGTCCAGGCGGTCGGCCAGCACGCACCGGTCCATGTGCGTGTCGGGGGCGTCCCCGAGAATGCTGATCGCCTTTCCGATGTGTTTCGCGGGACGCGCCCCTCCCCCGGAAGCGATCGCGTTGTTGCGCTCACGTTCGGATGGCCTTTTCATGAAACCGTGTGTGCCTTTCATTGAATCATGATGCCGTTTTTCCGGGAATTTGTCGTGCCACGGGAAGATGTCTGGAAATGTCATGTTGGAGCGCGCACATGGCAGGCGGGTGTGAGAGCGTGTTCCACGGGAAGCGGCGCAAAATCCTGTTACTGCGCCACCCTGACCCTGAAAAAAACGGGCGCCCCGCCTGACATCGCCTTTTTCTCATAGCGCGTGGCGGGGTACACATTGTTGACCTTTATCCCCGTATCGGCGACCCATTTTTTATGAAGGTTGCCGCGATGGTCATGAAAAAAACGGCGGTTGACATCGGGTTCCTTTTTGAAACGGTATTTCCCGGGCGCTTCCGGATTCGCCGGAGTGAAATCGAAATAGATGTCCAGATACTCGTTCTTTCCCGTCGGATTGTAGTCCGACGTCTTGATTGAGGTGATTTTTGCTTTGCCCTCCCAGGCATCGTAGCTTTCTTCCAGCGTGGTGGTGCAGGCTGATACAACAAGCATCAGGATCGGAATGACGGGAATGAGTTTCAAGGCTTTCCTCCTTGCATTCGAACGACCGGGAATAAACCCGCGGGTACGCATTCATTCCAACGGATCATTATCGGTACTGAAAGCGTCTCCGTACAGCGCCCCGGCCGGAGAAATAGTGTGAAATATCTGTTTATCGGTATTACGGATATAGTGTAGGCGTCTCTGAATTTTGAATGCAAGCCTTTTTCGCGAATATGAATTCATGAACGAACGGCCGTGAGAAGAGCGTTTTGTGGATTTGAGTGCATGTCGAATCGTGCTTGATCGGAATGCATTGATTTCGCCATTCACTTCATTCCCGATGCGTCATTTTGCAATGAGTGGAGTCTTGACCTATCTCCGGTATCTGGTGAAGTCGATGCCCATCTGCCTGATCTTGTACGCGAGGATGCGCTTGGTGGTTCCCAGTTGTCGGGCCGCCCTGGTGACGTTGCCTCTGCTCATTTTCAGGTGGTCGATGATGATCTCCCTGAGGAAGAGGTCGGTCATCTCTTCCAGCGTCCTCGGCTCCGCGGGGGTGGACGGCACTGTCTGGAGCGAGGGGGGAAGGTGATAGTTGCGCACCGCCTCCTCGTCGCAGAGGATCACCGCGCGCTCGATGCAGTTTTCAAGCTCGCGGACGTTGCCGGGCCAGTGGTAGCTTGCAAGCAGGTCGATCGCGTCGGTGCTGATGCGCTGGATGTTTTTCCCGAGCCTGGCCCGGTATATCTCCAGGAAGTGGTCGGCCAGCAGGATGATGTCGGCCCTGCGCTCGCGCAGCGGGGGCGAGTACACCGGAAACACGTTGATGCGGTAAAAGAGGTCGGCCCTGAACTCGCCGCCTGCGACCATCTCCTCCAGGTTGCGGTGGGTGGCGCAGATGACGCGCGCGTCAAGCGGGATGGGCCCGCTGCCGCCGACCCTTTCGATGCGGCGCTCCTGGAGCACGCGCAGCAGGTGCACCTGCAGGTGGGGGCCCAGGTCCCCTATCTCGTCGAGGAAGATGGTGCCGCCCTGCGCCATCTCGAACTTGCCCTTTTTCTGACGTATGGCGCCGGTGAACGAGCCCTTCTCGTGCCCGAAGAGCTCGCTTTCGATCAGGCTTTCGGGAATTGCGGCGATGTTGGTCCTGACGAGCGGCCCGTCCTTTCTCGCGCTTTTACGGTGGATCTCCTCGGCGATCAGCTCCTTGCCTGTGCCGCTTTCCCCCGTGATCAGCACGGTGGTGTCGGTCGCGGCGACCATTGTGATCTTGTCGTAGAGCTCGCGCATCACCGAGGAGCTTCCTATCAGCCGGCGCGGCGAGCTTTCAAGGCAGAGCCTGTTTTTCAGCATGTTGTTTTCGTCCACGAGCATCTGCTCGCGCAGTCGCATCTCGCGGCGGCTTGAAACCGTGTGCGCGATCATGATGGCGATGGAGGTCATGACCGCGGCGATCGACTGAAGCTCCTGCCGGGAAGTGCGCTGTACGTCGATCGAGACAGTACCGATGACGTCTTTCCCCAGCCTGACGGGAACGCAGATAAAGGATAACCCGCGCCCCTCGTCGCCCCGCCGGGCGCCGGTGCGGTTTAAAAAGAGCGGGTCCGCGCTCACGTCGGGAATGATGAGGGGCTCCCCTGACGCGATCACCGATCCGATCACGCCTTCGCCGGGTTTGTATCTGCCCCTGCCGACCTCCTCCTCGGTGTAGCCGTGCGACACGTCGATGAAGATATCGCCGCGCTCGGGATCGTAGATGCTGATCATGCCCCGAAGGACTGGAAGGCGCGCCGCGGCCGCATCGAGCACCTCCTTGAGAAGCGCCGTGATGTCGGTGGTCGAGGTGAATATCCTCCCTATTTCGAGCAAAAGTCCGGTGACTGTGTCGGCCGGAATTGTCTGCCTGTTGATCATGGGCCGTGCTCCCGGTACATTCTGGTAGTGTACATATAAAAAAGTGTGGCCCCGGGGTAAAGGCCTTCACCTGAAAAAGGTTGTCCCGGGGCCGTTATTTTACAGGAATGTAATATATGGTCGCTAAATCTTGTAGCTCATGCCGAACTCCGCCCAGAGGTGGTTCTTCATCCTGCCGGCTTCCGAATCTTCAAGCTGAAAATCCGTGCTGAGCGACCTGGCACAGTACACTGCTCCGCGGAAGGACGCGTCGCCGACGCTTTTGGCGATGGCGAGCGAAACGCCTGCGTCGCTCCATCCTTCGCGCTCAAGGTAGGCGTTGTTGTAGTAGCCGACCCATGCCCCGGCGGTGAAGGTGAAATCGCCTGCCG
>CAZPZJ010000115.1:0-11157 GCA_964591055.1 uncultured Leptospiraceae bacterium
CGCTGATACCCGAGCATGCCGACAAGCTCATCGTTGGCCTGGAGAAACCGGCCCTGCTCGTCCACGACATCGATCCCGACCGACGCATTGTCGAAGATCGAGCGGAATCGCTCCTCGCTTTTCCGAAGCTCCTCCATGATCTTTCTTCGCTCGGTGATGTCGCGTGATACGCCGTAGATTCCGATCATCTTTCCGGCCTCGCTCCTCAGCGCACCCATCGCGTTTTCCATCCACACCGTCGAGCCGTTTTTATGATAGTACTCCACTTCCATCGTAATGGACCTGTTGGGGTCTATTCCCTCTCGGCCCTCGGCCGCCATCTCCCGGGCAAACCGCTCGAATACGCGTTCCATCGATTCAGGAGTCAGCTGTTCTCTCACCTCCTGGACCATCCGCTCCTCGGGCGTGAACCCGAGCACGGCTTCTATCGAAGGGCTCACGTAGGTGGTTTTCATCGAGAGGTTCATCGTCCAGATGATATCGCTCATGTGATCGGCGAGAAAGCGGTAGCGGGCTTCGCTTTCCCGAAGCGCCTCCTCCGCCTTCATCCTCCCGGCGACGTCGCGCACGAGATTGAGCGTGGCGGGCCTTCCGTCCCAGTCGATGACGGCGGTGTTGAGCTCAACCCATATGTATTCTCCGTTGCGATGGGCTATCCTGAACGTATAGGTCGTGGGAAGGTCCGTGTCACCCGCGACCCGCCGCACGTGGCGCTCGGCCACCATTTGCTGGTCGTCGGGATGAAGCACGCTCAGTATGGGACTTTCCAGCACCTCGTCGATCGTGTATCCGAGCATCGAGGCGAACCTCGTGTTGATGGTTTTGATGAGCCCGTCCTGGATGATGCAAATGCCGTCGCTGGCGTTTTCAACAAGGAGGTGGTATCTCCGCTCGCTGATCATCCTCTGCTCTTCGGCCCGTTTTCTCTCCGCAATTTCCCAGGCGATATCGGCGATGTACGCCGTGATGTCGACATCCTCCCTTGTGTAATCGTGCGGCTTGTTGCCGACGCCGAGAATCGCGACGATCTTCCCGGCCCTGAAAACAGGGATGACGATTTCGCGCGTCAGGGGCGCGTGGCCGGGTGGAAGCCCCCTGCGATTCGGCAGCGACTCGTAATCATTGTGAACAACGGGGCGGCGCTCGCGGACGCAGTCCAGCCACACGCCGGCGGTTTCAATGCCGTAGCGCATGCCCTTTCCTTCCGCCAGGCAGTAGTCGCGGGCTGTTCGAGTTGACCACGCCTGCAGCGCGACCGTTTCCTGGTCATCCTCAACAAAGTGGAAAAAGCCGATCACGCTTTCGGTGAGCTTTTCAACCTCGTCAAGCGTTTTCGTCAGAAACGCCTCCAGCGTGTTCTCAGAGGCGAACTGCATGAGATCGAGGCGAAGCTGGATGATCATGGCGGTAAACTTGCGGGCGGTGTTGTCCCTGAAGACAAGCGTTTTCCCGAACGGGCTTCCGTGGTAGTCTGTTATCGGCGAACACTGGATCTCGTAGTGCCGGGTGCCGATTTTCATCTCGATGGAGTTCTGGTCCTCCGATCCGATGAGCGCAAGGAGATCATCGCGACCCTGGAAGGCCTGCGCGGCCGGTGCGCCGGGGCCCTGCAACTTCATCCCGAGAATCGATCGCGCCGCGGGATTGAGGTCAATGACCCTGTTGAGCGCGTCAATGACCACCATTCCGTCCGGCATCTGTTCAAAAAGCCTGTTGCGCGCGACCGGCCTGATATCGAGGAACTTATACCTGAAAATCGCCCATAAAAGCAGCACGCCGGTGATGATAGCGGTCAGGTAGGTGAGGTTCAAATGCCCGTAAGGCCTGAATCCGGCGAGGTACGCCGCATAGGTAATCAGGATTATAAAAACAGAGCCCGCCACCAGCGCCGCCTGTTTTTTCTGAAGAGGCGAACTCATCCGGTACGCCCGCACGAGCAGCGCTGTTGCGGCGCCCAGATACAGGAAATGCACCGCGGCGTACAGCCAGTATAACGGCCCGACGGTTTTATCGAGCAGCAGGATGGGGCCCGTGTCGTTGATCCGCAGTGACCGGTAATGCAGGTGGTGATAATCGTTGGTTAAAAACGCCGCGAGCATCAGGACGGGAAGAGTCGAGGCGGCGATTATCCAGCGCGTGCTTATAAAGCGCTCCCTTCCACTGTACCACAGAGCGAGCAGCAGCCAGCCGATTACGCCGCCGGCGGCTCCCGCGTAGCGGACTTTCACCCACATCAGTTTGCCCGCGAGCGATAGGCTCGCCAGCTCCATGCCGTACCCTAACGTAGCGAGCGAATAGAACGCCATCACCAGCGAGAACAGGAGCGCCCCCGGCGTTGAACGGTTTTTCAGGCCGAAGAGGCTCATGCCGAAGAAACAAATCGCCGGGACGAACATCAGAACTGAGAAAGCATTAATTTCCATTGCATGCGCCCATTGCCGTTATTCGCGAACACACCACGTTTTCTGTACGATTCCACGCACCATGACACGCGTGAAACGCTGAATCCCGCATATCACAGTGCCGTCTGAACAATAATTACAGATTGTAATGTAAGGGTTGTGAGTTGAAATAGCAAGCAAATATCGTATTGCATGATACCCCCGGTGCATGAAACATGCCGTATTTCGAGGCAATTCCGCTTCGCCGCGGTAAAAGGCTTTTCTTCACTTCTGCCGGGCGCACGCAAAAAGGCCCCCGCCGCAGGCGGGGGCCTTTTTCCTTTCCGGAATTGTCTGCTTACTCCCTGACCAGGTAACTTCCCTCGTAGGGCCGCATTTCCTGGATTTCTGAAAGGACTCGCACGGCCCTGCTGCGGGAAGAGATGGGGCCGACCTTGACCCTGTACATGCTTCTTCCGTTGACTCGGGTGTCCTCGACGCGGGCGTCGTAGCGCAGGTTCTTGAGGTTGCGCGCTTCCTTCGCCGCCCTCTCGCGTGAATCGAAAGAGCCCACCTGAATAGCGTACCCCGATTCACCGGATGCGGAACGGACCTGACTTTCGCGTTCAGCCGAAGCGACTTCCACCGTGCGCTGGTTTCTTCGCGCCGCCTCCCGGCGGTTCTGCCTGCCGGTGTCCGTTTTGGCGGTGTTTCGCTTCGGGGTGACACTCCTCCTCTCGGTGCCGCTCGACGCTCTCGATGGCGGTATAATTTCCCTGATGGATTCCTGCGAGAGCACATCGCCGGATTTCCTGTCCGCCACGGCCGGGGACGCCGCACGGGACTTCTTCTCCGGCTCAATCGCCTGGGCCGCAGGCTGTCCGGGCGCTGGAACCGCGGGTACCTGCGCCATCTGGCTGGCGCCGATCTCGTCGTCCAGCGTCTGTGGTGCGCTGCCGGGCGCTGTCGGGTCGGCGTTCTGCGACTGATCGCCGGGGGGCGGGGGAGGAGGCGTGTTGAACAGGAGATCGTTGTGGGCGATCTGCGTGCCCTGCGCGCGCTCGCCGTCTCCCTTCACGTTCATGCCGATGAGAAACGCCACGATGAGGACCGCAATCACGACGCATGATATGATAATAATCCTGGGGGTGTCGAGGTGCAGAAGATATACGCTCTTTTCCTTTATTCTCTGCTGGGGCCTTGCGTCAAAATTTTCCATATCTCAATGACCTGCCTTCTGGTGTTATCCGTGGAATGAGAATTGTCGATAACATAATCGGCCCGTTTCACTTTTTCATTGAGAGAAATTTGGTTGTTGAGGCGCTCGGTGATTTCCCGTTCGGTAATCCCGTCGCGCTTCTTTCCCCGCTCGACCACCTGGCTTCTGTCGGCAACCACCACGATGTTTTTGTACATGTAGCGGTCGAAGCCCGACTCGTAGAGGAGGGGGGTGTTGACCACGTACACCGCGGCGGGATCAACCGAGGCGATGTCGAGCGTGCGCCGCAGGATCGCCGGGTGCGTGATGGCGTTCAGCCTTTCCACGCTGGCCGGGTCTTTGAACACGATGTTCGCGAATCCCCTGCGGTCAAGCGCGCCGTCGGGACCCAGGATGGACCGTCCGAATTCCCGGACCATCTCATCGAGCACCGGCGAGCCCGGCTCGACGATCTCCCTTGCCAGTATGTCGGTGTCGATCACGAGCGCGCCCAGTTCCTGGAACATGGAGCACACGGTACCCTTGCCAGACGCGTAAATGCCGGTCACCCCGATTTTCATCAGCATCCCTCCAGCGTTTCGATACACCGCTCAATCAGCGCTTCCACCTTGATCGCCGCGCGATTACTTCCCGATTCCCCAAGCGATGACTCTATGATTTTTTTTCTGACCACCGGACTTGAAAGAGCCGCGATCAGGGCGCCATAATCAATCGCTGAGCTCATCTGCTGATGATGCGTAAACAGCTCCGGCGGTTTCCGCCTTCCCCTTCCCGCCATGGAGGCGAACTCTTCCACCGTGACGAATGGAACGCCGCCGACCGCGAGCCCTTCCCCGGAAAGGTTCCTGACCGCCCTGTCCGGCATGCCGGCGCACAGCCGCTCGATTGAGGCGCGGTAGTCCAGGAACGATCGCCTGGTGAAAACGCCGTCCCGCCTTAAAGCCCTGCTGGAGCGCATGATGTAGCGCATGTTCTGCGTTTCAACCGTATTTTCCCTGGTATGAAAATACTTCGCGTACCGCTGCTGGTAGGCCGTGCCGCGCGCGTAAATTTCCAGGCGTGGAAACGAGAAGTCGAAGCCCGCGAGGCCTATGGGAGACGCGCCCATCCTGACGGCCGCCATCAGGGCGTCCCCTGCGACATTGCCCGTCTGTGAGCTGGCCGATCCCGTCACTCCCGGGAAGAGCTCGTCGACCAGCTGCGACACCGGGTGCGAGTTGAGCGAAAGCACCGTCCGGCCCGAAAACGCGTCAGGGTGCGCGGTGAGCATGGTCAGCACGGGCGATCCGGACGGCAACGCGCGCAGGTGCTCGCGGATGAAGGGCTGCGGATCCACCGAGACCGCGAGATCAGGAGCCATACCCCACCCCGCAAGCGTCGCGAGCGCCGAGTCCGCCGCGATGATCACGCATGTTTCTCCGAGGCTGCAAATCGCCGGCATGAGCGCCGTCAGCGAAGGCCCCGACGTGACGACGAGCGCCGGCACGCCGTCAAGCGCGCCCTCCAGCGAGCGAAAGGGCGCGGCCCCCTTCAGGCGCTTCAGGTTTGCAAGCGCGTTTCTCAGGTAGCGCAGGCCGAACGCGCGTCGTGTCGCCTCTCCACCGGCCATGCCGTGAATCTCATTTTCGATGAGGCGGCGCACCGTGGCGTAGTATTCGGGACACTCACGGGCCGATGGCGCATGCGTGAGCACCTGCACGCCCCTTGCCCTGGAAAAATCCAGAACAGAGGCGATCGCGTCCGCCGCATCCCCGGCCGGAAGTCCCGCGACCAGAGAAATCTTTTCATGGTGTGCGAGAAACGAGGTGAGCGGATTTTCGGCGAGCGCCGCGCCTGTCCCCCGCCAGACGTCCACAAGCACCAGTGCGCGAAGCGATTCGAGGCTCTCCCTGAGGGGCAGCAGATGATACCCGAGCCCCGTTCCAAGCATGATCACCACGTCATATCGTTTCGGATCGAAGCTCTTTTCGAAAATCCTCGCGTCGCGCGACGGGGCGACCCTGCTGTGCAGATAATACTTTTTGCCCGATTCATCCCCGCAGGAAAGCGTCGGAAGCCCTTCCTCTGACATTTCTATGCGGCGCTGGAGCGCGAAATCAGCCATTCCCACCTTCTTCGGCGCAAGTCTTTCTTTATGTTTATGTCGATAATTTCATTAAAGCTGTAAAGGGTATTTCTTTCCATTATTGAAATTAATCGCGCTGGCTTCATCACACATGAACTCGCCGGGGAGCGGGTCGCAAAGGCTGAACATCTTGAATTCAAGGGTAACGTCAGGCGGTTGCGCGCCGGTATGCTGACGCCGTCGGATGCAACAGCGTTGTTGCCGGCCCAATGCGATCAGACGGGTGTCTTTCCGTGAAATGTGGAAACGTGTACCGCGCGACGGGCGATCAGGCCAGGGCGCTCGCATGTTTCCTGCAACCGGGCGATAAAGGCGCTCCCGCTCAATCTTTCAGCACATGCTGCATGCGCTTTTTTTTCGTGAGATCGGAGTAATACGTATATGAAATTCTGAGCGCCCGGACCGCCTCTTCGGGCGATTCGAACACGGGAAGGCTGTACTTCTTTCTTATATCTACGATACGATCGACCGCGTTGGGAATATAGATGGCGGCCGGCTTGTCGAAATGACGGCACATCTTCACCAGCTCCATGATCGCGTCGATCACCACCTGCTGCCACACGTTGGGCACCGGCAGAAGCCCGTCCACCTCGCCGGACGAGAGTAGTATCTCGAAGATGTCGAGGAAGGTCTGCATGGAGATCGCCGGCCCGAGGTCGACCGGATTGGATGCGTTGAAAAGCTTGCCGGTTTTCGCAAGCCGCTCCCTCGTCTCCCCCGACAGCTCCGCCATTTCGAGCCCGGCTTCAACCAGGAGATCGGCGGTGATGCCTCCAAACGCGCCCGAGTTGGTGAACACCGCGATCTTCCCGCCCTTGAGCAGCGGCATGGAGGTGAATATCTTGGGGATCGCGTGCAGCTCGCCGATCGACCTCGCCCGTATGATGCCGGCCTGCCTGCACGCGCTGTCGAAAATGAGGTCGTTATTCGCCATTCCCGCAGTATGAGACATCGCCGCTTTCGCGCCCGCGTCGGTTTTCCCGACCTTGTAGATCAGCACGGGCTTTGTGACCTTCCGTGCGGTCTCCAGGAATTTCCTCCCGTCCTTGATGCTCTCGATGTACAGGCCTATCACCTCCGAGTTGTCGCCGTTGAAATATTCGAGCATGTCGGACTCGTCAATGTCCTCCTTGTTGCCGATGCTGATCATCTTGTTGACCGATACCACGTCCTTGCGGAACGAGTCCATGATGAGCGCGCCGATGCCGCCGCTCTGGATCACGTACGACACGCTTCCCGGGTTTTCGAAGGCCTCGTCGTACATCCCGGGAATAAAGCCGAAAAAACAGCAGAATCGGCTGTGCGTGTCCATGACGCCCAGGCAGTTCGGCCCGATGAAGCGGATGCCGTACTTCCGGGCGAGCGAGCTCACTTCCTCCTGAAGCAGTTTCCCTCCCCCGCCCTCTTCGGAGAATCCCGCGCTCTCGATGATGAGGCGCTTTATTCCCTTTTCCCCGCATTCGCCGACGATGCCGGGAACCGCCTGCGCCGGGGTGATGACAACCGCGAGATCGACCGCCGAGGGAAGATCGCTCACCGACGGAAAACCCGGGCAGCTGTTGACATCCTCCCCCCTGCGGTTGACGGCGTACACGGGACCTTCGAATTCCAAGTGCTTCAGAATGGTGCAGATGGAAGCGCCCAGGTTGAACGGCGAATTTGACGCCCCGATTATAACGACAGACGAAGGATTGAAAAACTTGTCCATGTATCCGCCTCGCGGTCCTGATCTATATAATACATTCTATATTGTGTTAAATAATTAATGCAATTAAAAAACGCCGTTTCGACGGAATATTCCCTTACCCCCCTGTTCCCAAATTTTTTTTGTTGATAAGGCGGCAGGCGCAATGTACAATTCCGGCAATCGGTTCCGGATCATAAAACCGGAACCCGCGACGCCCCCATTACAAAGAGAAATATTGTGCGTGAATCCGCGCAACAGCGCCTGATGGCGCCGGGCGGCGGCAAGTGCGACACTCAGATCAACTTCAATCAGGATACAGGAATGCACAAATCCAGCGGCGCGTACATGCTCAGACTGCGAAAGGCGGCGTGGATCCTGTACGCGGGAATCCTCGCCATCATGACAGCAGGCCTTGTGCTGCTGTTTATCACGCACAACCTCTCGCACGCGGGATTTTATCCTCTCTGGATCGGGGGATTCTTCGCGATCGTGATCACCGCCGCCGTGTACCACCGCACGTCAGGCAGACTCCTCCTGGGCCTGCAGCAGAGGATATTCGAGGAATCGCAATCGACAGAGGCGGCACGCCTTTACCAGGAGCAGTACCGCTCAACGGTCGACGCGATGATTGACAAAATACATGTCATCGACCGTGCGCATACCATCATCCTCATCAACAGATCGTTCCTGACATGGGTGCCATCCTTCGGCTTATCATCCGAACGTGAAGACTACCTTGGCCGCTCCCTGTTCGACATCTTTCCGTTTCTGCCGGTCAGCGTCATGGCCGAGTACCAGTCGGTCTTCGAAACAGGCAGGGCCATCAGCACCTCCGAGTCGTTTTCGCTGGGCGGAAAAACCGTGTTCACCGAAACCAGCAAGATCCCGGTCATTGAGCATGGACGCGTCGTCAGAATTGTCACCGCCATCAGGGACATCACAGATGCGAAAAGAGCGGTCGAAGAGCACGCAAGGGTGAGCGAGCGCTTCCGCAACATTGTGGAACGCTCTCCGTTCCCCATCGCCATTCTCAACACGAAAAACAGAATCGAATACCTGAATCCCAAGTTCAACACGCTGTTCGGCTATTCAATTGAGGACATTCACGACGACGTCACGTTTTTCCAGGCCGCCTATCCCGACATTCCCGTCAGGCAGATTGAATACGACATGTGGCTGGGTGCGGCCGGCGAGGGTGAAAACCGGCTTCCAGGCCCGCACCGCACCAGCATTACCTGCAAGGACGGGAGCGAAAAGAACGTCATCGTCATGCTTGTGCGCATGGAGGACGGCCAGAAGTTCGTTATCTTCGAGGATTACACAGAGCGGAACAATCTGGAGTCGCAGCTGCTCCATTCACAGAAGATGGAGGCGATCGGTCGCCTAGCCGGGGGGATAGCACACGATTTCAACAACATCCTCACCAGCATCATGGGATACACGAGCATCCTTATGAATTCATGCCACGAAAGCGACAGGGAGCACGAAGAGCTCGGCCAGATCATGAAATCATCGGAGATGGCCGCATCCCTGACCCGCCAGCTTCTCGCCTTCAGCAGAAAGCAGGTGCTCAAACCGTCCGTCATCGAGCTCAACGCCCTGGTGGACGGCATCAGGATGATCCTCCAACGCATTATAGGCGAAGACATCGAGCTCGTTACGGAAATGTCGGAGAACACCCCGCCCGTCATTGCAGATCCCGCGCAGATAGAGCAGGTGCTGATGAACCTCGCGGTCAACGCGTACGATTCCATGTCCACCGGAGGCGTTCTTACCATCCGCACCGGGCGCATCACCGCGCGCGAGAAAACGGGAGCGCGAGAATTCGCCACGATCACCGTTTCCGACACCGGCAAGGGCATGGACCGTTCAATCATCGACAAGATTTTCGAGCCGTTTTTCAGCACCAAGGACCCCTCCAAGGGAACCGGCCTGGGGCTGTCCGTGGTCTACGGCATCGTCACACAGCACGGAGGCTTCATCACCGTCGCCAGCGACCCGGGAAGCGGGTCAACGTTCACGGTAAAGCTGCCGGCCCACTTTACCCCTCACGCAGACACGGCGCAGGAAAAGCGCGATCCTGCATCTTTCACGGGCAACGGTGAGACCATTCTTTTCGTCGAGGACGAGGAGGGGGTTCGCGTCTCGGTGTCGAGGATCCTTGAGAAGTACGGCTACCGCGTCATCACCGCCACCAACGCGGGGGAGGCCCTCGCCCTCTTCGAAACGAACCGCTCCCGAATCGTTTTAGTGTTCAGCGACGTGGTGATGCCCGGCATCTCGGGGACCGAGCTTGCGGAAATTCTCGCTTCAAAAGATCCCACCCTCCCGATCCTCCTGGGCAGCGGCTACACCGATGAAAAATCCCAGTGGGCATTCATCCAGGAACGGGGATATCATTTCATACAGAAACCCTACAAATTCGACCACATACTCTCAACAGTCGCCGGCATCATAAGGAATTCACCGCTCACCGAAAACTGATTGCCTGCAACCGGCGTCCGTTGCATGCTGGAGCGGGAGGAGGGCCAATGGAATACAATCTGGTACGCGACATCACCGTTATTTTCGCGCTTTCAGCGGCGGTGATCTTTCTCTTCTCCCGAATTGGCGTTCCGTCAATCATCGGCTTTCTCATCACCGGCGTGCTTGCCGGTCCTTACGGGTTCGGACTTCTCCGCTCCATTCACGAGGTCGAGGTGCTTGCCGAAATCGGCGTGGTGCTGCTGCTCTTTACCATCGGTATCGAGTTCTCGCTCGCGAGCCTGCTGAGGGTGAAGAAGGAGGTGCTGCTGGGAGGGTTCCTCCAGGTCTCACTCACCATCGCCGCGGCATCGCTAATTGCCTCAATGGCGGGAGTCCCTTTCCGGACGGCGCTGTTTTTCGGTTTTCTTCTCTCGCTGAGCAGCACAGCAATCGTGCTCAAAATCATCCAGGAGCGGGCCGAGACCGTCACCCATCACGGGAAAAATGCGCTGGCGATGCTCATCTTCCAGGACATCGCGATCGTGCCGCTTCTGCTCTTCACCCCGCTTCTTGCGGGCAGCGGCGGCGACGCGCTCAGCCGACTTCCGCTGACGCTGGGCAAGGCGGCGCTGGTCATCACGGTGATCCTGGCGGGGGCGCGATGGATCATGCCGAATGTCCTTTACCACATCGCCCGCACGCGGAGCCGTGAGCTCTTTTTACTGTCCATCATCCTGCTCTGCTTTTCCGTGGCGTGGATCACTTACACGCTGGGCCTCTCCCCGGCGCTGGGAGCGTTTCTGGCAGGGCTTATCATCTCAGAGTCGGAGTACAGCCACCAGGCGGTCGGCAACATCCTCCCGTTCAAGGACGCGTTCTCGAGCTTCTTTTTCGTCTCCATAGGCATGCTCCTTGACGTGCGCTTTCTCGCGGCAAACCCGGTCACGGTGCTGTCCGTCACGGGGGCGGTGCTCTTCGGGAAAAGCATCATCGCGTCCCTTGCGACCTTCCTGCTGGGATACCCGCTTCGAACCTCTGTCATCACCGGGATTTTCATGGCGCAGGTGGGAGAGTTCTCATTCATCCTCGCGAAATCCGGCCTTTCGTTCTCGCTGATCAGCCAGCACCAGTACCAGCTCTTCCTCGCCTTTACCGTCATGACGATGGCGCTCACCCCGCCGCTCATGGGGCTGGCCCCGCGCATCGCGTCGCTGCTTGAAAAGCTGCCGCTGCCCCGCCTGGTGCGCAACGGATTTTCCCCTGTCAGCGAATCGCCGGA
>CAZPZJ010000116.1:0-1531 GCA_964591055.1 uncultured Leptospiraceae bacterium
CCTTCTTTCAAATCCCATTGAACGCGGTTTGTAAATCAAATTAAGCCCCTTCGCCGATATTTTTCTTGACGAAGAGTTTGCCGGGGATAGCATTTCGCTGTCGCTCATCTCCGGACGCAGCGCGCGCCGGGCCGCCGCCAATCCCGCACGCGGCCGGCGAATTGAAGAACAAACACGTACAGGACGTCACTTCATGATCAAGTTCACCAAGATGCACGGAATCGGGAATGATTACCTTTACATCGACGCCCGCCGCAAAAAAATTCTCCACCCCGACAGGCTTTCAATCGCGATGAGCGACCGCCATTTCGGCGTGGGAGCCGACGGAATCATCCTGATCCTCAACTCCGACAAGGCCGATTTTTTCATGCGCATCTTCAACGCCGACGGCAGCGAGGCCGAAATGTGCGGCAACGGCATCCGCTGTTTCGCGAAGTACCTCTTCGACCATGGGCTCACGAAGAAAAAGAAGATCGCGATTGAGACGCTTGCGGGAGTCAAGTACACCACCCTGTACACCCGCCACAACAGGGTCGAGCGCGTCAGCGTGGACATGGGCGAGCCGATCCTGCTGCGCGACCGCATACCCATGACGGGAGAGCCGGGCATGGTGATCGAGGAAACCCTCCATGTGGACGGCGTGAAATTCGAAATTACCGCGGTCTCGATGGGAAATCCCCACTGCGTCATCTACGTGGAGGACGTGAAGGAGTTCCCTGTTGAGAAGTACGGCCCGATGATTGAAAACCATCCCCTGTTTCCGCGGCGGACCAACGTGGAGTTCGTACAGCTTGTCAGCGAAACCGAGGCCATACAGCGCACTTGGGAACGCGGTTCGGGAGAGACTATGGCGTGCGGAACAGGCGCGTCTGCGGTCACGGTCGCGGGGGTGCTCACCAGGCGGTCGGGAAGGAAGAATACCGTGCATCTTGCCGGCGGTGATCTTGAAATCGAATGGAGCGATGCGGACAACCACGTGTACCTGACAGGCCCGGCGGTCGAGGTTTTTGAGGGCGTCTGGGAATCGTAACCGGGGCGGAAAAGACAACGCCCTTCAGTCGTCTTTCTTCCGGGCCTGGAGAAGTTTCGCGATCCCGGTGATCAGCGCGTCGAGCTTGAACGGTTTCGGATAAAATACATCCACAACATTTTTATAGCTCTTCAGGTCGTTCAGCATCCAGCCGGAAAACAGCACGGTGATGATGGTGTCATCGATCTCCTTGACCCTCGCAGCGAGCTCAAGGCCCGTGATCCCTGAAACCTGGTAATCGGTGATGAGAAGGTCTGTTTTCCCCTCCTTGATCTCCGCAAGCGCCTCCTCCCCGTTTTCAAACACGCTCACGCGGTTGCCCATCCTGTTGAAGAGCTCGAACAGAATGTCCTTGAGCTCCCTCTCGTCCTCAACGATCACGATGTCGAGATCGCGGACCTTGACGGAGACATCGCTCTCGTCGTGACGGTCGCGCCGGACTACAAGAGACGAGGGGATCACAAGCTGGATCGAGTACGCCGACGCGGACTCCTCCTCGAT
>CAZPZJ010000116.1:1631-11156 GCA_964591055.1 uncultured Leptospiraceae bacterium
ATGAACCGGCGCCGCTCCTTCTCCTCCACCTTGAATTGGATTTTGGCGAACTCGGTCGCGTCCTCGATGATGTCGATGAGGTCCTCGTTTTCCCCTTCGTTGAGCCGCTGTCCCTCGCCGATGAATTCCTCGATCCTCCGCACCTGCCTCACGCCCTCATTGGCCGCTTTTTCAATGACGCGAAGCCCGCTTATCACGACATCCTTTTCGGTGAATTGAAGCAGAAGCTGTGTTTTGCTCGAAATGATGTTGATGATGTTGTTGAACGAGTGCAGAAGCCCCTTGGTGAGGTCGCCTATTATCTGGATCCGGTTCATCAGCCCGATCCTCTCTTCGAGCTTTTTCACCCTGGTGACGTCCTCACCTGCGATCTCTATGGCCACTATTTCGTTCTGGCGGACAACCGGATAGGCTGTGAGGTTGACCCATTTCTCGACATCCCCCTTCGCCTTCAGCCTGATGTCGGTGACCCTCTTAAACGGGACTTTGCCATTGAGTATGTAAAGCAGCGATCTTCTGATTTTTTCAAACGCGTAGCGGGAGAGCATCTCCAGTACTATATCCGGTTTCTTCTGTATCTCGGCCATTGAATAGCCTGTTAAGCTCTCAAAAGACGCTGACGCGTAGAGCAGGTCGCCATGGCGGTTGATCCGGATTATGGGGAAAGGGGTGTAATCATAGACCGGCGCCCGTGCGAGCCCTCCCTCTTCCATCATGACCGAGGTCGAGCGGTCGAAGGAATACATGCGGCTGTCGACAACCTTGAGAAACGCAAGAATTGAATACACCTCTTTGTCATGAAAAAGCGGAAACAGGTAAATCTCAACCGGAAGGCTCTCCCCGCCGGAGGTCTTCATCACCGCGAAACACTGCCTGTCCTGCCCGCGCAGCGCCCGCAGGTAGGAAACCGCGATCCTCCTTCTGTATTCGGGAAAGAACGGATTGTTTTCATCAAGCCTGACGGTGTTGTGATCGGATTCGAAGAGGGAAATAAAACGGGTGTTGCGGTCAATGATCTGCCCGTCCCTGCCGATCAGGCAGGCCGGAAAGGACAGATGATTGAAGCAATCACCCAGAGGCTCCACGGGAGAGGGGGGCCCCTCTCCCGTTTTGCTGTTATGTACAGTGCTCATCAGTATTCCGCGTGCGAAAAGCCGCCTGACCCCGGAAGAAGCGCTCGAACGTATTCCGCCGGGACAGCCCCGGCCGGGGTTCTTCGCGATGATCCCCTAAAAAAGGGTTCTCAGGTTGAAGAAATTGCGCTTGTCCTTCTCCACCTTGATGGTTTTCTCAAGCCTATCGACAACCCCCCCCCGCCTGTCAACCAAATTAATCGTGACAAGATGTTCGCCTTCAGGAAGGTACATCTTCCCGAGCTGGAGGTTCGCCGGCAGGGTGTGCCAGCAGCGAAGGTCCGGCTTCATCTGCGAGATGAGCGCCGCGCCCGTACCGGCCCCGACAAGCGTACCGATGACACCGGAAAACGCCCCGAGCTGGCGTGACTGCTCAGCGAGCTTTTTCGCCGCGATGCCGGCCGCGATGGAAATCGCCGCCTTGGTCACGATGCCCGCCGCGACTTTGCCCACCATCCGTACGTACTGGTCATCAAGGTTTTTCACCGCAGTGTCCTCGATGTTTTCAAGCATATAGGTGCGGCCGTAGTTCCGGTTGTTCACCAGAACCTGGCAGTATTCCACCCTGTTGTCCCGCATTTTGAATCTGGGAATCGGGTTCTCCGCCTTGTTGAGCGCAATCATGATCGCACCGGCCGCCGCTGCCTGGTCGCCTCTGAGCCCGTTGATGGCGACCCGAAGGCCGTTGGCCATCGCCTGCTCGGACATGATGGATCCGCGGCTGACTTTGATCGGTCCCTTGCCCGCCTGGAACACCACTACAACCTCGCCGGCGTTTTTGGGAAGTCCGCTCTGGTAATTGCGACCGGCCATGCCGACCCATTTGCCGAAATCCTCATCGTCATCCATGAGCTTCGCAACCCTCTGGAGATCGAACAACACAAGCGGCATCCTCCCCCTGAGCTGCTGGATCTGCTTGTACTCAATGTACGCGAATTCCCTGTCATGCGAATCGTTTTCGGCGTCGGCGCTCACCTCGAACGCGATCCCGGTAAGGTATTTGGCCATCACGTTCTGCTTGTAATCGCGACCGCCCGTCTCAACGATTTCGCGCAACAGGTCGTTGACTTTTTTGAAATCGACCCTTGCGCCCTCTCCGTCCCCCGTCATGATGCGGTTGAGGCCGAGATACATGTGTATCATTACCCGCTCATGCTCTTCTCCGCGATAGTTGGTCATTGTCTCGTTGAGCACCAGCGCGGCCGCGCCTTTGCTGATGCTGACCGCCATTTCGCGGGCGAGCTTGCCGGCCTCGGTGAGCACATCGGTGCTTTTTTTATACTCAAGCCCCGCATGCAGCATGAGCCCGGCTTCCATCATGAACAGGAGCTGGTCACGCCCGGAGCGATTGACGGCCGGCAGCAGCTTGCGGGCGGCCTCAAGGTACTGCCCCTTGTAGAAGGTTTCCTCGGAGTCCTTCATCACAAGATTGTAGTCCGACGTACACGCCGGCACAACCGCCAGCGAGGAGAGGATGAGTAGCGCGAATAGTTTTCTCTTCATTGTAAGAGCTCCTGAACGCTGGATTTTTCAGCCCGCTAGAAAGACACCCTGGTCGCCCTCGACGCCTTGAGGAACTCCTGCTGGTCCTGCCAGATCGTGACGCGGGTCGCCGCTTCAAGGAGCTTCAACGTCACCACAAGGTACTGTATCTGCTGGCTGCCAACACGCCTCACATTGTCGCGGATATCGCCGGTCAGCCAGAGGTTCGGGGACTTCATGTTTCCGGCCGGGATCGCGCTTTCAGGATCGATCATGCCCGTCATCCCTTTTTCTATTTCGGCAAGGGTGTCCTTGTCCATAGACTCGTCAAGGAACTTGATTCTCTTCTTGATAAGGTTGGTGGCGATTTCGTCGGTGACGATCTTGGTGTCGATGTGTTCAGACGTCCTGTTCCTGAACTTCTTCACCATGATAAACGCGCCCTTGGAATACTTCGGGTCGGTTTTGATGTATTCATAAATCGAGCCCACCATCTTGTTTACGGTCGTCTTGATTTCCCTGGGCCCGAACTCCCTCGACCCCTCGTCCTTGGAAGCGTCCCTGTACTGGGTCCCGCCCCCGCAGCTCAGACCGAAAAGCGCGACGAAAAGTAATACCGCTAAACGTTTCATACAAACCTCTCATTCTTTTGTGTGATATAATACCGGAACACTCACGTTCCCGGCGTTCCGGCGACGCCTCTGGGCCGAGCGCGACAGGACTACCTCTCCCGCGCATGCCGGCGCCGGACGTAATCCCCGCTCGAACGGAAAGCGCAACACCTTTTTGAAGCCACTTCCTGTATTGAGATGTGTAATGATTTTCAGGGGCTCTGTCAATAAAGATACTCATCCACAGCTATTTTTTTTATCCGGGGCGTAACGCGACATGCGGGGACAATCCGTTAAGGAACGGGCAGCAAGGGGCAGAGTGGGAGATAAAACCGGCTCAGCCGGTTCAATGATGGGAAAAAAATCGGGGGCAGGTATAAAACCCGCCCCCGATCGATGCATCCCCGAGGGGATTCGAACCCCTGTTGCCGGGATGAAAACCCGGTGTCCTAGACCCCTAGACGACGGGGACATATGAAACGGCTTGAACGGCTTTGAGTCGCCGGGGAATTGAACCCCGGACCCACTGCTTAAAAGGCAGTTGCTCTACCGACTGAGCTAGCGACTCTGACGGAGTACAACTTATAAAACAGCGTTTTTCAGTGTCAAACAAAAAAATCAGAGCGTGATTTTTAAACACCCGAAAGCCCTGAACGGAATCGCAATGCCCTTTTTAAAGCAGGACAATAACCACAATACTATAGCGTTTTGGGCAAGCGAATTTCAAAAAAAAGTTAAAAAAACATCTCCGTTTATATTAATAATTGTGTATGATGAATGCAAAAAAGCCGGAACGCACAACGCGCTCAACGGACAATGGTGTTTTTCCTGTCCGGCCCGACGGACACTACCGACACGGGAATTCCCGCCCCCTCCTCGAGGAAATCGATATACTTTTTGGCGCTTGAAGGCAACTGCGCATAACTTTCACAGGCGCTGATGTCTTCCTCCCATCCGTCAAGCTCGCGGTAGACGGGCTCGACCCTGTGCAGCAATGTCGAGGGAAAATAATCCAGGTCGGCGCCGTTCATCCGGTAGCGCACGGCGACCCTGAGCTTCTCAATGCCCGAGAGCACATCGAGCTTGGTGAGCGCAATCGAGGTGAGTCCGTTGATCCGCCTTGCATGGCGCAGCAGCTCCAGATCGGCCCAGCCGCAGCGGCGCGGCCTTCCGGTCGTGGCGCCATACTCGGCTCCCTTTTCACGCATATAGGCGCCGTACTCGCCCGTGTCCTCCGTGGGAAACGGCCCCTCTCCCACCCTTGTCACGTACGCCTTGGCGATGCCGACCACCTGCTCAACATCAAACGCGTTCAGCCCCGTGCCGAGAAGGGCTCCTCCAATGGTGGTATTGGACGAAGTGACGAACGGGTACGTGCCATGGTCAATGTCAAGCGCGGTCCCCTGCGCCCCTTCCAGCAAAATGACTTTTTTTTCGTCGAGCGCCCTGTGAAGGTAATACTGGGTATTGATGATCATGTCCCCGGCGAATTCACGGAACCGGTCGAGTAGCTCAATCATCGATTCGATGGAATAGGGCGGGCGATTGTATATCTTCTCAAACTCCATGTTCTTTATTTTCAGCTCCGCCTCGAGCCGCTCGCGCAGCAGCGATTCATCGAACAGCGTTCCCACCCGAATGCCGTTCCGCAGTGACTTGTCGGAATACGCGGGGCCGATACCCCTCTTCGTGGTGCCAAGCTGTCGAGACCGGAACTCCTCCATGGCGCCGTCTATCTCACGGTGGTAGGGAAGGATCAGGTGCGCGGCGTCGGATATGAAAACACGGCCCTTGAGGCTGCCGTACTCTTTTGCGATAAGCTCGTACTCCTCGATGAACTGAAGGGGATCGACCACCACGCCATTGCCGATGACGCACACCTTTTCGGGATGCAGAATACCGGACGGGATCAGGTGAAAGACGTGTTTCACTCCGTTGACCACGACGGTGTGCCCGGCGTTGGCCCCTCCCTGGTAGCGCACAACGATGTCCGCATCCTTGGAGTAGAAGTCGATCATCTTCGCTTTTCCTTCATCGCCCCACTGGGTCCCGATAACCACTCTGCAGCCCATACGATCTCCTGGTGTTGTGTTTGATTGCCGCGGCAAAGCGATGTGGCAGAGCCCCACATACACAAGTTAGCCTGCCAGGGCACGAAAAGCAAGTATTTCGCCGCCTGATAAAATAACAAGTTTTTTTCGGATTAGCGATGAATTATTAATTACTGGATGGCGCCTCGCGGCCGCGCACGGCGGACGGAACGGGGAAACGGCTTATTTTCTCCGCCCGTCGATGCGATACACCTGCCTGAACAGGGGATTCACGTGCCCTTTTTCGGCGTTCATCTTCTTTACGTCGAAGACGAGCAGCGTGACGTGATTGAAGTAATGGTAATTCTTCCTGTAGGGCGAGTAATGCATGGTCTTCACGTACAGCTCGTCGACAAGCCGGTACGGCGCGTTCGTTGACGGATTTACCCCGAGTTTGGGATCGCGAGGGAACTTGAGCACGACATCTTTTTTACTCTCACCGCTGCCGATACTATACTTGAAATTATCGAGATTCACGATTTCCATCCCGTCCTTCTTTTCAATCTTCGCGGGGAAGGGGACAAAATTGCGCACCGCGGCAATTTCCCGCTCGATGTTCAACCCATGCACGCCAGCTTTTCCCTTCCCGTACGTCTCATAGGTCGCAATCGCAAACACGTACAGATCCATCGGATCGTCCGTTTTGTTCCGCAGGGAGAACTCCACCTTGAGAATCTCCCCCCTGCCTCTCTGCTCGTATGTCCTCGACACGGTGAAGTTGTTGACTGTGAACTCGTAGGGATGAATTGACTGCACGGGATAATCCGGGAGCGCAGTGTCATCCCCCGGGGCCGGCGCTTTGGAATCCTGCGAATAGACCGCAAGGGACATTATGAAGAGTATACAAAACGCGAGCGCGGTTTTTTTCATGGCGGTCAGTTCCCCCGAATGCGTGATATGTGGACAAGGAATTGCTTTAACACGTAATAAATCGGTATTATTTTCCTGTAAGTAAAGCCAAAAATCGATGGTCGGGACATCAAAGTATTGACCTTTCGAGCCATTGCTCTAAAATCAAGGATTATGATATCTAAAACACAAACCCGCTCCCTCATCGTTGAAACCGCACGCACGCTGTTCAATGAATACGGCGCAACGACAATTACCACCAACCACATAGCCCGGGCGGCAGCCATCAGTCCCGGCAACCTGTACTACCATTTCCGCAACAAAGAGGAAATCATCCGAATGCTGTTCCGCGACATCAGTGAGTCGTTCGATACTTTATGGAAGGAAATGGATAATGTTCCATCAATTTCAGAACTTGCTCTTATTCTAAAAAAAACATACCGCCTGTACTATGATTACCGCTTTTTCTACATGGAAATCGCCACTCTCATCGCTGCGGACGATGTGCTGAAATCGGATTACCAGGAGACAAGAAACAAAAGGTTTTCCCAGCAGCGTAATTTTTTTTCATCGATGTCGTCTCTCGGCATCATTAAGGGTCTGGAGAGCGATCAGGACATCCAGTCTGTATTGACAATATCATGGATCATCAGCGATTTCTGGATTACCTATCTTTTTTTAAGTGACACCCCGGTTAGCCCTGAAACCTTACAGTCTTCCCTGGAAATGCTTTTTTTCCTGTTAAAACCATATATTTCCGAGCCATCCTTAAAAGAATTTCACAACGCATTAAAAAATCTTGAAATTTAGAGTAATAGCTCTATATTACATCATTAGAGCATTTACTCTATTTCGAGAGGATCCCAATGATACATACTTCCCCATCAACACTATTCTCAGTTTCTGTAGTTTCATGCTGCATATTTCTGCTGGCCTCCGTGCTGCCAATGCCTGCGTTTTCCGAGGAACAGGGAATCCGGCCCGGCAGAGACCAAGATCGCCGGTTCGCAATCGGATACAATCTTGATCTCTTCCCGACTGTCATCAGTGCATCGGCAGGCCATTTCGGGATCGCAGCACAGGCCTGGGCGGGCATGGATCATGTGAAGGTCAGGATTGTCGGTGCCCGCATGGCCTTCCCGGACAGCATGATCGGCAACAGCGCGTTCACCGGCTATGAGCTTTCCGTCGCGGCGGTGATTATCGACTATGTGTTCGGGGCAGGATTCAGCGGTTTCTGGATCGGCACCGGCATCGAGCAGTGGCAGAATTCAATAACCCACGATCAGAGCGGCGCCGAAACACGCTGGTCCAATGTGGTCATGACCTTCGGCGGGGGATATATATGGAAAGTGTTCGGCAACCTCTTCGTCGAGCCGTGGGCGGGCATCCATTACATCACCAACCCGCATACCGTTGAAACAGGAGCCGACCGCTTCGAGCAGAAAGAATTCCAGGCGTCGGCCTCGGTTAAAATAGGATATTTCTTTGATATCTGAAGATTGCCATCACCGGTCAGCGCATGCGCTGTTCACGGCATTGACGTAGACCGGCGCCAGTGGAAGGGATGAGGCCGAGCCCCTGAAATCCGCGCCGGTGCGCAACAGGGACGGGTCTTTGCTGAAGAGCGCGTTCCACTGTTCCTGAAACCTCGCCGCAAGGGGAACATGGGACCAGTGCCAGCGCTCCTCCTGGTATCCATCCTTTCTGCCGGCGGTATACGGCTGGCAGAAACCGAACCTGCCGGCGTTGCGCGTGAGCCAGTTGTAGAGCACTGCACCCTGCCCCTTCTCGTAGTACCCGTTTTGGAGCACGTTGAGGTCGAAATCAGTCCCCCAGTGATGGCGCGACGTGCCCGGCATCGATGAGTATCGCAAAATCAGCCGCGCGATTTCCCCGTCCGCCGCTTTCGGGTTTGCCGCAGCGTACTCGCGCCACCGCCGCTCCCAGATCGACTTCTGGACGAAATAATTCCTGGTGGAGCTCTGCACCCAGAGCTTGCCTTCGGGGTGGTCCTTTTTAAAGGCTTCGTAGAGACATTTCAGCGCCTCAACCGTCTCCTTCCTGAGGTAATGCGCCCTGTCGCCCGGAATGCCCGCAGTTGAGATGTTCGCGAAATCAGGGTGTTTGGCCGGCTCAAACTTCCCCGCGCAATAGTCGGCCGCGGAAACCGGGCCGAACAGGTGCTCCGCTTCTCCGCGGCTGCACGAACACGGCATCGACGACATGGCGGCCGCCCACAGCAGCATCACGCTATAAAAGTGTTTCATAGACCTCCACCATCCTTTCCGCAGCGCGGTCCCAGTTGAACCGCTCATTCACCCTGCGAATCCCCTCCCTGCTCATGCGCGCGAGCGAGCGCCTGTCGGCGAGCAGGGTGTTGATTGCGTGCGCGAGCGCATTGTGGTCCCGGGCCGGCACCGTTACGCCCGCGCCTTCGACCACTTCGGGAAGCGCACCGCCGTCGCTTGCGATCACCGGCGTTCCGCAGGCCATCGCCTCGGCCGCCGGAAAGCCGAACCCCTCGTACACCGAGGGCACGATGGCGATCCCGGCCTCGTTGTACAGGCGCACCAGTTCGGGCGTGTCGATCTTGCCGGTAAAGCGGACGCGCCCCCCGAGCCCGAGGCTGTCGATGAGCTGCGAGGTGACGTTGCGGTGCGGCGATCCCCCGTCCACGACCGTAAGGGTCGCGAGGGGATTGACGTCCTTCATCGCGCGCAGCAGGTAGGCGAACCCCTTCTTGCCGTCCTCCACGTTGCCCACGAAGATGAGCGAGTTCTTCTTCCTCCTCACGCCCGCAAGAGGGCGGAACACCGAACGGTCGAGCCCGTTGTACACCACCGTCTGCTTTTCAAGCGGCACTCCGAACGCGTCGTGAATGCGGCGCCTGGAGTCCTCAGACACGGTGATGACGTGATCGAAGCGCTTCGCCGTGATCTTCTGCATCAGGATGGGATAAAACGACACGCCCCGCATCGTGGTCATGAAATCCGGCGCGCGCTCGATGACATTTTCCACGTCGATCGTAAGCGGGTGGTGGATGGTGGCGACCAGGGGCACGCCGAGCGTTTTCATGAGAAGAAATCCGTATCCCAGGCACTGGTTGTCATGGATGACGTCGAATGGCACCTTGCGCAGCAGCTTCCGCACCGCGAGGTACGCCCGGAAGCTGAACGCGTTGATCTCGGAGAACGCCCGGTAGCGGGTGCTCACGTACTCGTACAGGTTGAGCGGCGAGAAGATATCGAACGGGCTGTCGGAGTTGATAACGTCAAATCCCCGCCTGATGAAGTACTGGTTGTTGGGGATGTAATGAACGTAGACCCCCTTCATGGCGTGCGGATACGGGGGGCCTAC
>CAZPZJ010000117.1:0-11121 GCA_964591055.1 uncultured Leptospiraceae bacterium
TACGGCATGCGCCCGCCGCACATGAGCGCCGTGCGCATCGCCTGCCGGGGCGACCGCGCTCTTGAAAACCGCCTCTTCTCCGACAACGCCGCCGAACTTCTGGGCATTGACGTGAAACGGGCGGGGAAGGCCTGACAGCCCCGCGTTTCACATTCATCCGCTGCTGACGCTATTTTTGCGCACCTCGCTTTTCAATCACAACCCACATGTACGGGTACCGGGTTGCAATTCTGTAATCATGGATGTCAAGGCGTTGCAGCATCCCCTCAATTTCCTCCGGAACGTACGACGCGCGAACAGAGTCACGGACGCCTTTGCGTATTGGAAGATGGTGCATCAACCCTCCGCGCCTGAAATCGTAGAGGAGCATCGTGCCGTTGTCGTTGAGCGCGCCGTACAGGTTTGAAATGGCCTTCACCGGATCAGGCCAGTGGTGAAGCGAGAACGTGGAGTAAACCAGATCAAACCCGCAGAGGCCTTTCAGGAGAGGCGCGTCCTCCACCGAGCCATGAATGAACCGCACGCGCCCGCCGGTCCCCTGCGCCTTTGAATAGTCCTTCGCGATGGCAACCATGTCCGCGGAGTATTCCAGCGCCGTGATCTTCGCGCCCGGAAACCTTTGCGCAATGATCGAGGTCTGGTATCCCGGCCCCGGCCCGATCTCCAGAAACGATCCGCCCTTTGCCATGCCCGTAACGATCCTGAGAAAGTGTTTTAAATAGAAGCGCCCCAGCTTCTGCTGCATTTTCAGATAATCACGGGCAACCCCTTCCCCGGTGATGACCTCACAATCGGTGTGCGGAATCCGCTGCGTCATAAATCGCTCCTTGTATAATTTCTTTCAGTCCCGGAATTCATGACGTGTTCGCGGCGTTTTTATTGCGGGATTGTAATCCTTGGCGCGTGGCGCCGTGCAGCCGTTTCGCACGGTCGGCGTCAATGCTTCTTTTTCTTCGCGGGAGAGGGAGGAGCTTCTTCTTCAACAGCTTCGCCGGCTTCACGCTCCTTCCGCTCTTCTTCCCCGGCCTCCCCGCGCCCGTTGATTTCCCCCAGGGACTCAAGCGCCTCGCGCAGGTCGCGCCGGTGGCGCGTGCTTTCGAAGCGGCTGAGGAGGCTGTAGGCGCACGGCACCACGAACAGCGTGAGCAGCGTCGAGAAGAGCACCCCGCCGATAACGACAACCGCCATCGGCCGCATCGTCTCCGCCCCGGGTCCCAGGGAAAGGGCCGCAGGGATCACTGCGGTTATCGTAGACACCGAGGTCATGATGATCGGGCGAAGCCTCGTGGGGCAGGCATCCATCAGCGCGTCGTACACGCCGGAGCCGGCGATGCGGCGCTTGTTGGTGAAGTCCACGAGCAGGATGGAGTTCTTCTTCACGATTCCCATCAGCAGCAGAAGTCCTATCATGCTGTAGATGTTCATGGAAATTCCGGTGATCTTCATCGCCACAAACGCGCCGGTCGCGCTGAACGGCAGCGCCAGGAGCACCGAGAGCGGGTGGATGAAGCTGTTGAACTGCGAGCCGAGCACCATGTACGCCACGATGATCCCGAGCACAAGCGCGAGCATCAGGCTGTCGAACGACTCCATAAAGGTCTGCGAGCTCCCCGAGAAGCGGACATAGTAGCCGCGCGGGAGCATTTGCCTGCCCGTCTGTTCTATGAACTGGATGACGTCGGTCTGCGATTTTCCGGATGCGATATTGGCGAAGATCGTGATCGCGCGCTCGCGCTTGTAGCGCGTGATCGTGAGCAGCGAAGGCTGCTCGTCAAGCCGGATCACCTGCGAAAGCGGCACCATCTCCCCGTGCAGGTTGCGCACCCTGATGCGGCTGATGTCCTTCGGGTCGCGGGTGTAGCGGTCGAGAAGCTTGATGCGGATGTCGTCTCGGTGCCCGGAGGCGTCGGTGTACTTCCCGACGCGCAGGCTTCCCACCGCCGCGCTGATGTTGTTGGCGATCGAGGTGACGGTGAGCCCGCGCGCGGCGGCCTTCTCCCGGTCGGGATGCACTCTCACCTCCGGCATTCCTGGATTGTAATCGGTGTCGACGTCGGTGACAAGGCCCGACGCGTTCATCTTCTCCATGATTCCGGCGCTGTATTTCGCCAGGCTTTCCCAGTCGGGGCCCTGCACCGAGAACTGGATCGGGTAGCCGCGCTTGGCCGAGAGGCCCGCCAGCGACGGGTCCATCACTGTCACGCGCTCGATGCCGGGAATGGTCTTTACCCGGTCGCGCACAAAGGCCATCAGCTGCTGCTGGGTGGGGCGCCTTCTGAACGGGGCGGCAACCGGGCGCTTGTCCGGATCCTTCATGGTGACATAGAAGGTACCCTGGTTGACCAGGCCCCCCTGGAAGCTGCCCACGGTGCACATGTAAAGGGCTACTTCCGGCCGGGAGGAGAGTATCTCCTCCGCCTGCCTGAATACGCTGTCGGTAAAATTGATCGAGGACCCCAGGGGGGTCTGGATGCTGAGCATGAACCGGCCCTGGTCCTGCGGCGGCAGGAACTCCTTGCGTATGGTGGCCAGCAGCAGGAGCGACATGACGAACACCAGCATGGACGCGCCGATCACCTTCCACCTCCGGCCCAGGCACCACCGCAGCGCCACGCGGTACGACGAGGTGAGCGAGTCCATTGCGCCGTCCATGGCCCTCCCGATGCGTGTTTCGCGGCCCGTCGTAAGGATCTGCGAACAGCGCATCGGCGCGATGGTGAGCGCCTCAATCAGCGAGAGCAGCACCGCGACCGACATGGTGACGCCGAACTGGAAGAAGAACTTCCCGATGATCCCCTCCATGAACACCACGGGGAGGAATATCGCGAGAATGGCGAGCGAGGCGGCAAGGGCGGCGGAGGTGATCTCGCGCGCCCCCACGATGGCCGCCTTCACGCGCGGCATTCCCTCCTCGTGGTGGCGAACGATGTTTTCCAGCACCATGATCGCATCATCGACCACGATCCCTATGGACAGCGACAGCCCCAGCAGGGTGAACGTGTTGAGCGTAAACCCGAAGAAGTAGAGCGCGATAAACGAGCCGATGAGCGAGGTGGGAATGGCGAGGATCACGTTGAACGCCGAGCTGAGGGAGCCCAGGAAAAGCCAGCACACGAACGACGTCAGTATCACCGACAGGATTATGGTGAAGAGGAGCTCCCTGGTGGAGTCCTCGATGAATTTCGTGGTGTCATAGGCCACCTCAACGCGCATGCCGTGCGGGAGGATGTCCCCCAGGTTGGCGAGGCGCTCCTTGACCGCGCGCCCCACCGCCACCGCGTTCGAGCCGCGCTGTTTGATGACCCCGAGGCCCACGGCCCGCACGCCGTTCAACCGCTGAATTTTCCTGACGTCCTCCATCCCCTCTTCGATGTGTGCGATCTCGCCAAGGCGGATGGGAATCCAGATCGGTTCGCCCCTGCGGTTGGGGATAATCAGGTTTTTGAAGTCCTCCACGGTGCGCGCCTCGCTGAGCACCCGCACGTTCTTCTCGCGCATCCCGTCTTCCATGTATCCCGACGGCGTCAGCGCGTGCTGCCCCTGGATCGCCGAGATCACGTCGTCGACGGTGAGCTCCCGCCGCGTCATCTTCTCGTTGTCAAGCCACACGCGCATGTTCGGCTCGGCGTAGCCCCCCAGGCGGATATCGCCCACCCCGGGGATGGTGGAAAGCGCGTCGCGCAGGTGGTCGCGGGCGAAGAGGATCATCTCCCTGAGGTTGTCCGACCCTACCAGCGGGGTGAAGATGATGGGCTGGTCCTCGGGGTTCGATTTGGTGACAATCGCGGGATCGATATCCGCCGGAAGGCTGCGCTGCGCCTGGTATATCCTGGTCTGGACCTCCTGCAGCGCGCTGTCGATCTCGCGCGAGAGCTCGAACTCGACGGTGATGGTGGCGAGCCCCTCCTGCGACACCGAGCTCACGTCGCGGATGCCGGCGATGCTCATCACCGCGTTTTCAATCACGTCGGCGACGGCGGTCTCCATGGTTTCGGGCGAAGCGCCGGGCCAGGTCACCCGGATGGTGAGGACGGGAAAGTCCACGTCGGGAAGCTGGCTGATCCCCATCCTGCTGAAGCCGATGGCCCCGAAGATGATCAGGCCGAACATCAGTATCCACGCAAAGACGGGATTTTTGATTGATATGTCGGAAAGCGTCATGCCGTGTTACCGCTCCGCCTTTGCGTCTTCCGCGCCGTCATTTCTCCGCAGCGCCCTGACGCCGTCCCCGGAAAACTCGCCGGTGGCGATTCCCAGCCTCACGCGGTTCAGCCGGTGCTGGAGAAGCACGCGGTCGTAGTCGTCCTGCGCGCCCTGAAGCGAGGTGAGCGAGGTGATCACGTCGAGCACGGTGACAAGATTATAGCGGTAGTCGCCGAGGGTCGCCTGGTAGTTCTCCCTGGCCGCGAGCAGCGCCCTGCGGTACGCCTCCACCTCCTGCGCCGATGTTTCCCAGCTCTGGTACGAGTCGATGATGTCCTGCGCAGCGAGCCTTCTGGCGTTTTCCAGCCGCAGCCCGGCCTGGCGCAGCGCCGATTCCGTCTCCCGTATCCTGGCCGAAACGACGCCCCCCGAAAAGATCGGAAGCTCGGCCCCCACGCCGAAGTAGTAATCGGGAGTTGTCGCGTCGGGCTGATAGAGACGGTATGATCCCTCGAGGTACAGCGAGGGGAAGTGGCCTCCCTTCGCCGCAAGCAGGCTCGCCTCCGAGAGCTTCACCTGCTCGGACGCCGCCCGGATGTCCCAGCGGCCGTCCACAAGCGGCTGCACCTTCAATCGCACGTCGGGCGGATCGGGGATTTCATGGACGTCGGCGATGTCGCGAATCCCCCTGCCCTCGATCGCGACGCCGGTCAGCGTGGCGAGATTGAGGCGCGCCCGCTCAAGCTCGTTGGTCAGCGAGCGAATCTCCGCCTCGATCTTGTATATCTGCGAGCGCGTCCTCAGCACGTCGCTCTGGCGGCTCTTTCCCAGAGACACCCGGCGCCGGAGCTCCTGCAGGTTCTTGTTGTAGAGCTTCAACACCCCGTTCCTGCTCTCGAGGCTGGTTCCGATCTGCAGCACGGAGCAGTAGCCGTACGCGACATCGTAGAGCAGCCTCGTGGCGGAGTAGCGGAGCGAATAATCCTGCATCCTGACGTCATGCGAGGCCGCCTTGAACTTCGACCACTCCTCGAGGCCGGTGATGATCGGCTGGCGGGCGTAGAGGAACACGCCCGTCCTCATTCCCGGCGTGATGTTCTGGCCGTGCTCGTTTGAGGGCAGCACCTTGGTCGCGCGAAGCGCAACCTTCGGGAGAAACGCCCCCACCGCCTGGTCTTTGCGCGCATCGGCCTGGACGACGCTCTCCCCCTCGATCTTCATCCTCTCGGTGTTCTTCACGGCGAGCGCGTAGAGGTCGAAAAGGCAGAGCGTCTGCCGCTTTTCCGCGGCGAGGCAGTCCTCGTCCGTGACGCCGCACGCCCGCATGAAACGGGGCGCGGCCTTCTCTTCGGCGAAGAGCGGGCATGCCGCAAGCATAATGCAGGTTGTCAATATCAGGATTCTGGACATTGCCGACAAGGTCTACTCACACCATGAAACCCCGGCAAGCGCCCAAAGGTTCCAAAAATTCGCGTGGCGCCGGCATAAAATGCCTCACCGGCAAGCGGGGTGTTTACCAAGAAATCCTGGATCAAGGGCGGGGTGAGCGCAATTCTTTTTTATTTCAGAAGGGGATAAAATGAAACCGGCTACGCGAGCTTTCCCAGGGGACTTTCCGACCGATCGCAGACGGTTGCAAGCTCGCGGACGATGCTCTCCAGCCTTTTCCTGGCGGAGGCGAGCTCGATGGACTGCAAAAAATTCCTTGTCAGCATCTTCTCGCGCTCGGTGACGTCCCTCACCGCGGTCGCCAGCACACGCCGCCCGCAGTAGTTGAAGGGCCGGGTGCGCAGCTCGGCGAGATACATGCTTCCGTCCCTGCGGACGCCGATCGCCTCAAGCGGCTCGTCGGGGCTGGCATCGAAACTCTGCACCAGCCTTTGATATATTTCACCGGTGGTGAAGCTGTCAACCGGCATGCCGATCATCTCCTCGCGCGGATACCCGCTCATCAGGCAGGCGTTCTCATTCGCGTCCAGCACCACGCCGTTTTCGCTGATCAGGATGGCCTCAAAGCTGGCCCGGGAGAGGGCCCGGTAGCGCTCCCCGGCCGTCTTCAGCTCCTCGACGGCACGCCTGTGCTCGGTGATGTCGAGGGCGGTGCAGGTGATGGTGGCAAGCTCCCCTGAAGCGATGTAATCCGCGGTCGCGTTGAGCGAAACCCATATCCTCGCCCCGCCGCACCTGCGCATTTCGATTTCAACACGCTCCACGCAACCGTGTCTGGCAAGCAGCTCCGTCAGGCGATTTCGCTCCTGGGGATTGATGTAATGCCCGGAGATGTCGCCCCCCTGCTCCATCAGCTTCCCCGGGCTTTCGTAGCCCAGCATTGCCGCCCCGGCGGGATTGATATATACAAACTTGCCCTCCGCCGTGGTGCGGAACACTCCCTCGACCACGCTGTTGAAAATATCGCGGTAGCGCTGCTCGCTGGCCCGCGCCAGTTTGTCGCTCTCCTCGACATTGCGGTACGCCTCGTGCAGCCTGAACGCCATCCTGACCGAGGCAAGCAGCACCACGTCCCCGGCGTCCTTGAGGATGTAGCCGAACGAGGTGATCGACTCGGTTTTGTCCACGATGTGCTTCTCGGTGTGCGACGAGAGGAACACCACCGGCACATCATGGCGCTTCAGGATCTCGCGCGCCGCCTCGGTCCCGTCGATCCCGGGGCCAAGGTCGATGTCCATGAGGACAAGGTCGACGGGGTATTCGCCGGAACGCATGATCTCGATGGCCTGCAGGCCGTCGCCGGCGGCAATCACGGTGTATCCCTCGCGCTCAAGCACGAAGGTTTCATTCAGGGCGATAAGGGGCTCGTCTTCAACGAGCAGAATGATCTTTCGCCTGTTCATCGCAGGACTCCTCCCAGCCATCCCGATACAATCCCGCAACGCACGCGGAACTGTCGATCGAAAGTTTTCCGTGGAGGCGCATCCGGCTCCCTTCGGAAGGGAGAATCCCCGGAGCAGGAAAGCGCATCCGCGGAAGGCATGATGTATCAATGAATTGCTTTCAGAAAGTGTAGCGCGGCGGACGATCATTTCCCATAAAATTGATCATATTCACAACCTTTCGTTATCCAAAAGTAAGGAACGTTACAGGTGCGGAAAACTATCAGCCGCAGGCGCACAGCCGGCCGACGGACTCCCGAGTTCATTATTTTCAGCTTGACAGTTTTCAAATAATGTTTTCCGTTGATCCGCGCCCGGGATACCCCCGGCATTCAGCAATGCGGCGGCCGCACAGCGTCCCCGCAAGGAGCCTCCATACGAAAGGCGTTCATACTCCTGCTGTTCGTCCTCAGCCTGTCCTGCATGAGAAACACGTGGGACGAGCACACCTTCATGTACGTCGTGAACGATTCGGACAACACCATCTCCCGCTACAACATCGACCTGTATGGCACCGTCATGCACAAAGAGACAGTGGCGCTCCCCGCCGCGGGCGCGGTGGGGTCGATGTACATGAGAATCCATCCCAACGCGAGATTCGTGTACGTCCAGCTGACGGGCAGCTACGCGGTGTATACGGCGGAGGACGATGGAACCCTGACCGATCCGCGGCTGTACCCCAACATAACCCGCGGCACCTACAGCTTCGGGATTTACTATGATGACACCCATTTTTTCAGCCCCGACGGCAGGTGGCATTCCGCGGTAAACGGGGATAATGTTTCGGTCTTTTTCGATTCCGTTGACCAGGACACGGGAATGCTCACCCAGCTCTCGTCCACGGGCACGGGGAACTGGCCGAACTGCCCCATATTCCACACAAGCGGCAAGTACTTTTACGTGTTCTCCGTATCAGGGAACGGCTATTATGTCTATTCGGTTTCAGACACCGGCGCCGTGACAATCGGCACGTCATGGGTAGGATGGGCATCCAATCCGCCATCGAGGATGGTGATCCACCCTTCAGGAAAGTTCCTCTACGGCACTGATGTTAATACCCAGATATGGATGATACCGGTGATCAGCGACGGGGCCAATATCGACCACGCCAATGTCATCCTCTATCCGGTATCGTCGAGCACAAACTACGGGACCTACCTCCACCCGAACGGCAGGTTCGTGTACGCGATGAACTCGACCTATATCGACGGGTTCAGCATCGACCAGACGACGGGACATCTCACGAGCATCGGCACCTACACGCTCCCGGCCACGCCGTTCCTGGCCGCGTTCAATCCTTCCGGGAAATGGCTGTACGTGTCCCACCCGACCACTAATAAGATAACCGTCCTGAACGTCGATGAGACCACCGGGGCGATTTCCTGGAACAGCGAGATTCCCACGGGCTCAACGCCCAGATATATCGGCGTGGCGCACGTGTGCAACGAGGACAGGTAACGCCAGGCGGGGCATCATGCGTGTCGCATACGCTGCATGATGTGAAAACGCGGGATCGCGGCGGAATAAAAACCCTGCGGATATGAGTGAACACTACGGATTGCACAAGCGCTCGCGCATGAGGCGACAACCCCTCTCCTGTGCTTCCGGTTGAACAGGCGTATGGTTACGAAGCAGCCGTATCCTGTCCGCGAAGGATTGCCGCATCCTTTGCCGGAGTTACGCCAAACAGGCGTTTGTACTCCCTGTTGAACTGCGAAGGACTTTCGTATCCAACCTGTATTGCGGCAATATTGGCATTCAGCCCATCCTCGATCATAAGGGTTCGAGCCCTGTGCAGCCGGACATTTTTTATATACTGAAGCGGAGATGTGTCCGTCACCGCCTTGAAGCTGCTGTGAAATGTAGAGCCGCTCATGTCCAGATCTCTTGCCAGTTTTTCAATGTCAAAATCATTGCTGTATGACTCATGTATTTTCTGCAATACCTTTGCTATCTGGAAAAAACGCCTGTTGCGGTGAGCGAGGGCCTGAAGAATCTCTCCTTTTTCACCCTTCAATACCCGGTAAATAATTTCTCTCTTGATCATCGGCGCAAGTACCTTTGTATCGTGAGGATCGACGGATGCCTGTAAAAGGCGCATGGCTGCGTCATACAGCGCGTCATTCATCGGAGCGCTGTATATCCCCTTTGGCAGGACCTGAATATCTTTCTGCACATCCTCCATATCCAGTAAAATCTCTCCGACTTCCATCGGGTCAATGGTAATTGACATACCCAGTATCGGTTTGCCCGGCAGGGTTCTTCCCTCACATTCAGCCGGCAACGGAACAGGAAGAACAAGATAATGTGAAGAGTCATAGAAATATATTTCGTTCCCAAGATAGACCCGCTTTTCTCCCTGCGCCAGGATAATGATTCCTGAATTATATGTGATGGGTGACCGGGGAAAAGATTTTTCCACCCGAAACAGAGAAAGCCCCTTGATTGAAGTAGTGAGAGAAATTTCGCGGGGCATAATGCCTTCCAGCAGAGCAATGATGTGTTCACGTTTTTCATTCATCGATTAGCACCAATCCTGCCGCATGTTGCAGAAGTGTAGTATTAAAACAGCAATTTCGCAAGATATTTTTCCCGATTCCGCAGGATCAGGCAATAATAAACAGAATCATGTATTGAGGAAGAGACGGATATCGTTTACATTTCAATCAATCACGGCACGAGGGAAATCCTCACCGGCCGGGAATACTCTCTACACTCAAATAGAATACGTATCCCAACAATACATGTAACAAGGAGGCGTCTGTGCCAACAATAACAATTGCGCTGGATCAGATAAGTGAGGGGAAAAAGAAACAACTGGTGGAAAATCTTACACGGGAAGCCGCTGCTATTACAGAATACCCGGCCGAGTACTTTTTTGTTTATGTAGAGGAATATCCGGCGGAGAACATCGGCGTCGGAGGCAGGACATTAAAAGAAATCCGGGGAAAACAATCCCGCGATCACGCATAGGGGAGGAAGAAATATGATCACACGCACTCTGGGGAAATCAGGGATTTCAGTATCGGCCATCGGGCTTGGCTGCATGGGCCTCTCAGAGTTTTACGGACCTCCCGCGCAGGAGTCGGAAGCCATTAATTTACTCCACCAGGCTGTAGACCTGGGAGTTACCCACTTTGATACCGCGGAAATCTATGGCCAGGGACGCAATGAACAACTGCTGGGGAAGGCATTTGCCGGGCGCTGGGGGCGGATCGTGCTGGCCACCAAGTTCGGGCCTCAAAGGGATCCGGCAACGGGCGCCTTCACGGGGGTGGATGGCTCTCCGGCGAATGTCCGCAGCTCCTGCGAAAAGAGCCTTCGCCGCCTGGGTACGGACAGGATTGATCTGTACTATCTCCACCGCGTGGATCAGTCCACTCCGATCGAAGAGACGGTGGGGGAGATGGCAAAGCTGGTTGATGAAGGTAAAATAGGCGCTGTCGGATTGTCAGAGGCTTCGGCCGGGACGATCAGGCGGGCGCACGCCGTGCATCCGATCGCGGCCCTGCAGACTGAGTATTCGATTTTCAGCCGGGATGTCGAGCGGGACATCCTCCCCGCATGCACGGAGCTCGGAATCAGCCTGGTTGCGTACTCGCCCCTGGGCCGGGGAATGCTGACGGGCCGTTATAACTCCGGCGGCGAGCGCCCGGCCGGCGAGATGGATTACCGGTCACAGATGCAGCCCCGTTTTCAGCCGGGCAATATCGACGCCAACCTTACACTTGTGGAGGCAATCAGGAAAATCGCCGCCGGAATGGGATGCACTCCGGCGCAGGTTGCCCTGGCATGGGTGCTGGGACAGGGCAACCATATCGTCGCCATACCGGGCACCACCAGACTCACAAATCTGAAGGCCAATCTGGGGGCGCTTGACTGCCGGCTTTCCGATGAAGACCGGGCCATACTCAACAATCTGGCCGACAGGGTGAAGGGAGACCGGTACTCCCGTGAAGAAATGACCGCGATCAATGTATAAGATTTCCGGGAGGGAGCAGGATCCCCTTGTGTCAACAAAGTTGTCCACCTCATTCATCCCCATTGTCTGTGAGAAGAAATAGCAGATTGCGCCGCGCGCCTGGCG
>CAZPZJ010000118.1:0-11117 GCA_964591055.1 uncultured Leptospiraceae bacterium
ACGCCCGCGAGCCTGACCGAGCTTGTTACCGTGATGGCGAATGTGATGAAGAAGAGCATGTCGCGCACGAATCCGGAAGTCTTTTTTTCGAAAAAGAGGATCACACCCCCGAGCGCCGCGTAGAGAATGGCCGTTTTCGCCACCTCGCCTATAGGGGTGAACAGGATGTCGGCGGCCATGAGCTGCTGGAACATCTCCATGCCATGGCTGGATTTCGACAGGATGATGAACACCGCCGAAATTCCGAAGGCGTAAAGAAGTCCTATGAATGCCTCAAGGTTTTTCGAACGCCGCGCGGTGAACGCAATGAGGAAACCGCCCACAAGCGAAAAGGAAAGGGAGACCGGGTAGAGGTATTTCCCGTCCATGAAAAATAGCGAGATCGCCGCTCCCAGCGCCGCCATCTGCCCGATCGCCAGGTCGGTGAAGATGATGCCGCGCCTGATGATCTCAAGCCCGAAGTACGAGTGAATACCCAGGAGCACCACTGATAGTAAAAACGCCGAGAACAGTATGTCAGTCATTGGTAAGCCTCCTCACGATCTCATCAAAAAGGGAATGGATGCCTTCGGCTTCGCGGACCGCCTCCACGTCGTGGGGAAGCCGCACCAGCGGAATGCCGAACTTCTGCGACAGGTGCTTCGATGCGCTGTCGGGATTGTACACATCCTGGAAAATGAATTTGGGCCGGCCCGAATGGATGAGCGTTTCCAGCGACTCAATATGTTTGGACGTGGGCGGTATGCCGGGAAGGGGTTCAATGGTTCCGACAAGGACTATGCCGTAACGCCTGAGCAGGTAATCGAAATTTTTATGGTATTCGATCACGCGAGCTCCCTTGAGCGATGAAAGCGCCCTGTCCCACCCCGCGAGTTTCCGGTTCCAGTTGTCGGTGAAGTTCCTGTTGTTGTTCTCATATGCGGAAGTGCCCTGCGGATCGATCTCTCCGAGCTTCTGGGCGATAGCCTTTGAAAGCTTCGGGATATTGTGGGGGTCGAGATAGTAGTGCGGGTTGCCCGCCGGGTGCACGTCGCCCTGCGCCCTGGATACGCTTCTGGGCACATCGATGAGGGTGACGGCGCGGGAAAGGTCGAGGAGCCCGTTTGACCCTGTCCGAATGCGCGGATTGTTGGCCTGGTTCATCAGCGGAGGCAGCCATCCGATTTCAAGCTGCCCCCCGTTGATGATCAGCAGGTCGGCTCTTCTGACTTTGGCGATAAACGACGGCTTGGGGACGATGGTGTGAGGGTCCCACTGGCCGCCGGCGAGGGCATTGACGCGCACGCGGTCGCCCCCGACCTGCCCGGCGATGCTCGCGATGTAGGGATAGGTTGTTACTACGTGTATTCTCTCGCCGAAGGAATACGCCGGCACGAGCAGGCATGCCGCGGCGATTAAAATCTTTTTCATGTTCATAATGGTGCTCCTTAGAATTTTTAAAACGCATGGGCGCCGTGAGCGCCGATTGCGATGTTCATCTGGACGTACAGCGCGTGAACCGGTTTCAACTGCGCTTCGCCCGCCGATTCGTCATGCCGGCTGCGGTCGTACCCGTATTGCAGCCGGAGCCTCGAAAACTCTGTGGGATTGTATTCAATCATCGCCGAGTAACGGGGCAGGTTTTCCGGAAGCTCCTGCCGCGTACCGTCGATCTCGACACGGTTTAAATGCAGCAGGTCGTATCGTACCCCGGCCCGCCACTGCTTTGTGACCTTCGCTACGAACTGCGCATACATGCCCGACTGTACGCTCCGGTAATCCTCTTCTGAAAGGGGAGCCGACTCGCCGCGCTCATAACGGTCTCCCCTGATGACCCTGTACAGATACTCTCCCTGAAGCGAAACAGAGCGTATCGAGTCAATCATGTATTTTACGGTGAGATCGGCGCCTGAGATGCTGGAATGGCCGTGAAGGGCGAACCCGCTGCCGGATCCGTCGATGTTGTTATTGATGCGGGCCTTCCCGTACGAGTTTGATATTCCCAAAAGCACCGAAGCGTCGCCGATGTCGAATGATGATTTCATGTAAGCGACATACAGGTTCGGAGCCGGGCTCTCCCCGACATCGACAGATCCCGAAGAGTCGCTGAACCCTCCGCTGCCGTAGCTCATGCGGTTGTCGCCCTGCAGTGCCTCAGCGCCGAACATGATATACATGTCCGTCGGAGCCACCCAAGTAAGCCGAAGCCCCTTTTCGTTGAGCATTGAGCTGCCGAACAAAACAGCGTACACAAGCGGAGAGTCCGCGAAATCCCAGAAATGGGCGTGCTGCTCGTTGATCCTGCCGAAGCTGCTCAGGAACTTGCCGGCTTTCACCTGGAATCCCAGGGGAAGCTTCCGTGTGGTGACGTAGGCCTCCTCGATCGCGAATTCGTCTTCCATGAGGGTGAGCACGGCGAACAGGTCGAAATAGGGGTCGACCGTCGAGGCGATGACAAGCTCGCCGTAGTTGAAATTGAATCCCCGGCGCGCGTTCATCGAATCGATCTCCTCAGCCGGGTTTTCCGCGCCGGGACGGCTGAATGCGGGAACGGTAAGTGAATTATATTCGCGGTCATCAAGGCTCCTCCAGGCATAGGAGCAGTCAATGAGCAGCGAAATGTCGGGCACAAAGTGAGACTGCCCGAAGGGGTTGTCGGACGACTGTTCGTTTTCCTGGGCCGTTAATCCGGCGGAAACTGCGCCCAGTGCGATGATGAGTAACAGCTGGATGATGCGCTTCAAGGTGATACCTCCTGAGTCCATGCCTGTAGCGGCGAGAGCCGGCCAGGGCCGAATCACGGGTCGGAGCAGGCTGCATCGCTCCTGCCGGTGGTACGGATTGATTGATTGGATGTTAGGAAAGCGGGGGTGCGTTGGGGAGGTGCCACGGCGTCCGGCCAGTCGCCAGGACGGGGAGTTCAACGAATGCAAGCGTTTCCCCGGAAGCGATGAGAGGGGCGCAGATGGTGAGCGCCGTATCCGCACGTGTTGCGTTTCCCTCGATCTGGAACCTGCAAAGCTGGCAGTCATCATGGAACTTGCTGTCATCGTGATGGTGCCAGGACGAGACTGAGCCTGCCGCTGCGACGAGCAGGATCAGGCACAAGCCGACAATGCGGGTTTTCAGGGGGCGGTTCATCACCATGGTGGAAGGCTAAATGGGGGGCGATTAGTGTCAAGCACTAAACCCCCTGCAGGCGAACGCTTCAAAGGCCGCCCGGGCGGGAGTTCACTGGAAGAAACGATCAAACGAGGGCAGGGGGACAACGCCAATGCCTTCGTCCGCAAGTTCTTTTATTTCTCGAAGTGTGGATTTGCCGTAAATGTCCTTCCTGTGCTCAAGGCCGTAATGCATCGCGCGGGCCCTTTCGGCGAATTCGTTTCCGGTGTTCTCGAAATGCTCTTTCACGTAAGATTCCACCGCTCGCGCCAGCTCCAGCAGGCCCGAGGAATGATTTGCGCTTCCGCTTTTCCGGGACGATTTCGACTGTATCGAACACCCGGAGAAAATCATTTTCACTTCCGCGCTGTCGCAGACAGGGCAGACAACCGCCCCGTTGTTCATCTGGCCGCTGAACGATGTATAATCCTTGAAAAGCCCTTCAAACCTGTGCCCCTTGCAGCATTCAAGATCGAACGATATCATTGCACCCCCGCAGGCAATTATGGATAGCGCCGGATTTTCCCCGGCTGGTTGGTCTTTCCGGACATGTCCATGATATTGACTGTTTTCCGGCTGGATATGTCAAGCTCTATGGAATCGGCTGTTCCCGCGGTAAAAATTATATTATTCACCAAAATCGGGATTGACGAATGCGGAAAAGCTGCGATATGAGACGGCCGCTACAGTAAGGGAAAAATGATATGGCACAAAATTTGAAAATTTATCATGGGGGAGTATTTTTGTTGTGCGTAATTCCTGTTGTGTCATATAAAAATAATGCAACATGCTCCGAAAAAGAATTGCAATAAAACCGGTTTGTGCTTACCTGCCTTCCGTTCAATGACGAACATTCCCAATGCCTGACAAACGAAATGATCACCTTTGAAAGATTGTGTTACGGCGGTCAGAATGTGTGCCCTGACGGTTTCTGCGCTGTTACGGAGATTTTGTGCCGGGGTTTCAGGTGCGTCCGGCGCGGGAATGTATTCAGGTAAAAAGATAAAAAAAACGGAAATCCATACGAGGTGAATTGATTGTCAGTGATTCAACCGGCGCGTTCTGGTTTGAGCTTCCACGATGGATCATGCCCGGAGGACATGATTCGGATGCGGAGGCCGTCCATGATTGCAGTCGGATATATCTCTTATAAAGAGGTTAGAGGTAACTCTGTATGAAAACTTTAAGAAATGTTTTTCTGATGTTGGGCTCGATACAGCTGACCGCGCTGGCGGCGCTGGCGAGCGAAGCCGACCTCGCAATTCCCAATCTGCGTGAAGGGCAGTTCCAGAGGTTCTTCAATCTGGACGGATGGCATCTGCTGTTGTACGGAGCGTTTGTGATCTGTGGAACGCTCGGAATCAGCCTTTGGCTGCGATCTCAGGTCAAAAAAATGCGCGCGCATGAGTCCATGCTCAATGTTGCGGAAATCATTTTTCAGACCTGCCGCACTTACCTGCTCCAGCAGGGCAAGTTTCTGCTCATGCTGTTCGCCTTTATTTCCGCAGCGATGGCCTTTTACTTTTACTTCAGCAACGCAGGAAAGGTCCCGGTCAGTCAGACCACGCTGACACTGCTGCTGGTGCTGCTCTTTTCCATCGTTGGTATGGGCGGATCGTACGCCGTGGCGTGGTATGGTATTCGGGTGAATACATACGCCAATGCGCGCACCGCATTCGCGTCGCTGGGCGGAAAGCCCTGGGATGTGGTGAACATTCCCCTCCGCTCGGGCATGAGCGTGGGTCTGTACCTGATCTCTCTTGAGCTTGTCATGATGGTTATAATTCTCCTTGCAGTCCCGCGCGACATTGTGGGAGTGTGTTTCCTGGGATTTGCGATCGGCGAGTCGCTCGGCGCGTCGGCGCTCCGTATCGCGGGGGGCATCTTCACAAAAATCGCCGACATCGGCTCCGACCTCATGAAGATCGTGTTCAAGATCAAGGAGGACGATCCGCGCAATCCGGGTGTGATTGCCGACTGCACGGGGGATAATGCGGGTGACAGCGTGGGACCCACGGCCGACGGTTTCGAAACCTATGGCGTCACCGGGGTCGCGCTCATCTCCTTTATTACGCTTGCGGTGGCAAGCCCGGCCATCCAGGCCAAGCTGATCGTGTGGATCTTCGCCATGCGATTCCTCATGGACTTCTGCTCGGGAATATCGTACTTCGTCAACAACGCGATCTCATCTGCGAAGTACAAAAGTAAAAAGGAGTTCGACTTCGAAGAGCCCCTCATGAGGCTCATATGGATCGCCGCAATTCTTTGCATCAGCACATCGTTTCTCATGAGCTACCTGCTGATCGGCGACATAGGCGTGATCCTGGGCAACGAGGCGCTCAATCCCCTCTGGTGGCAGCTTGCCCTGATCATAAGCTGCGGAACGCTCGCTGCGGTGCTCATTCCCGAGTTCACCAAGGTGTTCACCAGCTCCAAATCGAAGCACGTCAGAGAAATAGTCACCGCTTCCAAGGAAGGCGGGGCCTCCCTGACAATCCTTTCCGGCATCGTCGCCGGCAACTTCAGCGCCTACTGGGTCGGAATGCTGATAGTCTCTCTCATGACCGGAGCCCTGTTCGTGAGCCATCACGCCCTGGGAATCATCATCCCCGGCTACGCGTCAATCTTCGCGTTCGGACTTGTCGCGTTCGGCTTTCTCTGCATGGGCCCGGTGAACATCGCGGTGGACAGCTACGGCCCCGTGACCGACAACGCGCAGTCGATCTTCGAACTTTCGCAGATCGAAGCGATTCCCGGCATCAGGGAAGACATCAAGAAAAACTTCGGATTCGATCCGGATTTCGAGATGGGGAAAAAATACCTCGAGGAAAACGACGGGGCCGGAAACACCTTCAAGGCGACGGCGAAACCCGTACTCATCGGCACCGCCGTCGTCGGAGCGACGACAATGATCTTCGCGATCATCCTGCTGCTCAAGAAGGTGGGGCTTCTCAAGCTTTCGCTCACCGACGCCCCGGTCATTCTCGGCTTCATCTGCGGTGGCGCGGTGATCTTCTGGTTCAGCGGCGCCTCGATGCAGGCCGTCACCACCGGCGCGTACCGGGCGGTCGAGTTCATCAAGAAGAACCTCAACCTCAACAAGACTGAAGCGGACATTGAGGATTCCAAAACCGTTGTGAAGATATGCACGCAGTACGCGCAGACGGGGATGTGGAATATCTTCATCGCGCTGATGGCGACAACGCTCGCGTTCGCGTTCTTCGATCCCAACTTCTTTGTCGCGTACCTGATTTCAATTGCGGCGTTCGGGCTCTTCCAGGCCATCTACATGGCCAATGCCGGCGGCGCATGGGACAACGGAAAGAAGCTTGTTGAGATAGATCCGCAGAAGCTGAAAGGAACGGCGCTTCATGATGCGACGGTCATTGGCGACACCGTAGGCGATCCGTTCAAGGACACCTCTTCGGTTTCAATGAACCCGATCATCAAGTTCTCCACGCTGTTCGGGCTCCTTGCGACGGAGATCGCCATCGAGCTGAATCCCGTGGCCCACAGCGTCAATGCGGCGATAAAAAACCTCGGTGCGTCGGCAACGGCGGAGCAAATCGCTGCGGCGACACAGGCTGCGGTTGCGAGCGCCCAGGGAACTGCAAATCTGGCGCCCTTCATCGGCATTCCGTTCCTGGTTATTGCGCTTATATTTGTATGGCGGTCATTCTACAAAATGAGAATACCCGTGGATGCGGTTCAAAAATAGGGTAGGTATCGCATGATGAAAGCGCGGGATGTGCATGTCGCATCCCGCGCTTTATTCCGCGAATCAGTGCAGCGTTTTAATCTTTTCGAACAGTTCTTCAACGTGTTTCTGCTTGTCCTTCAGCATGTTTTTAAACTCGTTCGTCCTGCAGTGGTGTATTTCAATTGGAAGATCTGAAAGCTCCCTGGTGAGGAGCTCTTCTATAATACTTTTTTCTTCCTGGGTGACTTCGATCTTCATGGCGCTTGCCCTCCTCCCCGTCGCTAATGATGCATCAGTGCTGTTACATATATAATAGAAAAATAATAAATATAAGTCAATATATTATATAAATCATTATACATATTAATATAATGGGAGAGCGCTGACCCGTCATTTCTGTGCTTTTCAGAAGAAAAACTTCAGGCTCCCCCTCCATAGATGAAAACACAGGAGGGGGAGCCGGCGGGGGGTCATGAGATTTCGCTGAGCACGTTGGCGGCGATCACCATGCGCTGCACTTCAGAGGTGCCCTCGTAGATTTCGGTGATGCGCGAGTCGCGGTAGAAGCGCTCCACCGGGTAGTCCTTCACGTAGCCGTATCCTCCGAAAATCTGGATGGCCTTGTGGGTGACGCGGTGCGAGGTCTCCGACGCGTAGAGCTTGGCCATTGCGGCGTATTTGGACCCGGCGCGGCGGTCGTGGCCTCCAATCTTCATCGCCGCCTGGTAGACGAGCAGCCGTGAAGCCTCGATCTCGGTGGCCATGTCGGCGATCATCCACTGGATCGCCTGCTGTTTCGCAAGCGGCTTGTTGAACTGGACGCGCTCGGTCGAGTATCTGACCGCCTCGTCGAACGCGGCCTGCGCGATGCCGAGCGCCTGCGCCGCCACCCCGACGCGGCCGCCGTCGAGCGTGTGCATGGCGATTCTGAATCCGTCGCCTTTCTGTCCCAGCAGGTTTTCCTCGGGGATTTCGCAGTTATCGAACACGAGCTCGGTGGTCGAGGACGCGCAGATTCCAAGCTTGTCCTCCACCTTGCCCACGGAGAAGCCAGGAGTGCCTTTATCAACAATGAACATGGAAAGCCCCTTGTGGCCTATTCCTTTCTCGGTCACCGCCATGACCACCGCCACGCTCGCGACGCCTCCGTTGGTGATGAAGTTCTTGGAGCCGTTGAGCACCCATTTCCCGTTGCGGAACTCCGCGGTGGTCCTGGTTCCGGCGGCGTCCGACCCGGCGCTTGGCTCGGTGATCCCGAAACAGCCGATCCACTCGCCGGTTGTGAGTTTGGTGAGGTATTTCTTCTTCTGCTCCTCGGTCCCGAAATAGTATATCGGTGAAAGGCACAGGGAGTTGTGCGCCGAGACGACGATGCCGGTTGACGCGTCGCCGCGCGATATCTCCTCAACCGCGATGGCGTAACACAGGTAATCCATGCCCGAGCCGCTGTACTCCGGAGGGTACACCACGCCCATCATGCCCATGGGCCCGAGCTTCTCCACGTGCTCCCAGGGAAACTCGTGGGTGCGGTCGAAGTGCTCCGCCCTGGGCTTGAGCACGTTGTCGGCGAATTTGCGGCACATGTCCCTGACCATGTCCTGTTCTTCCGTAAGCCTGAAGTCCATAGATCACTCCTTATGAATGTTGATATGTATGTATATGCGGCCGTCCCGATGAGGGCCGCGGTGATGCCGGTCCGATTGTATTCATCTTGTGCCGCCGGGGATGCGCGGTATGGAATGCACCATCGTTTTTATTGTATAAGTATTCTCCCCGCGCTGACATATAATAGGGATGGTTTATAAATATTGTCAAGGGATTAATGGCGGGACGGTCATGGAATTCGCGGTGGGCGGACAGGGCGCGTCGGGAGTGCGGGGAGAAGTGAGAGGGAATTTTTTCATTGATTAAATAACGGCCCGACGATATGGTGTGGATTCATTTTCGCGTACCGGCCGGGCCGGGGCGCTGGCGATTCCGAGGTGGTATGAAAAAATTCGCGCCGTTTATCGTTTTTGCGCTCTTTATTTCCTGCGGGCAGTGGAAGGTGAGCGCGTACAACCAGTCGAAGCTGTGTTCGCTGAAGTCGGGCAACCTCCCCGGCCAGGTGATGGTCCGTGTCGGCGAAGACGGCCTGTTCGACCTGTCGTTCAACATCCTGCTGGCGAGGGGGAGGGTGTATGTCGCCGACAACATCCTCAAGCGCGTGCAGGTGCTCGACCGGGACGGGAGGGCGCAGGTGCTCATAGGCGAAAAGGTGCCGGTTCCCGTGGGGGACCGGCTGATCCAGACCCAGTTCAATTTCAGCGTGCTCGGAGACATGGCGGTCGACTCCGACAACAACCTCTATGTGCAGAACAGGATCGCCTCGGGAGGGAGCGGCGAGGAGCTTGACTTCTCGCCGTCGTACGTGCTGAAGTTCGACGAGGACGGAAAGCTCCAGTACACGCTGGGCAAGGCGGGAGCTCCCAACATCCCGTTCGACTACATCGACAGCATGGAGATCGACCGAAGGGACCGCCTCTTCGTCGTGTCAAGGAAGTTCAACACCTGGAACGTGTCAAGGTTCGACGGCAAGAAGCGCGATTTCGCCATCAACCTCTCCAACGGGGACTTCAGGGAAAGGGAGGCGAACACCGAGTACGAGGGCAAGATCGACAATGTTAAGATACTGCGCAGCGGTGAAAACTTTCTGGTCGCCGTGTCCTTCTTCTCGGAGCTGCGATTCAAGTACCGCAAGATTTACAGCTACTCGGTGAAGGACAGCCGCATCGAAAGGACGATCATGAGCATTCCCGACCCCAAGAACGAGCTCTTCACGGTGGTGGACGACATGCACCTGTTCCTGTGGAACATCGACGTGGGCAGGACGCGTTTCATCATCTGCAACTTTGACGGAAACATCGTTAACAATATCCTGATACGCTTCGGCGAAAAGAAGTACTTTTACCGTGACGTCAAAATCGATGAATCGGGGATATTCTATTCCTACGATGTGAAGCGAGACCACGTCGAGATTTCGGAGTGGCGCTGATGAAAGCCGTCACCGCGGATGAAATGCGGTTGATTGACCGCCACACCATCGAAACCGTCGGCGTTCCCGGTGAGGTGCTCATGGCGCAGGCGGGCAGGGCGGTGTTCGGGGAGATACAGGCGCGCTACGGCGCGCCGGGCCGGGTCCATGTCGTCTGCGGGTGCGGCAACAACGGCGGGGACGGTTTCGTCATCGCCTACCTGCTCGCCAACGCGGGCGCCGGCGTGGAGGCGTACCTCGTCGGGGACGAGGCCAGGATGTCGGACACGTCGAAAATTTTTTACAGGGCATGCGTCAACTCATCCATCAGCATCAAGGCCGTGAGCGACGCGCACTCCGCGGCCGGGATCGGCGAGTGCGACCTGGTGGTGGACGCGCTCTTCGGCACGGGCTTTACGGGGGCGCCCCGCGGTGTTGCGGCGGACGTGATTGCGTCGATTAACGGGGGCGGCGCGATCGTGGTCGCGGTGGATCTGCCGAGCGGCCTGCCTTCCGACGGCGAGGCCCCCGCGGGCGTGGTGGTGAAGGCCGACCTGACCGTCACCATGGGGCTGCCGAAAATATCCCTTGTCACTTTTCCCGGGAAGCGCTGCGCCGGCGAGCTTGTGGTGGCCGACATAGGCTTTCCGTCGTTCCTTGCCGAATCCGACAGCCTGAAGGCCGATCTGGTTGACGCCGCGTATGCCGCGCGCAGCGTGCGTGTGAAGCGCGATGTTGAGAGCTACAAGAACTCCGTGGGGCAGTTTCTCATCGTCGGCGGCTTCGACGGCATGGAAGGCGCCGCCATGATGACGGCGATGGCCGCATTCGAATGCGGCATCGGCATGGGGACGCTTTTGACCACGCCCGGCGCGCGCACTGCGATTGCGGGCAGGATTCCCGAGCTCATCACCGCCTCGATTCCCGGATTCCCGCCTGATGAAGGCGCTCCCTGCCCGCGTGACACCGCAGAGTGGATCAGAGGATTTTTCTCCGCTCGCTCCTTTGATGCGGTCGTGATAGGGCCGGGGATGGGGCGCTCGCCGTTCGCGGCGGGACTCTTTGACAGCGTGATCGGCGGCATCGGCTCCTTCGCCCCGTCGCGCGTCGTCATCGACGGCGACGGGCTTTTCCACCTGGCGAACTATCTGGCATCGGGGAAAAACATACCGGGAAACGATGTGATACTCACGCCGCACTTCGGGGAGGCGTCGCGCCTGCTCGGCGTTCCCTCCGATGAGATCAAACAAAACCGCCCGGCTG
>CAZPZJ010000119.1:0-11110 GCA_964591055.1 uncultured Leptospiraceae bacterium
GGACGCCATTTTCGGGCTGTTACCTGATATGCCATCACAAGAACACTGTTCGGGGCGGAATGGTGAGTCAACGGGTAAAAAAGAATCGGAGAAGGAGGGATTCGAACCCTCGGTAGCTTGCGCTACACACGGTTTCCAACCGTGCTCCTTCGGCCACTCAGACACTTCTCCTGATGAAAGTCAACGACGCAACAAGAGTAAGAAACACTCGCATTCTGTCAATTAACTTGCGTAAGTCGGAGAGAGAGGGATTCGAACCCTCGGAGGGCAAAGCCCTCAACGGTTTTCGAGACCGCCCCATTCGACCACTCTGGCATCTCTCCCTGCTTGCAACGGTGACGCCGCGTGCGCCCGGGTCTCGGGCGGCGAACATGCGCCAAACAAGGTGGTATGTCTACAGGAGGGTATGAAATTAATCAAGGATTTTTTAAGCGCCCGGTGTGCCCGCCGCCCGCCTGAGGCGGTCCATGATGGCCGCGCCAAGCCCCCGCTCCGGCACCTCGACAGCGTAGATGCGGTCAAGTCCCGCGCCGTCCATGTCGTGAAGGGCCTCAAAGAGCCTGGCCGCAGCTTCGCGCAGATCGCCGCTCAGCGAGAGCACCGTCACAAGCCGGCACTTCGAGGGGATGACCGGGGGGGCAAGCGTCAGGAGACCGGTGTTGCCGCCCGGCGCATCGCCCGGTGAGCGCACCAGCGTGACCGGCGTCCTCGGCGCGTAGTGGGAGGGAAGGCGGCCGGGCGTTTCGGGAGTGGCGCTGTCCGGCGCGCTTTCCACAGGTCCCGCGATCGCTGCGATCTCCTCGGCCGTAACGCCTCCATGCCTCAGAATCAGCGTCCTGTCCGGCTCGATCCTGATGATTGTGGATTCCACTCCCACCGGGCAGGGGCCGCCGTCGATGATGATATCCACGGCGCCGGCAAGCTGGCGGCGCACATGTTCGGCGGTGGTGGGGCTGAGGTAGCCGAAGGGATTGGCGCTCGGGGCCGCGACGGGCGTGCCGGCCAGGCGGATCATCTCGCGCGCGGCCGGGTGCGAGGGCATCCTCACCGCCACCGTGGCCAGCCCGGCGGTGACGATGTCGGGCACGGCTTGTTTCTTCCGGAACACGATGGTCAGGGGGCCCGGCCAGAAGCGTTCAATGAGTGCGTACGCGCCGGCGGGAATGTCCGCCGCCAGGCGCTCCAGCCATGAAGGCTCGGGAACATGGACGATCAGGGGATCGAAAAAGGGCCTTCGTTTCGCCTCGAAAATTTTCGCCACGGCGGTCGGATTCATGGCGTCGGCGCCCAGGCCGTAGACGGTTTCCGTGGGGAACGCGACAAGGTCTCCGCCTGCTATCGCGCGCGCGGCGGCTTCGAGGTTTTCCTGTGTGGGCTTTAAAATCATAGTGGCGATAACGTTCAGCGCATTGTATTGAAAATGGCGGACTGGCGCGGCTTGATCCGGCAATAAATCCGATTGCCGCCCGCGGGTGAATAGTTCATGATGCAGCGTGCTGTTGGCAATAAAAAAATGTTCTGATGGGAAATTCATCGCATCACAGCATAATCTTGTTGCACCAAAAAAGCGGGCTATACTACATGGTAGGAGCAGAGTCGGTGGCGAAGAGGGCCGCAGAAGCGGTAAACCGGGCATTCAGCAGCCGGGAGAGGGAATACCAGTGTACAGTGTAAAAAACGGAATCATCATGTTCAACGCGGAGATCCCGACCGGCATCGAGTCGAAAAACCTTGTGCTGTCTGTTTTCATGGACAAGTTGAGGGAATTTGTCGAGTCGGACCCATTCGATGAATATGGCTGCCGGCTTGCGATGGATGAAGCGCTGACCAACGCCATGGAACATGGTAACAACTGGAACCCGGGCGCCCCGGTGCGCATACTGGCCGTGTTCAATTATAATTACATCTCCATCACCATTGAGGACGCGGGTGACGGATTTGATACCGACATTGTCTTCACCGGCAGGCCGGCCCATCCCCTCCGGCCCCGCGGACATGGAATTCCCCTGATCAAGCAGTATTCAAAAGCCTTCTGGAACCAGAAAGGAAACAGCATCACCCTTCGTTTCGATCTGGGCGTCAAAACCGATTGCTGCTCATAAACCCTTTCACCCCTCCCCGAGATGTCCACATGTATCTGTATTATGTCGTATCAACCGTCATGATGGCCATTTTGCCCCGTTATGCTCAATAAATAACCATCCCGGAGCGCAACTCCGTCCGGAGAAGCCTTAATTTTTTATTCAGGAACTATCGGGTAAAATCGATAATTACTGTGAGCGAGGCAACGGGGCGTTACGCCGGGCCAAAACGCTCGTGTGATAAAAACGTGTCCGGGTAGGGATATGGCACCAGTACCGCAGCCGCACATCATGCAGTTGTTCAGCGACCACGCGCTTTTCCCGGTGCGCAATGCGCCGTCCGCAACGGATCGGCAGGTTCCCGGCGACGCGTTTGCCGGCGTTCTGCGGCGGCAGATCGATGCGGAAAACGCCCGCGAAACAGGCAATGACAACATCCGGCCTCCTGAATTTCCCGCGCACGAACACGTAAATCCGCTGGACAGCCAATCCGCGGATCCGGCCTGGATGCGGGGCGAACTTGAAGGCGCCCCGGACAGCGGATCGCCACGCCCCGAAATCAGCGACAAGCAGGAAAATCATGCCCGTCCCGACAATCCCCGCGAACACAGTCGCGATGACACGGGGAAGGGTGAATCCAATCCGGCCATGGATGGCAAGGCCGGTGCGGGACAGGAGCGCGTACAGGACAGGGATACGAAAGAGACGGGGAAACGGGTTGAAGACGCGCTTCAGGCGTCCGCGCTGGCTGCTCCGCACGTTCGCAAGGAAAATCCCGCAACTCCACCCATTCCCGATATCGCCGCCAGTGCGCGCCGTCTGCTGTCCTCGATTGAGCGTATGCCCAGGCAGGGTGAGCATATCCGCGAGTTGAAGCATGTCCTTGGCGAGCTCAGGGAGCTCCTTGCGAAGCCTGAAAACAATACCGGCGGCGCTCAGCGGTCAAACGCGTCGAAAGGCAGGCTTGACGCGCTCCTGCAAAACATCGAGCGCGCGCTTTCCAAACCCGGGGAACGGCGAGTTCTCACCGGGCTCATATCCGATCTGAAGAGGGAAGTGAATCTGCTGGCGGAATCGATGCCGCGGCGTGCGGCGCAGTCCGGCGTGCGCGCCGCTGAAAAAACCGCGGACGTGGAAACGCGGACACCGGCTTCCGTGGAGCGGGTGCAGTTCGCAGTGGACAGCACCCGAAGTGCAGGCGGCGAGGCTCGGCAGGACGGCGGCGAGCAGGGGATGAACTCCCACCAGTTTCGCGCCGAGACATCTTCGCCGCGTCAGGTGCAGGCGGGGGCGCAGAACGCGCTTCGCGGCGGCGATTTCAGCCGTCAGCTTGAGTCACTGCTCGACAACGCGCGGGTGGTGGTGCGCGACTCGCGCAACGGAAGCTTCAGCATGAGCCTCAACCCGGAATCGCTCGGGCGGGTGACGGTGAACCTGGGACTTGAGGACGGGGTGATCAGCGGCCGCTTTCTGGTGGAGTCGCGCGAGGCGAGGGACGCGCTCATGGAAAACCTTGACTCCATGCGCGGGAAGCTTGAGGAAGCGGGAATCGCCGTGGGGGATTTCCAGGTGAATGTCAGGGACGAGCACCGGAGATTTTCGCAGTCCGATGAGATGAATTCCGGGACGGGATCCTTCAGGGATTTCACGCGCGACGAGGAGCGCGAATATACCGCCAACGCGATGAAGCTGTACGACAGCTCGATCGACGTGATCGCATAGGAGGACTTGATGGAAGTCAACACGACGATGTCGCCGAGCGAAACCCGCGAGGCCGAGCGCAGGACGCAGGAAGTCAACACCAGGCTTCGCCGCCCCGACGGAACCGCCCGCGGCGAGCTGGGGAGGAACTCGTTTCTACGGCTGCTTGTCACCGAGCTTCGCCACCAGGACCCCACACAGCCCATGCAGGACCGGGAATTCATCTCCCAGATGGCGCAGTTTTCGTCGCTCGAGCAGATGACCAATATGAACGAGGCGATCCAGAACCTTCAGAATTCCAACAAGGCCACCGAAGCCTTCGCCCTTCTGGGCAGAAGGGTGGAGGCCGTGATCAGCTCCACCGGCGAGGCGGTGGACGGTGTCGTGTCCAGGATATCATACCGCAACGGGAATGTGCGGCTCATCGTCAACAACAGAGAGCTGCAGCTCTCCGATGTGAACGCAGTGTACCCTGCGGGCCAGCCCGCGGAACAGCCGCAGGGGCAAACCGGACGGCCGTAATAATCAGATCGTAACGCGCGCCTGGGGAACAGGCAAATTTAAGGTTACAGGAGCTTACACGCCATGATGCGATCACTTTTTGCAGGGGTTTCCGGATTGAAAAACCATCAGACAAGGATGGACGTCATCGGAAACAACATCTCCAACGTGAACACCAACGGGTTCAAGGCGAGCCGCGTGACTTTCCAGGACATGCTCTCGCAGACGATCGCGGGCGCGGCGCGTCCCCAGGAGAACATTGGAGGAGTCAATCCCAAGCAGGTGGGTCTGGGCATGACCATCGCCTCCATCGACCGGCTGTTCACACAGGGGAGCCTGCAGACCACGGGCAACCAGACCGACATGGCGATTTCGGGGGACGGTTTTTTCATGGTGTCAAACGGCGACCGGACGTTTTACACCCGCGCGGGCAACTTCGCCCTTGACCGTGACGGCACGCTCGTCAGCCCCTCCAACGGGCTCAAGGTGCAGGGCTGGATGGCGACAAGGGACGAGACGGGGCGAATGACGGTGAACACCTCCGGAACGCCCGATGACATAGTGATCCCCATTTACAGCAAGGTCGAGGCGCGGGAGACGTCGTTCGTCCGCTACCAGTCAAACCTGGACGCCCGCATGCCGGTGGTTCCGCCGAATGCAACCGGCACGATGCGGGCTGCGGCCGCGGTGACCACCAACATCGACGTGTACGACAACCTTGGCGATACGCACCGGCTTACCATGACTCTCTGGAAGACAGGTCCCAACCAGTGGACCGCGTCGGCTGCGGTGAGCAACACTCAGGGGCCCGTGACCATAGACGTGCCGGCGGGCGCCAACCAGCCCAACCAGGCGAACACCTCCACGCGCATCAACCTGCGCTTCTCGCCGGAAGGCCGCCTGATTTCCGTGGCCGACGACGCGGGGCCGGATGAGCGCAATCAGGGGACGCTTTCAGCCAACGTAAACTTCCGTATCGCCGGCGATCCCAACGTTCGCTCCATAAGGCTTGATCTCGGCAATGCGGGCGTCCTCGAGGGGATCACGCAGTTTTCCTCACAGTCGACCACGCGCGCGGTTGAGCAGGACGGGTACGGGATGGGCTACATGGAATCATTCAACATAGACGATTCCGGCGTAATCACGGGCGTGTACTCCAACGGCGTGCGGCAGGCGCTGGCCCAGGTCGGTATGGCGGTGTTTACCAATCCGCAGGGACTCACCGCAAACGGCGAAAACCTGTTCCAGGCGTCCAACAACTCGGGCGAGGCCAACATCGGGTCCGCCAACAGCGCGGGCAGAGGCAAGATTGTCGCGGGCACGCTGGAAATGTCCAACGTGGACCTCTCTGACCAGTTCACCGATATGATCATCACCCAGCGCGGATTCCAGGCCAACTCCAGGACCATCACCACCTCGGACCAGATGCTGCAGGAGCTGATCAACCTCAAGCGGTAACGGGCCTGACATGAAAGCAGGGTAGCGGCGCGTGCAGGAGCCGCCGTGAAAAAAACAGGGGCAAGCCCCTGTTTTTTTTGCGCGCGCCCGGCAGTAGGCGGACCTGCCCGGCTCATAGTGAAAACCAATGCGACGAGGATCACCTGTACCGCGGCCGTTTCGTGTTTTAGCCACGCATGCCCGAGCCAGAATGCGGTTTTTTAAATTTCTAAGGCGGTATTCAGAAAGGAGTTGATTTTTGAAAGTCTGCGATGGATAAACATTCATGTATTGCAGAAGCGAGTTATTTTGATCGTTGTTGAATACATTCCGTTTTTGGGCGGTGGTGCATGTTTCAAGGTCTCCCGGGAAGGATTTTGGAAGGGATGCTCCGGGATCAGGGGGTTAATACTTCCATCGAGTTTCAAGGAAATTTCTGGTACGTTGTGGATCGATTTAATACATTAATTATGGTGGTATCGATATGATCATAAAAAGGCGCCTCGCCGCAATGATCATCCTTCCGGCCATTGTCTCATTCTTCACATCCGGTTGTTCCAGGAGCTACCTGCGGCTCAATGCCATCGAGCGGATCAGGGAAATGCCTGCCCTGCCCGGTACCGCACCGGTCTACGTGTACTACCACTCCCGATTCCGTGGCACGCGTCATGAACGCTGGACACCGTATAATCCGTCAGCAAGGGGCCAGCGCTACATCTTTGGCGAAGTCTTTCAGGGCGGGCAGATGGTCACTCGAATGACCGATACGTGTTTAGATAATATAGAGTCCATCGCGGCGGAGGATCGTTTGCTTTCCCGATTGTTCAACATGAAGACGGTTAACTGGTCGTTGTACCTGCCTGATATCTCTTACCTGCGCCTGAACAGCGATTCGATGCTCGAGGATCCGCGGCACATCCTGGTGGCCCGTGGCTCGGTATCACATAGCGGCAAGCCGTTCGTTGAGCTCCTTGTCCGGGAAGCGCGACGGCTGGGGGCCAATGTGGTGCTCGTCGATGAGGAGTTTGAGGAGTGGGGCCGGGTAACCGAAGTGCGCTATTCCAGAAATCCTTCAAGCCTGAAGGACAGGAGCAATTTTGACATGGCCGAATCGAAAGCGCCCTCGCGTTATCATCCTCAGCATGATAAATACTACAAGGTGACCCGTACCGGCACGGATGTGGTGGGGCACAATACGCGCCACCGCTATCTACGCTTTGAAGAATTGCTGTCCCTACGCAGTGGGGGTAAATGATCTTAGTCTGATTTTAAAGTTCGTTGCGATCGGCGATATGCGAAAATGTTAGGCCCCCTGCGAGGGGCTTTTTTACAGGTTGGATGTCGCGTTCATGGAAGGAGTTCCGGTAACGATGTACGTCCTTGGGGGAGTTGTTTCCGGGAAAGGGAGGAAGTCCCTGCATATTAATACGAGCCGATTCGTCAACTCCCGGGGTGGATGCCGATTCAATCGCGGATGGGAAAATCATGGAACACGGAGGGGCCATGAATGCATTTGCGGCCCTGTTTGAGGAGAAAATAATTCAGCCCGCTCCATGAAACGCCATGTCCCTATCGGACCTGCATCTGGCGGATGCCCCGGCTCGATAGCTGCCGCATCGACTTTTCCCTGTGGTTGTAAATGTAAAGCCCGTCATCGGTCATGCTTTCGCTCATTCCGACGGCGATGGTATCAGGCCCGAGGGTGTCGATAAGAATGGAGTAGGCCGTGCTCGTGTTGAAGGTGTATTCAAGCGTGAACGTCGATCCGGACATCCGGTAAAGCACCATGTTCGATGTGCCGTTATAGGCGCTTGCGAAAACCTCACCGCCGGATATGGCGAACCTGTTGCCCGCCAGCCCGGTCTGCGAAAAGTAGGCCGTCAGGACGCCGTCGGTATACATCCTGATGACGTCGGTGGAGATATAGCCTGTGTAATAATTGTCACCCACAAGAAAAAGCGGGCGCAGGGTCGCCCCGGGCCCCTGAGAAAAGGATGGGAATACCTGCTCGCCTGAATCCATGTCGTAAATGCTGATAGTCCCGGCCGATGATTCGGTAAGGTATACGCGCCCGTCCCGTACGGCCACGCTTGACGGCGGAAAGGTCAGCGTTTTGTACAGCGACCAGCTTTTGGAAGACCGGCTGTAGAAATAGACCTCGTAATATGGGGAAGTTTCTATCAGGTAAATGTCGTGTCCCCGCGACGTGATAAACGTCGCGGTGAATGCCATCGAGGTGGTTGTCCACGAACCATTGTCATCGGCGTCGCGGATATAGATGTTGGTCCCCGAATCGGCGATGAGCACATCGCCATTCTCGGTCACGTGCAGAATGTTTGCCGACGAGGCCGGTACCGGCGTCTGGTACTCGGCGTAGTATCCCCCGGCGGTGGCGCGGATGTAAATTGTCGCCGTGGCGTCATCGTTGTTCGCCACCGCGTTTATCACCGGCACGCCGTCTTTCACGAGCGTATAGAGATCGCTCTGTGTGCAGCCTGCGGTCAGTATTTGCGCAAGAAGCAGCGCTAACGCTATTCGCATGGCCCGGAATGCCCGATTCCTGGTACACCACCAGTCCATCATCCGATTCCTCCACGCAGTGATTACAAACCGCAGACTGCTTGCTTACAAGTAACCTGCCATCCCCGGTGTCAACAACATTTCCTGCAGGATTGCGCCCGATCTGCAACACCCGGGGAACACTCTGCCGCATGGGCCGTTCACGGCAATATTGCCCGGAGGCCGGCCGGATGTTTATGATGCGTCATAACAGATTCATCGCGATGCAGTGTGCGGCTTCCTCTCCTTCCCTGCCAAGCGGGATGTGAATGCCATCCACCTTCATAGTGTATGATCATATATGCTGATTGTTAAAGCAGGATCGAAAACAAACATTTAAGGCCTCCTGCGATGTACTTTTTTACAGAGAAGTGCCGTGTTTATGGAACAGGTTCCGGCAACAGTGTCCGTCCCGGGAGGAGCGGTTTGCGGGGAAAGGGGGGGCGCCTGCATGTTTGACAATAATCCACCAGGCACTGTTTCAATCACAAACCGTTTTATTTAAGGCAACTATATTGGTATATAGGGTGTTGAGAAAACTACAAAGAAAAGCTTCAGGTTTTTTTATTTTCTATGGACAGGTATATGTGCAAAGATAAGGCTCAATAAAGATAAAGAGTCAACTAATAATGGGTGCAATCTTTCCCTGAGTTGATACAATACCGGATATTCAATTACCGTTGCACAACAAAATCATTGCGGGTTTTCCATGATCACGGGGAGTTTTTGAAGGAGTAAAATATGCATAAACCGGTTATTGCGTTTTTAATTATTCTCTTCTCTTCATCAGCCCTTCTATCGCAGGACTTTTATGCCAATTACCATTCACGATTTAAATTTTACGCAGGTCCGGAAGTCGCGGTACCCGTCGGCCGACTTGATAAAATATCACGGATAGGATACGGGGCGACAACCGGAGTGACGTATAATTGTGGGCGCTTTGAACCAGGCCTGCTTTTTGGAGTTTTATACTTTGACGGCATAGAAGAGATGACTCAGAGCCTGACAATCATTCCATTGCTTGCATCGGGCGGTTACAGGTTTATGTTGGACAACAGGTTTTATTGTCAGGCCCGGATCGCAGCCGGCGGTTCAGCGGTCATACTCAGGCAGGACCCGGATAATATATCCTATTTCGAAACGGCAGAGTATGAAACAAAGACGTCCTTTGACTTTATGTCAAGGGGTGGTTTGGGATTGGTGTACATGATGGCGCATAATTGCCGCGTATCGCTCGTATCAGATTACGCTGTAATAGTTGAAAACACAAACTTTTTTCAGTTCTTTACGGCAGGGATAAGTGCAATATATCTTTTTTAACGGAGCACGGAATAGTGTGAAAATATGAATTTTAACAGCGGTTACAGCCTTTAGCGCTCGCGGGCATGTGGCTGTTTCACCTGACGGCAATTCAATCTTCTTCGCAGCCGAGACCACAGTCACCTAGATCTGTTTCAATATTTACAGATGGATTGATTCGAATACATATGTCATGCTGACAAACAATTTTGGTTCAGGTGTAAACACACAATATCCCAGTTTTAAAACGAAGTGAATGTCTTTACTGATAATTTCAATAGAGTTTTCTCCAAACTTGAGTTTAAAACTTCCGGAAGCTTGAAGAGGATTTTTTAAAGGACCCTGCTCAATTCGATGATGTATGCGACGTTCTCCTTCGGGGCGAACTGCGGGTTGCGTTCGGCTCCTTGCTTGCACAGATTTGCCCTGAAGGGTACAGGTGCGCGAATGTCTGAGGGGCGTAATTTTCCATGATCCGCCGCCGTGGCGGAATTCAGATATGCTGTTTGATGTTGATGATGTCAGAGCTTGCTGAAAGGGACTATTTAAAGGAGGATTGCCGTGTTTACGAAACTGGTTTCGATAACGACGCCCATCCCGGGAGGAGAGGTTTGAGGGGAAGCCCCGGCATTTTCATCGCACATTATCTTGACTTCCCCTGAACCTGCGGAAAACTGAAAGTGCTGTCCGAAACCACGCATTCGTTCCCTGTTCCGTCAACCCGTATGCGCCATATTCCATTGTTGTTGTAATAGATATACTCGCCACTTGGCTCCCATGCCGGATAACAGGTAGCGGGTAATGACAGAGACCATACGGCCCCGACCCCGTCCAGAGTAGTTGCATCCCCAGGCGCAACTTCCAGAGTTGAATAGTAAGAATATGCAACGTATTTACAGTCAGGGCTGTATGTGAAACCGTAATTTCCATTCGCGGTATAGGAGCTCCAGCCTCGCACCGGCGTGTTAACACCCCATCCGCCGCTGTGAAAAACAGCAATCCTGCCTTCAGCATCTTCAGTTTTCCATCATATCCCCTTTCATATGCGTTGACCTGAAACATGACAATAACGGGTATTATGTATTTTGAAAGTTTCATCCGGTATCGCCTGAAAATTTTATAACTGTTGCAGGCATCCGGCCAATTTGTCAATGGGGACATATTTTACTACGAATGATTCTTCGGAAGATTTTGCACACATATCGGGGGGGACAATAATAAACGTCGTATTTGCATGTCCCCCGGAGAGGATGTTTTCACCGGGAAGGACCAGCTCTTCAGGTCACGATCATGAATGTCTCCGGCATGATAAAGGATTTTCCGTCAGAAGTGAATGCACCCTGAAACAGGGAAGCGTATGGATAATCAGCGTGTTCCCTCAATCCCGATCACCGTGATGTCGTCATTGGCTTCGGCGCGCCCCGAGTGCGATGAAAGAGTTTCCATCGCCGCCTGGATGATGTCCTTGACCGGTTTCCCGATGTTCGCCATGATGCAGCTTTTAAGGCGCTCCTCCCCGAAAATCTCACCCG